>NZ_CP064188.1:0-325318 GCF_015353075.1 Rhizobium sp. 007 | reverse complement strand
CTATCTGCGCGAAGAACATGGCGACGCCGTCGACCTCATGGCCGTCATCAAGCATGCCATCGATCCGACAGGCATCATGAACCCGGGCAAAGTCTTGCCCGATTAGCTTCAGTGCCTGTTGAAACGCCTTGATAGATTGGAGCTTGCAAATGAGTTCGTTTCAGACCCATAGCTCCCACTGGGGCGCCTTTTCGGGCCGCTACGAAGATGGAAAGCTCGAAATCCGTCCCCATCCAGCCGACCCGCATCCGTCGCCCCTTTTGGGCAACTTGCCGGCGATTGCCCATAGCCCAGCGCGCATCAGGCGCCCGGCAGTCAGGCGCGGCTGGCTCGACGGCACCCCCGGCAACGCGCTCAATCGTGGGGCGGATGACTATGTGGAAGTCGGCTGGCCGCAGGCTGTGGACCTCGTTGCGAACGAATTGCGGCGGGTTTACCGAGACTTCGGCCCCAAGGCCGTGTTCGGGGGATCCTACGGCTGGTCGAGTGCCGGACGCTTCCATCATGCGCAAAGCCAGATCCACCGCTTTTTGAATGTGCTGGGCGGATACGTGCGATCCGTCAACACCTACAGCTCCGGTGCTGCAATGGTCATCATACCGCATGTATTGGGACCATACGACCATTTCGACCGCAAGAGCGTCACCTGGGAGGCCATCGAACGGAGCAGCGAACTGGTCGTCGCCTTCGGCGGAATGGCGATCAAGAACACCGACGTGCATGGCGGCGGCATCAGCGCGCATATCGTGCGCCAGTCGCTGAACGGCGCGAACGCGCGAGGTGCGCGCTTTGTCCTCGTTAGTCCGCTGAAAGATGATTTCCCCGCCGAGCTGAACGCGCAGTGGCTGCCGATCGTGCCGGGCACCGATGTTGCGCTGATGCTCGGCCTTGCCCATGCGCTCGTCACTGAGGGATTGCACGACCGCGAATTTCTCGACCGCTATACGGTCGGTTACGAACGTTTCGAAGA
This sequence comes from Rhizobium sp. 007, assembly GCF_015353075.1. NCBI lineage: Bacteria > Pseudomonadati > Pseudomonadota > Alphaproteobacteria > Hyphomicrobiales > Rhizobiaceae > Rhizobium > Rhizobium sp. 007. The sequence continues at coordinate 324,348 of NZ_CP064188.1, read as the reverse complement.
CTACCTGCTTGGCCGGAGCGATGGCGTCGAAAAGAGCCCGGAATGGGCTTCCGGCATCTGCGGCATCGGCGTCGACGCCATCAGGAATCTAGCGCGGACCATGGCTAGCGCCCGGACATTGATCACCGTCAGCCATTCCCTCCAGCGAGCCGACCATGGCGAGCAGCCCGTCTGGATGGGCATCGTGCTCGCTGCAATGCTCGGGCAGATGGGACTGGATGGCGGCGGCTATGCCTATTCACTCGGCGCGCTGGGGAATATCGGCAAGGGCCAGCTCGCAGTCCCGCTGCCCACGCTCAGTCAATTCAAAAATCCTGTGCCGGATTTCATTCCCGTCGCGCGGATCGCCGACATGCTCCTCAATTCAGGCGACGAGTTCCACTATAACGGCCAGGCGATGCGTTATCCCAATATCCGCCTCGTCTATTGGGCAGGAGGCAACCCGTTTCATCACCACCAGGATCTCAACAGACTGCGGGCGGCGTTCAAGAGGCCGGAGACCATCATCGTGCACGAGACGGCCTGGACGTCTTCGGCGCGTCACGCGGATATCGTGCTGCCTGCGACCACCACGCTCGAGCGTGACGATATCGGCGCGGCGGACCGCGATCCGTTGATGATCGCGATGAAGAAGCTGATCGACCCGATCGGCGAAGCGCGGGACGATTATGAGATCTTCTCCAAGATAGCACGCCGTCTCGGTAAGTTCGAAGAGTTCACGGAAAACCGGACCAGCAAGGAATGGCTCGCGCTTCTTTTCGAGACCACGCAAAAGGCGCTTGCAGCCGCCGGGCACGAGGCTCCCGATTTCGAGGCGTTCTGGAAACGCGGAGAGATACGCCTGCCGCTGAAGCCCGACGACGGTGGACCAGCGCGCGCCTTTCGAGATGATCCGTCCGGATCTCCGCTGCAGACGCCATCCGGAAAGATCGAGATCTTTTCGCAAACAATCGAAAGCTTCGGCTACGACGACTGCCGAGGGCATCCGCGATGGTATCCTCCTGGGGCGAAGGCGGAGACTGACGAGAGCCGCTACCCGCTGCATCTGGTCTGCAACCAGCCACATTCGCGGCTGCATAGCCAGCTGGACTATGGTGATTTCAGTCGCTCCACCAAGATCAAGGGCCGCGAGCCAGTTCGCATCAACCCAGCCGATGCGGCCGCGCGCGGCATTTCGGATGGCGATATCGTGCGGTTGTTCAACACCCGTGGCAGCTGCCTCGCCGCAGCGGTGATAAGCAAGGACGTGCGTAAGGGGGTCATGCAGCTGGCGACAGGCGCGTGGTTCGAGCCCGATAATCGTTGCGCGGAGAAAGCCATGTGCATTCATGGCAATGCGAACATTCTCACTCGTGATGTCGGCACCTCCCAACTGGCCCAGGGCTCGACCGGACAGCTCACCAGAGTGGAGGTGGAACGTTTTGTCGGCGAGCCGCCTCGTGTGCGGATATTCGAGGCGATGAAATTTATGGACGGCGCTGCCGGGCCGAGCAGGGTCGCTGATCGATCGTGAATCTTGGTGGCACCTGCCCCCGCAACCACCACCTGTGGAAGCCATTGCCTACGAGCGTCACCGAATAAGAAAGCCCCGAAAATCCTTGGTCCGAAATCGCCGCGGCGTTGAAAACACGCCGCCACGCCGCCCCGCGAGACGCTCGAAAAAGCTGATCCTTACCAGGGCCAGAAACTGAACAAAAAAATCTATAAATTCTATAGAAAAAGAACAACTAGTCTTTCTCGGTTGATGCGTGTTGCCTAGGCTGTCCCTCATGATTTTTGTCAAAGCTACTCAGAAACGCAGCATATGCTGAGAGGTAAACAACGCCAGCAAACGCATGCCGTGACGCAAATAATGATCAGGGAGTGAGCCTTGGCCGCAGCGCCGCGACAACCATCAGGCCTCTTAACCCAGTCATAGGCACCTCGCTGTCAGGGCGAGCGCTTAGCCGATTAATGGTCTGGCGGCGGCTGATATCGCGCGCCTGCCGTCGCGATATCAGGATCAAAACACATTTGCGGAACGGTAACAGCCCGCGCCACGACCGTATCAGACTCAACCCGAACCATCAGGATTTCCTCATGATCGAACGTTCTACGTTGCTCTCTCTTTCCCGACGCCGTCTGCTGATAACAACGTCCGCGGCAGCGACTGCTATTTTGGTGGCAACGGCAGGGTTCACTCCGGCTCTGAGCGCTGACAGCCCGCGCAATGGCGGCGACGTCACATTCCTCATTGATTCGCTGGGCGATACCTGGATCCCGAACAATAGCGCAATCTCCAGCTTCCAGGGCCACATCTGGGGCCACGTGGCCGACAAGCTCCTCTATGTCGACGCTGACGGCAAGGTCAGCCCCTGGCTTGCCGAGCGCTGGGAGCAGAACGACAACGCCACCGAGTTCACCTTGCACCTTAAGGACGGCGTGACCTTTTCCGACGGCACCCCGCTCGATGCGGCGGCCGTCGTCGCCAATCTCGACATCTGGTACGCCGGCCGCAAGAGCGAGGGCATCAATCCGATTGGCCTCTTCCCGAAAACCTACGATCATGCCGAAGCGGTTGACGCGACCACAGTAAAGGTCTTCTTCAAGAAGCCGACGCTCGGCTTCATTCCAACGCTCGGCTACCACGGCTCGATCCTGATCTCGCCGAAGACCATCGCGCAGCCCGCAGCCCGGCAGGCCGACTTGAGCAAGACTTCCGGCAGCGGCCCGTACGTGGTCGATTCCTGGAAGGAGGGTGACTTCGTCAAGCTGGTCAAGCGCAAGGATTACAATTGGGGTCCTCCTGCAGTTGGCCACACCGGCCCGGCCTTTCTCGACTCTATCACCTATAAGCTAGTGTCCGAGCCGTCGCTCAGGGTCGCCTCGGTTCAGTCCGGCCAAGCAGACGTCGCCTACAACGCCTCCCCCCAGGAGCTGAAGTCCCTCAAGGAGGAGGGCTTCACCATCGCCACCCCGCGCTATCTCGGCTTCGTCAATGGCTGGGCGGTCAACACTAAGCTGACACCATATGACGACGTCAAGGTCCGCCAAGCGCTGCAGGCCGGGATCAACCGCCAGGAAATCATCGACACCGTTTACACCCCCGACTGGAAACTCGCGACGTCCTTCATCCAGAGCAATGTGCCCGGAGTGACCGACCACAGCGACCTGCTAGCGTTTAATCCCGATAGGGCCGAAAAGCTCCTCGACGAGGCGGGCTGGACGAAGGGTGCGGACGGCGTCCGCACGAAGGACGGCAAGCCGCTATCGCTGACAATCCACTCCAATCCTTACCTTGCGACCTCGAAGTCGGTGGACGAGCTCATTGCTCAGCAGCTCGGCAAGATCGGTTGGAAAGTTGTTATACGAGCTTACGACGTCGTGACGTTCGGAGAGAAGGTCAAGTTCGGAGGCGCGGCTGTTCCAACCTATGAGGTGACGCGCAGCTTCATCGATGCTGGCACCGTTGCGAGCATCCTGACAAACGCAAACAACGGCGAGAACTGGTTCGCCCTCGGGGAAAGCGATAACAAGCTCAACGAACTGCGCGACAAGATCGCCGGCGCTGGCTCTGCCGAAATTCGAAAGCCGCTTCTCGACGAGCTGCAGAAATACGTCCTCGAGCAGGGCTATTTCATCCCGCGCACACAGATCGTCCAGCGCATCTATGTGCAATCGCCGACGCTCAAGGGCGAGACATATAACGGCGTCGCCTACGCCAGTTACTACACGGCCACCAAGAGCGATTGACGCGCAACGTGAGGAGGTAACCGGCATGAGCAATGCCTACCTAACCTACGCCGCAAAGCGGCTCGGCCAGGCTGTCGTCGTTATACTGCTGGCCTATGTCTTCACCTTCGTGGTCGTCAGCATTCTGCCAGGCGACCCGATCACAAGCGTCCTTCGCAACCCCCAGAACGGGTTCACGGAGGAAGAGATTGCCGAAATCATCGCGGCTCAGGGCTTGGACAGACCAGTCCTGGTGCAACTGTGGACGTCCCTTTGCGGCTTTCTGACTGGCGACCTAGGCATGTCGATGCGGTCCAATCGGCCCGTGGCAACGTTGATTGCCGAGGTGCTTCCCTCAACGCTGATTCTCGCAACGACAGGTCTCGCGGTCGCATTGCTGCTGGCAATGGCGGTTTCGTATGGGACTCGGTTCGTTCCAAAACGGTTGGGACAGGGCTTGCTGCGGGGCTTCCCGTCGTTGTTCCTGTCGGTACCCAATTTCGTGATCGGCCTGGTCCTGATTCACGTCTTCGGCTTCCAGATCGGGCTCTTCCGCGTCATCGAACCCAATAGCTTTTGGGCGACCCTGTTTGCGGCAATCGCGCTCGGAATTCCTGTTTCAGCGCAGATCGCCGAGGTGCTCATTGCAAACCTTGATCACGAGGCAGAGCAGGAATACGCCGCGGTCGCGCGTGGTCGCGGTATCGGGCAAATGCGTCTTTTTGCAAAACACTTGCTCAAGCCGGCCTCGCTGCCGGTTGTCACCGTCATCGCACTCACCATCGGCGAACTGCTCGGCGGCTCGCTGATCACCGAGACCGTCTTCGGACGCACCGGTGTTGGCAGTCTGGTGCAGCGTTCGGTGAGCACTCAGGACCTTCCCGTCCTGCAAGCTGTCGTTTCGTTGGGGGCAGTGGACTTCGTGCTCGTCAACCTGATCGCTGACCTGGTCTACCCGTTGCTCGACCCGCGTGTGAAGCTCATCGGCGGCTCCAAGTACCGACCGGCTACCGCCGACGACTCCATTGATCTCAGCAAGGCGGTGACTTGATGACCCTCGCCTCCACTTCCTCCCCCTCGACCGTGAAGGCCTCCCAGTGGGTCACGGCCCTTCGGGTGCCGCCGACCGTCGCGCTCGCCTTCGCGGTTATCGCGCTGGTGATCGCCTGGTCGCTCCTCCCCGGACTGTTCGCGAGCCATAGCCCCGTCGTCGGGGTGCCGGCCGACAAATTGCTTGGCCCCGGCATCGGGCACTGGTTCGGTACCGATCACCTCGGACGAGACGTCTATACCCGCGTCGTATATGGTACGGCCTCTTCTGTGTCGAGCGCGCTCATCGCCGTTGTGATAGGCGTCGTCGCTGGCGGTCTCATCGGCCTTCTGGCCGGCTTTCTCGGAGGTTGGGTGGACATCGTATTCGCCCGTCTGGTCGACGTACTGCTGGCCATCCCAAAATTCCTGCTTGCGGTCATCGTTGTTACTGCGATCGGTTTCGAGACCATAAACGCCGCAATCGCCACCGGCGTCTCAGCGGTGGCGATCTTCGCCCGGGTCATGCGCTCGGAAGTCATCAAGACGAGGCAGGCGACATTCGTTGAGGCGTCGTTCCTGATGGGCGGCTCGCGCCGATACATTCTTTTGCGCCACGTGCTGCCGAACGCCTCACGTTCGGTACTGCCGCTTGCAGTGTTGCAGTTCGGCGAGTCGATCCTGGTGATCGCCAGTCTTGCCTTCCTTGGCTATGGCGACCCGCCGCCCGCCTCCGACTGGGGTCTGCTGATCTCCATCGGCAAGGACTACCTCAAATGGCCGTGGCTCGTGTACGCGCCGGCCCTTGTCACAATCGCGACCGTCCTCTCTGTGAACAGGATCAGCCGATGGCTCCGCAAGACAGACTGACCGCCAATTTCTTAAGCGTTGAAAACGACGCGTCCAAGCCGCAGCGATTAGGTCCGCTGCTTCGAACCGAGGGACTTTCGGTATCTTACGGGCCACACCAAGTCGTTAGCAACGTCAGCTTCGAGCTAGGGCGCGGCAAGAGCCTCGCGCTCATAGGCGAGTCGGGTTCGGGCAAATCGACCATCGCACGCGCGGTGCTGCGGCTGCTCCCGAGTGAAGGGCGCGCGACCGGGCGCGTTGAATTCGATGGTCAGGACGTGCTCGCGCTTTCCGAGCGTCATTTCCGGCCACTACGGGGACGGGCGATCGGTTTCGTTCCGCAGGATCCCGGCACCTCGCTCAATCCGGTCAGGACGATCGGTGCGCAAGCGATGGAGGAGGCCGCCCTTATCGACGAGCCTAATGCGGCCATCCGCAAGGCGCTCATCCTGGAAACATTCGCCCAGGTCGGGCTCGACAACCCCCAACGGGTCTACGAGTCTTACCCCCACCAGTTGTCAGGGGGCATGCTGCAGCGCGTACTGATCGGCCTTGCGGTCCTGCCGCGGCCCGCGCTCCTGGTCGCAGACGAGCCGACGTCCGCGCTCGACGTCACGATCCAGAAGCGGATCCTCGACTTGGTTTCGCGTCTCCAGCACGAGCTTGATATCAGCCTGCTTCTCATTACCCATGACCTTGCGATCGCCGCCGAGCGAGCGAACTCGCTCGTGGTACTCAAAGAGGGCGCCGTCCAGGAAGCCGGCAAAACCGCTTCCGTCTTCTCATCGCCCACTTCGGCATACGCAAAGAAGTTGCACGCCGATGTTCCAGCCCTCAACCCCAATCGCTACGCCACATTGCGCGATCCCGGCTTTCGTCTCCTTGATGCCGCCGGCAAGGCACCGAAGATCGAGGTCAGCGCCGTCACGAAGGCATTCAAAGTCGATGGCAAAGTATTGACAGCCGTCAACGACGTGTCGTTCAGCGTCCCGGCCGGCACGACCCATGCGCTGGTGGGCGAGTCCGGCTCGGGCAAGACGACGACGATCCGGCTGCTCGTCGGACTCGAGGTGCCCGACACCGGCGACATCTCGGTCGCCGGCGAGCAGCTCACCGGTCGCTCGCACGGATCGCTGCGCATGGCTTGGCGCCATCTCCAGCTTGTCTATCAGAACCCGTTTACCTCGCTCGACCCGACCTGGAAGGTCGAGCAACTGGTGCGCGAGCCGCTCGACCGGTTCAAGATCGGAACGCCCAGGGAGCGGGTCGAACAGGCCAGAGAGGCGCTAGCCAATGTGGGGCTCGGCGAGCAGCTCCTTTCCCGTAAGCCGTCAGCCCTCTCAGGCGGCCAGCGCCAGCGCGTGGCGATTGCACGCTCCTTGGTGCTGCGGCCGGACGTGATCGTACTCGACGAGCCGACCTCCGCGCTCGATGTCAGCGTCCAGGCCGATATCGTAGAGGTATTGCTATCGCTGCAGGCCAAGCTTGGCCTGACCTATGTGTTCGTGTCCCATGATCTGGCTCTCGTTCGCCAACTTGCGCACACCGTCTCTGTGATGCAGCGGGGTCGCATCGTCGAACGCGGAACAGTCAGTGACATCTTCGACAACCCGCAACACCCCTATACCGCGTCGTTGCTGGAATCGATCCCGTCCGGCATTGCCGGTGTTGCCCGCGTGCCACGCCTGCAACCCCGGCGGATCATCGGCAGGGAAAAGATCGCATGACCATCGCTGCGCCTGTCAGTACCCTGCCCGCATCGTTCCGCCCAAAGCGGTGGCTCGGCTTCAATACCAGGGTGTCGTTCAACGACGAAGCCGGACCGGCGCAGGGCCTGCGCGAGGGGATCGAGTTGTTCAAGGAAGCTGAGCGGCTGGGCTACAGTCAGGCTGGGCCTATCAGCGACACTTCGACCACTACCTGTCCTCTCCGCTTCCGTTCTTCGCCGCCGCCGGTCAGCACACCAAGCGCATCAAGCTGGGATCGGCGGTCATCCCAATGCGCTACCAGGACCCTATCCTGCTCGCCGAGGCGGCCGGCACGACCGACTTGCTCATCGATGGCCGGCTCGAACTTGCCATATCGACCGGTGCCAACGCGGCGTTCGACGCAGTCTTCGGTGCCGTCGACACCGACGCCCGGACGGAGGCCAAACGCCGCCAGGCGCGCTTCCTCGCAGCGATTGGCGGCGAAGTCCTCCACACTGTCGCCGGAGCGGGCCAGGGTGTCCCGGAGGGCACCGAGCTGCGCGTGACACCGCACAGCCCGACCCTGCGTTCCAGGATTCGCCAGGGCTCGGCTAGCTTGGGCAGCGCGGTGCAGGCGGCCGAGCTTGGGATCGGACTCATCTGCGGAACCGTGCAACACGACCAGGCCGAGGGCGAGACCTTCGGACAGTATCAGGCTCGCATTATCGAGGCGTTTCGTGCCACCTGGCGCAAGACGTGGGCAACCGAACCGCCGCCGGTCGCCGTCGCCGCCTCCATCCTGGTTGGGACCACCGCTGAGCTCCGAGAGAAGTATGCGGCCTATGACCTTGAGCGTCGCACCAAGGGAATTGCCGCGTCGCGTCCCAAAGGTGCCCTCGAGCCCGCCCGCCAACCCCCCGGGGTTCAGATTTCGCCTGTCTTTCAAGGCACGCCCGATCGAGTGATTGAGGCAGTGTTCAATGATCCGGGCCTCGCAGCCGCGGACGAGGTGGTGCTCTTCCTGCCTCCTGCCTTCAGCCTCGCCGAGAACGTCCGCTTGCTGACCGATCTGGCCGAGACAGTCGCTCCAGCACTTGGCTGGTCGCCTGCCTCGTAACCGTTCACAAGCCATACGATTGCATACTAGGTCTGGAAGACGTCCATTAAGTTGCAGGTTGTCGCCGCAACAATGATTACTCTGCGCTGTCCTCGGATGAAAGCGCATGTTGTGCCCAGCGGTCAGCCAATTTTCTTATTTCGTCGGGAGCCGGGGCCTGCTTGAACGGCATGGCGGTGACCGTGAGTCCTACTTCAAAAGCCGCAATAGCGAATATTTTCTACAGAATCTATAGAAAAAGAAAGACCTGTCTTCCTCATGTCGCTGTCGCACCTTACCCTCAGTGCATTGGTCGGCAACCTGAAGGAGCTCACATGGCCGCGGAATTCATTAGTGTAAGCTTTCCTAACGCGTCGAACGACCTGAACCCCATACCTGACGCGCCTGTGGATCCACGTTTCCTGGAGCGCTATGCGCGCGCGCTCGACGACTATGGCTTCAACTATACGCTGATCCCCTACTCCTCCTCGTCTTTCGATCCCTTCACGCTCGGCGCTACGGTCCTGGCACACACGAAGAATATCAAGATCATCGTGGCCTTGCGCCCTAACACCATCTATCCAACGGTCGCAGCCAAATCACTTGCAACACTCGACCAGTTGAGCGGTGGGCGTGTAGTCGTTCACTTCATCGCAGGCGGCAGCGACGAAGAACAGGCTCGTGAAGGCGACTTCCTCAACAAGGAGCAGCGCTACGAGCGTCAGGAAGAATACATCCGGATCCTACGTCAAGCCTGGACGTCCACAGAACCTTTCGACTTCGGTGGGAAATACTACCGGTTTAAGCAATTCCGCAGCGCAGTGCGCCCAACCAATGGACTGATCCCGATTTCGCTCGGCGGTTCGTCGGATGCCGCTTATCGGATCGGTGGTTCACTGTGCGACATTTTCGGGCTCTGGGGGGAGCCGCTTGCAGAAACAAAACAGCAGATCGAACGGATCTACGCGGAAGCGGCAAGGGCAGGTCGGACGGATCGCCCGCGCATCTGGGTCACCTTCCGGCCGATCGTGGCGGAAACCGACGAGTTGGCGTGGCAAAAGGCGCACAGAGTTCTAGACCAGTTGAACGAAAACCGTCAGAAAGGCTTGGCACGTGCGCCACTCAATGCTGGGCGCCCGGCCAATGTCGGTTCACAGCGGCTTCTGGACATTGCGGCACGCGGTGATGTGCATGACCGAGCCTTATGGTATCCGACGGTCACAGCAACCAATGCCAGCGGCGCCACCACCGCGCTTGTGGGCTCGCCGCGCACCATTGCAGATTCCATCCTCGATTACATCGATCTTGGCGCCGATCTGATCTCGATCCGCGGCTATGACAACTACAATGATGCGGTCGATTATGGCCGTTACATCCTGCCGCTTGTGCGTGAAGGCATTCGCGAACGGGAAGATGCGAGGAAAAGGACTGCCGCGTGATGCGTGCCGCCTGGCCTGAACGCCAGACCGCACGTCCCTTTTTGTCAACGCAGCCGGATCTGCTCGTTCTTTGCCGAGGGATGTCGCTCCCTCACCAGCCAGAAAGCTTCGACCCGCATGTCCCATGATAAAATCGTCCCAGATGAAACCGTGCGCGTTCTCGCAGAAGCCGCACCGGATGCGGATCGAACCGGTCAATTTCCCTGGACGGGTATCCGTGCCGTTCATCAGAGTGGCCTCCTTGAGAGCACTGTTGCAACTCGCTATGGCGGCGAAGGCGCTACGCTCGGTGATACGGCCCACATTCTGGCGGCGCTGGGGCGGGGTGATCCCTCGGTAGCGCTGATCAGCGCCATGACGATCTTCAATCATCTCGGCCAGGCCGCAAAGAACCATTGGCCGGACGATCTATACAGGCGCCTACTGGCAGAGGGAAAGCAGCGACCGCTGCTGCTCAACGCAGCGCGCGTCGAGCCGGAACTGGGGTCTCCGGCGCGCGGCGGTTTACCCGCGACTCTCGCCCGCCGCACTGCAAACGGCTGGTCAATTACGGGTCGCAAGCGCTTCGTGACGGGCGCACACGGCCTTACCCATTTCCTTGTCTGGGCGCATACGGACGAAACGCCTGCGCGCGTCGGAACGTTCGTCGTACCAAACGGACTGCCCGGCATCCACGTGATTGAGAACTGGAACAGCCTGGGCATGCGCGCCACAGGTTCGCATGACGTCGAATTTATCGACGTCAAGATCCCGAGGGAAGACGTTCTGGAACTCGTCGACCCATCGGTGGCGCAGCAGGACAATCGCGCCCATGCGGCGATCACGTTGGCGCTGACTGCAATCTATCTCGGCGCGGCCGAAGCCGCGCAAGCGGCCTTCATTCGGTTCGCGCATGAGCGCGTGCCGGCCAATCTGGGCCGTCCCATTGCCCAAACAGAGCGGTTTGTGGCACTTTCAGGTGAGATCGACCTGCTCGTCTCCGGTGCCCGACAGATCATTTTCGGGGCGCTCGAAGCCAACCATGGTGACGCGGAAAGGCTAATAAGGGCCCGGCTCCTCGCGGGTCGGCAACTGCGCGAAGCGGTGCAGATCGCGGTACGCGGCATCGGCAATCCGGGCCTCAACGCCGACCTGGGACTTGAACGGCATTTCAGGGATGTTCAGTCCGTACTCGTCCATGCGCCGCAGGAAGATACATCGATTTCGATATTGGGCCGTGCCGCGTTTGATCGATGGAGTCGCGAGGAAACCACCCGCTCGAGCTATCCGACAGGGCTCACCGTCCTGAAAACAGCCTAACGAAACAGCAGGACCCCCCGATGACATCCCTTAGATATCAGGCCCTTCTGGGTTTCCACATGGGGGCTCCCCGCCTTCCCCGTGGTCTGCAACCTGCGTTGCATGATCGAGACGAACTCGTAAAAGGAATTTAGATGAGCAACGATCTGATCGTCGGCTTTTCGGGCAATATCTCCCGCCCGTCGAGCACCAGGCGTTTCGTGGAGAGCGTAACAGGTTCGCTGGCGAAGCAGGCAGGCCTGCAGCATGCTGTCTTCGACGTGGAAGACCTCGGCACGTCACTGGCGGCCGCAAGATCGGTCGCGGACCTCGATCCTGCCGCAAGAAAAATGATCCAAACAATCGTCGAGGCCGAAGCGCTCATCATCGGGTCGCCAACCTACAAAGGGAGCTACACGGGCCTGTTCAAGCACGTCTTCGATCTACTTGATCCCGCAGACTTGCGCGGTAAACCTGTCATCCTGACGGCGACCGGCGGGGGCGATCGACACTCCCTCGTTGTCGAGCATCAACTTCGCCCACTGTTCGCTTTTTTCGAGGCTTTTGTTCTGCCGACAGCAATCTACGCCTCGAGCCGCGATTTCACCGATGGCAAGCCGTCAGCAGCTATTCTCGGTCGCGTAAACCAGGCGCTGGTGGAGGCTTCCGTCCTTGTGAAGTCCCGCTCGACAGCCGACGCAATTGCCGCGGAATAAGTACTCAAAGGCTGATCGCCGCCGAGCATGTTCGGTGCCTCTTCCGGCCGTGGCGGCTGGGTTGATACGTATTCCAGAACATCAACGAGCTCCACGCCCACAGGGTTTTCGCCGGGCTTATCATGGTGACCCTGTTCGGCCCTCTGCTGGAGAACGTTATGTTCCGTCAATCGGAGCACCAGACCGCGGTAGAATGGGGAATGACGCTGACGCGGCAATATCGGTAGAACGGGAATGACAGCACATAAGAAATACGTGGTCGGGATTACCGATCACATGATCGGCACGCCTGACCTCGAAGCGAAAGTGCTCGGCGACGATGTCGAGATCGACTTCTTCGCCAGCACCGATGAAGCATCTTTCGCTCCAGATCGGCTAGCAAGGCTCGATGCCCTGATGGTCTGGGGCGCGCGCCTCGGGCCGCGCAGCATCGCCCATCTGACGCGTTGTCGTGGCGTCGTGCGATATGGTGTCGGTTACGAGAAGATCGATCTTTCGGCGCTCACGAGCGCCGGCATCCCGTTTGCCAACAATCCCGATTATGGCACGGAGGAAGTTGCTGATCATGCGGTCGCGATGATCCTGTCGCTGACCCGGCGGCTCTGGGAGCACGACGCCCGGGCCCGCGGATACACGTCTGGATGGCAGGTCCATAGCTTGAAGCCGCTTTCTCGCTCGAACCGGACCACGGTGGGTGTCGTCGGCGTCGGGCGGATCGGGCACGGCGGTCGTCAACCGGCTGAAGCCATTCGGTTTCCGTATCCTTGGTTACGATCCCGGCCAACCGCCCGGCCATGAAAAGGCCGTCGGTTACGAGCGCTCCGACCGGCTGGACAAGCTTCTCGCCCAGTCGGATGTGGTCACGCTTCATTGTCCGGCGACCGAAGAGACGCGCGGCATTATGGGCGCCGACGGTCTTGCCCGACTTAAACCGGGAGCGCTTGTCGTAAACACAGCACGCGGCGAGCTACTCGACGACCTCGATGCGCTAGAAGCCTCGTTGCGAAGCGGCCATCTGGCTGCGGCCGCAATCGACACTCTGGCGCAGGAGCCGCCCGGTGACCATTCTTTGCTGACGGCTTGGCGCAAACGTGAAGGCTGGCTTGCCGGGCGGCTCGTGATCACGCCGCATAACGCCTTCTATTCCGATCATGCGGCTGTCGAGATGCGTTCCAACGCAGCGCAGACGGTCCGGATATTGCTCGACGAAGGCAGGCTGCGAAACAAGGTGGCGGCTTAAAAGTCCATTATACTAGATGCCCGCCTCGACAGGATTCGAACAGGCGGCCGCGCCAGCTGACGTCCGATTGAACCGCCCTTTCGCCCTGGAGACAGAGACGCTGCCTGATTGAGTATTGATAACGAGAGTCTAACGACTTGATGTTGCTCACGAAGAGAGCGAATTCCGCTACGACGCACGCCGCAAGGCCTGATCGAGATCGCAGATCAGATCATCGACATCTTCAAGACCAATCTGCAGGCGTAGCAGCGCCCCTTTATACAAAGTCTTTAATACTCGACGATTCTCAAGTTCGATCTCCATCGCAAGACTGCGGAACCCGCCCCACGAGTATCCCATTCCAAACAGCATAAGACTGTCGAGGAAGGCATGTGATTTGTGCTTGGCATCTGTGTCATCGTATTGGGTGAACGAATGATACGATGTCGATCGCGCCCTTGAAATCACGTTTCCAAAGAGCGTGACCGTGAAAGCTTGGGAGCGCGGGGACATAAAACCGGCCCTACTGTTTTGTGCGCCTCAAGCCATTCAGCGACGGCGAGCGCGCTTGATTGATGTCGTTCCAGCCCCTTGCGCCCATCGCACGAAGCCCGCGCAGGACTCTACATCGTCGGTTTCACGATCTTCGGAATCGGCCATCTGACAGGGGCAGCTTGCCTAACCCCTCAAAAGCGAGGGGTCTTTGGCGCAGTCTCGTTTTCCGGCCGGAACGCGGCCGGGAGATCGACAGGGACCCCAATGGGTATGAAGTGTTTCAGGTTGGCGGTTAGCCGTTGCGGCAATGATGAGATCACCAAGGCCGGGATGACGGCCCTTAGCCGTGGCAGCGTCTTCCAGCGCCCCGGCGATCCGGGCAACGATGGGATCAACGTTCAAGATGCGATCCCCAAAGGAATCCACGACGAAATCAAGCCAAGCATTCAAGCGCTTCGCCCGACCCCACCGCGACGGTGAAGGCTGCGCATGCCCTTCTCGATCTCGGCAAGGGTCATGGCTGGCAGATAGAGCATGTCAGCCTCACCTTGCTCATGGAACCATGCTTTGACCGCATCAGATGGCTTTTCCTTTTGATCAGGTGAGAATATCGATATGATGTTCGTATCAAGCAGCAGGCCATTACTCATCAATTTCCCTCATTTTTGAGGGGTTTCTTTCGAGAGCGGCAGGGCCGGGATACGTCATCAAGAAGTCGCCAAAATTCGGCCGTGGCTTCTTCAAAGCCCGCTTTGCAAGCTCGGCCGCTTCGACCGACACAAGCACGGCGGCGGGCTTTCCGTGCCGCGTGATCGTCACGAATTCGCCGTTTGCGGCCTCATCCACCAGCCCGGCGAACCCGGATTTTGCTTCCGCTACGCTAATTGTTGACATTACGGCCTCCTATCTAAAATGACCATATATAGTCAAAATAAACATTGCCGCGGATAGAATAATCAGCCACCGGATCGCCGGTGATCCCGATCGTGCACTGCCTGGCAGACGTCAACGACCAGCTTTCGCGCGGCCGGCCGTTCTTTACCGACATCGCCAAAGACGAGATCGTGCTCTACGAGGAGCCCGGCCATCCCCTCGCCCAGCCGAAGGCTCTGACACCGGAGGAGGCAAAGGCCGAGGCGCAGCGGTATTTCGATCAGTGGTTCGCAAGCGGCGCAAAATTTCTAAAGGGCGCAAAGTTTTACCTTGCTCAACAAGACGACAACCACGCGTCCTTCATGATGCACCAGGCAACGGAACACTTTTACCAATGTGTGCTCCTGGTATCGACCCTCTACGGCCCGAAGTCTCACCGCATCAAGGTGCTGCGCTCGCAAGCCGAAAGCACCGATGCGCGGCTGGTCGCGGCCTGGCCGCGCGACACCCGCTTTGCCCGCCGCTGCTTCGAGCTGTTGTCACGGGCTTATGTCGAGGCGCGATATTCGTCGAAATACACGATCAGCGATGATGAACTGCAATGGCTCGTCGCGCGCGTGAAGGATCTGCAGCAGCTTGTGGAGACGATCTGCAAAGAACGTCTCTCATGAGAGCAGATCTCGCCATATGAGCGGTGTCAACTTTCGGAAGCCCAGTTCAAGCTGGCACCCACCGCCGGTGTTCTGACCGGAGTCCGCGTGCCAGGATCATCCCTAAAATGGAAGGTGACTGCCCTAACATGGAAAGCCGGCCGTTGCGCCAGGCCTTTGACTCCAAATGAGAAAACGAGCATAGAGCGATCGAAGCCTTTCCCAAAGATTCGCTAGTAACATCAATGGCAACTTCCAGATTGACACGCGAAAAACGCCTGCTGCTCATCGCTGAATATATGGCAGGAGCAAAGATAGACTTCCTAGCGAAGAAATATGGCGTTCATCGCTCGTATCCACGCATTCTGTATCGTCGCTATTTTACGAGCCACACGCGCAAAGCCGTTTGACTTAGATTTACGTGCTCACTGGTTTTCGAAGCTCTTGATTTTTTGCCAGTTGCCCCCAAAAAAAGGATACTGACTTTGGAAGCCACGCCCGGCTACCAATCGACACGTCCGACTTTCAAGCGCGGAATTTCAATTGAGATTTCGGGTTGCGGCTTCGGTGGTGCCGGCCGGTCGCGTCAATCATTCGCCATTCGCGCTCTAGCTTCTCGACGACGCTCTGAGGTATCATTTCCGCCACGTTGCCTCCTCTGGTCCTTCTCTTGGTGCTTGCCTAGAAAAGAAAGCCAGCGGGGGTTGCAAGTTCATTTTGCGGTTACGGCTAGAACCTGAGGTAAATGTCCAATTCGCCTGTCGTATGAAAGAGCATGGCGTGCCGGAGAGAACGAGATGCAGGATGCCGAAGTCCTGGTTGTTGCGTAGCGAACGCGCGACGTCCACCGATGACGACGCCTTGTTGCGGATTCTGACACAAAGCAAATCCGTGCGAGCTCTGATGCATTTGACGTTTCAGATTGTGCGAAAGCTTGAATTGCAATCAATCTCAAAACGCTGCCTCATTGAGTGGGGAGATCTAGACCACGATCAACTTCGCGCCCGACAAGCATGCGGTAGGCGCTTGCGTATTGCTGGATGCCTGACTGGGTTGATGACGAAACGGTGTCCGAGCTGGCCGCCGAGGCGCGGAAACCTGTAACCGTCAGCCGTAACGCCTTGATTGCAAAGGAGATAGAAGACCACGACGCCGGTCAAGCCTCCCAGAAGTTCAATTTAGCACACTCGAGGGAAGATATTTACTGTATATTATCCAATTGGGTTATCAATGAGTGTGCGCATGTTGGAACGGCGTCTAGCGTTTCCCTATGACGACTCGCTTAAAATATTTGCTGATGGCAATTGTTCTCGCGCTGGTGATGTGGGGTGGCCTCATCGCCGGCGCTGTCTGGATCTTGAGCGATGGAACCGATTATGGGTTCACCGCTGGAACAAGGTGACGTGAGCATCGCCGATGCCTTCCCACGGCGCGGGAAGGCTGGACAGAGTGGCTCCACAGATAGGATTATGCCTGCCTCAATATCAAGAAACAACTCGAGTCTAAGTCCGCCGCAGCGACCCCGCCGGGCGTAGAGCGTTATATTTCCATCCCTTATCGACGTCTTTAGAATACAGGCGGGTGACAGATCGTTACAACCTCGGTGAGACCTGTCTGTCGGTATTCGATGAGGAGATCGTCGCATTCCCGAACTGGCTGGCCAGCATAGGTGGTCCTGACCATCCGGTACGGACGATCTACCTGGACATGGGCCGCACGTTCCTCGTTGCGCGTCACCATATCCGCCGCGTACGTTTGTGCCGCAAACAACCAGGAGCCCGCAACGACTGCCGTCATCGATTTTTGAAATGTAAGCGACATAACGCTTCTTCCTTCAGAGTTCGCGTCGACTGGTTGTACTGCTGCATGAACGCGAAACAGAAGTTTCGCTACCCTACTCTCCAAGAGCTCCACCTTTACTCAGCGGAAAATTTGTGCCGAATGTTCTCGATATAGAATGAGCCTGGGGAAAGACTTCTGGCAAGACCTTCCACGATATCTTTGGGCACATCCCGATAGACACGTATCTGGCCGCTTGTGAGATGAAGGCGAAGTAACTGATCCTCCTCGTCGTAGACGAAGCTCTCAATCAACTTCGAATTAAGATCACGTTGCATGCGAGTATGGTATTTTACGGTTCAAAAAATGCAAGCGCATCGTTGGCCCACACCGACCTTGAGTATTCGGCGGCAGTACTGCGGCCAAGCGTAATACCAGGCGAGACAATACAGGTCACCGCCGGTACGCCACGGCCGATGCAGCGGGGTCCGGCGAGTAGACCTAAGTTAGGATGGGTTCGATTAAAATGTCACTGCTGAAATGACAAGCGTCGCACTCGAGAAACCGACGCGGACAAGCTTTCGGGTATTCGGTATATGGATGCCTTGAATAAGATAGCTGAAAAACCGAGTGGGGAAAGCGGCGAACCAAGCAAGTGACGCATCACCTTCTCGTAAAACAGGCCGGGCGCTCGGTGATGCACAAGCGCATCGACGTAACTTTGGGGAACATCTTTCCAGATGCGAAAGCCACCGGCGCGCATCTCGATAGCCATGGTCCCTGAAGATGGTTGATAGTAGCAAGCGCGGATCACGCGGGATTGCAACGGAGACTTGAAAATCTGCAGGCTTGGGTAGGTGTCCAGCTCAGTCATCGCTCCGACCCTCGGGTTGACTACGGAAACGAAGGGTAAATGGCCAAGGCCAGCACCCGCGGCGAAATTGCACTGCACTATACTATCCCGCAGCGCAGCAAATGCAACTTTAATTACGCGTTCTCAGGATCAAATTGAATAAACCCGCCCAAGGGCGCCAATCCGCAATGCTATGCGCTCTATCTTATGCTGGCTGTCGAGGTTTGATCCGTCTGATTGATCAATGACCGGTAGACGAAATTCCCCCCTCCGATAATGCAAACCCACATTGAGATTGATACGCCGAACGCGCAAATAAGGCTTTTAAATCGGATTGACATACCAAATCCTCGGGTTTCTGCAGCCTGAAGATTGCAAAGAATAGTATCAAATTATTCAACAGAGTTGGTTAATGGATAGCAGCAACCCCCTTCCCCGATATACTTGAGCAACCCGATGACAAAACCACGGTCGCACCCATCATGAAGACGCCCAACATCGACGCGGGCGATACGGCTGGCAAAGCGGCGAATGCCCACGATTCAATTCTGAGATTCCCGATGATCGCGTGCAATTAACCCCGTGCCACGAAATGTAACAAAGCTACTTGCTTGTGGCACTAACTCCCAATACACAGCAATCACAAATCAATATTTGAGGGTACCATGCGCATTGTTATGATTGGTTCGGGCTATGTCGGTCTCGTCTCCGGCGCCTGCCTTGCGGATTTCGGCCACCACATCACCTGCGTCGATAAATCCGAAGCGAAGATCGACGCCCTTGAACGCGGCGAAGTGCCGATCTTCGAGCCGGGCCTCGATGCCATCATCGAGCACAACCGCAGCGCCGGCCGCCTGGATTTCTCCAAGGATCTGGCTGCACCGGTTGCAGACGCCGATGTCGTCTTCATCGCGGTCGGCACGCCGTCGCGCCGCGGCGACGGCCATGCCGACCTGAGCTACGTCTATGCCGCCGCGCGCGAGATTGCCGCAGCCGTCAGCGGCTTCACCGTCGTCGTCACGAAGTCCACCGTTCCCGTCGGCACCGGCGACGAGATCGAGCGCATCTTCCGCGAAGAGTTCCCCGGCAAGGACATCGCCGTCGTCTCGAACCCGGAATTCCTGCGCGAAGGTGCTGCCATCACCGACTTCAAGCGCCCCGACCGCATCGTCATCGGCACCGAAGACGCGCGCGCCACGGAAGTCATGCGCGAAGTCTACCGGCCGCTCTACCTCAACGAGGCACCGCTTATTTCTGCGAGCGCCGCACGTCGGAGCTGATCAAGTACGCCGCCAACGCCTTCCTCGCCATGAAGATTACCTTCATCAACGAGATCGCCGACCTTTGCGAACAGATCGGTGCGGATGTGCAAAAGGTTGCCAAGGGCATCGGCATGGACAAGCGCATCGGCGACAAGTTCCTGCATGCCGGCCCCGGCTATGGCGGCTCGTGCTTTCCGAAGGACACGCTGGCGCTCGTCAAGACCGCGCAGGACTATGACAGCCCGATGCGCCTCATCGAAACGACGGTTGCAATCAACGACAACCGCAAGCGCGCCATGGGTCGTAAGGTGATCGCCGCCTGCGACGGCAGCGTGCGCGGCAAGAAGATCGCCGTCCTCGGCCTGACCTTCAAGCCGAACACCGACGACATGCGCGATGCGCCGTCGATCACCATCATCCAGGCCTTGCTCGACGGCGGCGCCACGGTTCACGTCTATGACCCGGAAGGCATGCAAGCGGCCAAGGAAATGCTCGGGCCGGTGACCTACGGCAATGACCCTTACGAGATTGCCGAGAGCGCCGATGCCATCGTGCTCGTTACCGAATGGGATGAATTCCGCGCGCTCGACTTCAAGCGCCTGAAGACCACGATGAAGAAATCTGTCGTCGTGGACCTGCGCAATATCTATCCCGTCGCCGAAATCACGCGCCACGGCTTCAGCCACTTTGCCGTCGGCAAGAAGCATTGATCCGGAATCAAGTTTGCATTTGAGCCTTGTCAAAGTCATCCTCAGCGATGTCGCACGGAGGCGGGCGACATGAGTCCCTAGCAGACACGTCTCCGTTGACTATCCGTACACCGAGTACAATCGGCATTTTGCACGATAGGGTGGATGTCGAGACGCATCCTTACCTGGTTGGGTCAGTGGCATGTGAAGTCGCTTTGAGTATTAAGCGCATACCACAATTACGACGCCAGAACGCTTTTGTTGCGATCGAGGTGCCGGTTTGGGTAGCATTCCAAGTCAAACCGGATGGGTAACGGGTGCGTATTTTACATCTAAAGGTTGAGTATAAGCAAAAAACTGGCGTAGCGGCATGGATGCTTATAGTGTCGACCCTATTGCTCCTGTTCTTTGCTGCAAATACAGCATCGGCATCTCAGTACGGATCTCCATTGAAGATCGTTGCTTTTGGAACCTCTCTCACTTCGCGCGGCGGATGGCCACAGGTGCTTGAGAAGGAACTTGGTGCCTGTTTGAAGCAGCCGGTTTCGATCAAGATCGTGGCGCTCGCTGGTGCTACGTCCGAGTGGGCACTCAGCCAAGTCGCCTGGGTCACTGCGGAGCAACCAGACATCGTTTTGGTCGAACTCTATGCTAACGACGCGGCACTCGATCGTTTCATTCGCTTATCTACTAGCCGAACAAATATCGCCATGATCCTCGACGGGCTGCATGCTGGCGCCCCCCAAGCTCGAATTGTTGTAATGGCGATGAATCCCGTCTCAGGTTTGCGAGGCTGGATGAGGCCCTTTCTTGATTCCTATATCGCGGCGCATCGCCAGGCTGCGGAAAGCCGTGGCATGGGGTTTGTTGACTTCCGACCTGCATGGTTTGCACTGCCAGAACTAGAGCGCATCGAAGCAATTCCAGACGGCCTGCACCCGAAGCCAGAAAAGGCCGGCGAGATCATGGCAACGATGCTGGTTCGCTACCTTGTCCGGGGGTTGTGCTGAAACGGAAGGCCAGGTGCCCTCGAGTAGGTCTACGAGAATAACGATGCTGCCGCGTCGCCACGATGCTTGCGAAGGACTATAGGCATGACCTTACTAGTCCTATTACGTCAGCATTTCGACCATTGTCTGCCGTACGTAGCCCAGCAATCTTTCCTTACTTGCTTCCATATCACTAGCAGCTACAGCTGGCCGCAAATCTCCGTGTAGGAGATCCTTTAATTCTTCTTTTGATCCGGCAACATAGATGCCAGGCCTGTTCTTTAGCTGTGAGACCGTGGCTAGCTGATGATCGTTACGATGCTCGCCAAGAGATGAAAGTCGCGGAACGAGGACTATTGGCTTCATATATCTATATGCTTTGAGCACCGTTCCGATCCCGGCATGGGACACGATGATCGAACAATGCTTCAGTCTCTCGTCAAACTCAGAAGCTTCGACATTAGCACTCCAAGCATGATATTTGGGTGTATAGCTGCCTGCACCTATCTGCGCGAAGACCTCCTGCTTTAGCGAAGGAGCGAGTTCATCGACCATTTTGATCAGCCGATCGAAAGCAAGCTGTGTGCCAACGGTGACGATAATCACAGCAAGGCTCCATGGAAGCTAGGGCCTGACCCACTGCTCAAATGTTCCCATTGCGTAACCCAGCGGTTACATAGAAAGCGGGCCAATTTGCCCGACATCGACAATTGCTCTACATTAGCGAAGCTATCGATCCAAATCGTCTTGGCGCCGATCATTCTCCCGAATGCGATGCAGATCAGGCCAGGTGCAGCTCCGGTGGAGAGGATTACTTTTGGTCGCAGCGAAAGGACGATCCGTGCGCATTGCAGCAAGCATCTTACTACCCGCAATGGCTGGTTGCGATTGCAGTCTTCGACTACAAAACCATTTGTCTTTCCGGACTGCCTCAGAAGTTCATCTTTCGTCGTGACGAAGACTGGAGACAGATCATCGAACGCTTCCGACAATAATAGCAATTGCTGCCAATGGCCGCCACTCGATGCGACTGCTAGGATAGGATTTTTCATAACTGTGTGCCTGTTGGTTTCTTGCAAGGGCGCGTCACTGCCCTATCCATGGCGACGTCGGTCGGCATGGTAATCCTCGCGGTAGCCTATCGACTGAAGCCCTATGCGGAGAAATATGCTGCGATATCCCAGTAGATGATGGGCGGCTGGCAATTACCACATCCTCAATACGCAGGACGGCGGAAACCTCATGACACTGTTCAACTTGCAGCATACGGTCCAACATGATTAAATTTGGCAGAAGAAACTTCTATCGATAACGATCATTCTTGGCTCGAAGTAAGTTCAACTTGAACAATGGCTGAGTCTATTCGTATAGCTATAAGAACACCCGTCGTCACTTCATCCCTTATAAAAGGCGAATTGTCAACGTGTTGCAATGCAATATCAACTTCAAGGGCGTTCCTCGCATGCTAGAAATTTGGCTTTAGGCTGCCTCCAAGTTAAGCCCAGCGGAGAAGATTGGATGCTTGAATCAGGGATTTTAGCTGTTGTGCAATCTTTGATTTATTTATACTTTAATTGGCAAGCATCGGGAGTATTCGTAGCATTGATCGAGATCAAGAAAATCCAGCCTCATTTCTATCGTTCCCCAATATTCTCCAATACATTTGATCGTAATTGTAGTCGGCCGATATTTGATCTCGGCGGTCCAGCGGCGCAACAGCCTTAGCACCAAGGCTACATTGCCGGCTGTAGGTTTGAGTACTGCGGCATCTCATACTTGATGCCGTGGTTATAGGGCCGCCATGGCCGTCCAACGATCCAAGATATTGCTTTCCTCCACCAACCAATTTCTTCAAGGGCTGGCTTCTTTCCCTCATTGGCGGGAATTCTCACAACAATCTCACCGGACTGCTGTTTGCCTTCGATCACCCATCCGAGCTTAGCGTATCTCAATTGGAAATCCGAACTCTCGACCGGAAGCAAACCATACGGAGTATTCCATAGAGGGTTTCCAGCCGGACGCATGTAGGCGGCAATCAACGAGCGCAAAGACCACAAGCAACTTGACGTGCCGGAATATTCGTCCAGGAACCGTTCGTCCGTGCGATAAAAACCCTGCGTAACGCCGCCTTGAAACAAGGCACCTTTCTGAGCAAATTCTGTCCAGACTACGTTGAGCGCGCGCATCGCGACACCCGGCTCCATATCTCCGGTTAACAAAAGGGGCGTGGGTATCGCCATTCGATAGCAAGGACTACGACCCATTATGGGGAGCCCCTCCGGCGATATCAGGTGAGAGGTCAGCTGTGCAGAATCATACAACGCCCTCACGATGAAATCGTGGTCGAACTCCGGCGAAATTCTGTCAATCCAGTACAAGCTGTAGGGAATTCCCCATGTGTTATAGAAGTCGACACCATTGGGATGATCAAAGAACCACCCGGATTCGAGATAGTCCTTTTTAAACTGTTCGTAGGCCGCTCTTCCATCCGACACATCAATCTCGCGATTAGATAAAGTGGCCAACGTCTGGTAAATAGTTGTCTTGAATAAAAGCCAATTATTCGGATTGACCTTCCTCTGAGCGTTTAGCAGCAACCACTTTTCAATTTGGTCACGCTCCGCTTGATCGAGATTTACCCATATTAAATTCCTCGTCATCCACAGCGCAACCGAGATGTCAGCAGCTTCAACAATTCGCTGATCCAAATCATGTGGGTCTCCCCAATAGGTGGGCGCCGATGGATTGGTACCGGCAAGCAACCCATCCTTGATCAGATCGACCAAGTTCACCGACGTGCCGATTTTACGAGGATCCTCAACTACCACGGGGCGACCAGATGCGATCCACGCGCCTAACAATGGGATCGTGCGCGCATAGCCTTCAAGCCCCTCAATTTGCGACCCTCGTTTCCCTCGTACGCCGGGGCGATCTACTAACTCTCCAGTCTCGTTTCTGAACTGCAAAAATCCAGCGAGGAAATAATCAAAAAGCACTCTAAAATGTCGCTCAGGAGTGTCACTATCGGAAGATAGAAATTTTTGAGCAAAGCTTTTATCGCCTTTTTCGAAGAATTCTGAATGCTCCGGGGTCGTCTCCCAACCGGAGACCGCGTATTTCCCACGCACCATGGCTCCAGCTGAAGCAGATGCAATAAGCAAAAGCAGTACAATGCCGAAAACATAAGGTCGCTTCATAATAATCTCATAGCCCTTTTATCGCCCTAGGGCATATCGAGGTCACACGTCACCAATTATTGCCCGCGTTTCATCCTCCGCGAAGGAGCATATGCAACTGGCTCAGAGCAACCATAGATCCCCACCAACACGAGGAAAAAGATAGGCGCGGCGCTGAAGGCATTGTCGGTCATCGAATATATAAAAAGCGAGAGACCCGCTATCCAATAACCCCATCTGTTGGTGACTACCGATTGATTAGCCCTGATAAACAGGAGGAGAGCAAGCAAACAGAAAAACACAACACTGAGGACCGAACCTAGTTCTACAGCAAAACGAAGATACTCATCATGCGCAGCCACGGTGGCAACTTTCAACGTTAGGTCCTCTGGAAAGATTATGTATTGGTGCCCCAAACCGACACCCCATTGCGAGTAGCTCGCCGCTATATCTTCCAAGAACTCCCGGATAAGATCTCGCCCGCTCTCGCTGCCGCTCGAAAAGCGCGCGATGATCGTATTCGATACAAAGAATAGGCCAACAATCGCTAGAAACGCTCCCACGTAAGTCGCGATGAATTTAAACGTGGCGTTCCCTCGGGACCCGAAATAAAACAGTGGAAGGGCATTGAGGAGCATGATTGCAAACGCCATCCGGCCTCCTGCCAAGGCGCACACTCCCGCACATATCGCGGCCCAAAGATAGTATCTCAGATTGCCGGTTTTGCTACCGAGGACGATGGCCGCCAAAACACCGGCAGCGCTGGCAGCAGATAAATAAGCTGCCTGTGTCGAGCCAGAAAGTCTGGTGACCCCGAGGAAATCTGCTCTCATGATTTCCCTTATTCCAGCAAGCTGCAGTAGCACGCCGAAGCCAAGGTACAAGAACGGAAGAGCTAGGATCCACTGCAGTATAAATCTCTTCGTCCGCGGCGGAGGTGAACACATGAGAAACATCATCGGAACAGCCAAACTGATCAAACCACTCGCATAGGTTCCCCAGCTAAAGCCAACATAATCCGTCATCACTGCGCTCAACAGGGTGATGATCATGATCGAAAAAAATAAGGCGATGGAGCTTCGCTTCGGAGGATGGCATCTCAGAAGAAAAAGGCACGCAATTGCCAAAATGGCCTTTTCGATTGGATTAGCTTTAAAACCGAAATTGTTCAGGTTTATCCCTATTACAAGAATAGAGATCGCGAAGGTCACGCGAAAGCAAGTCTCATAAAACCTCGGCGAAAAAACTGCGCCGCTATTGCGGCGGCCAACCCGATTCTGATTAGGTAGATATGTCAAAGGTTTGCTCATTCTAAGCATACGCGTCTGCAGATGCTGGACATTATTTCGTACAAGGAATTGTTGCAAGATGCTCTCAAGGCGTGAATTTGTTGCACTAGCAGTCGTTGGCGCCTCTTCGCTCCAGGCCTTCGGCTCAGGTAGCCGTATTGTATTGAACCTTGATGACTTCGGCCTTGAGGACGAGGTCAACACCCCCCTGTACGCTGCAGACGTCGATATCATTGTTTCAGGAGCGACTAAAGGAGCACGGCTCGCCTTCACGCGTATAAACGGAGGGCGCAATGTAATCTTGCTCGGTGGGGCCTATCGAAACGCAGTGATGCTTGATCGCTTTAGTGTTAGTGGCCTTGTGGAAGGCGTTTACGTTAAGTTTCCCCCTGGCTTGGAGAGAGATGCGATATCCCTTCGGCCGGCGGCGAATTCGAGGAAACTCGCACGGCCATATGGCGGCACGCGAGCAACCATCCGCAACTGCAGATGTGAAAACATCCAAGGTCACCGCAGTGGCGTGCACGGTGACGCCTTTCAACTTGCAGGATCGCTGAACGCCCCGCCGGAGTTCGTAGTGATTGATGGGTTCACAGCGACCTGCGGATACCAGGGCTTATTCTTGTCACCGCAGACAACCAATCTCAGCCTCACGACAGATCATGAGCAAGGCACTTTTTCGGCAACAGATGGGCCAACACCGAAGGAATGCAGAATTCGAAGATGCAATCTCAGAAAGACGTCGCGATTTATCCCCAATAGCAACCACGAGAACATCTCCCTCTTCTCGCCGATCGACACTACGAGTGCAAAAAACGGAAACCGCGTCTACCCGAAATTCTTGGACGATTTTTGGGTGTCGCCTTTTGCAGAAGAGAGTATCCTGGAGTGCCTTGCGAAAGGCGGAATTGATAGGAAGGCGAACATCGACAGTCGTCCAATCGCCGATAGCTCGGGACAGTTTGCGACATACCATACAGGCATGTTAATTTTTGACAAATCTGGCAGTTCTCCCGGTAGGGTAAATCGAGGCGTCCCGCAAGGCGGAGACTTCGTCTCCTACTCTGCAGAGATGATTGGCGGTATCGGCAGACCAGGCATCGGTTACAAATCTCCCTGAGGACATACCTGGAACAACCCTCTAGACAACCGTGAAACTGTAGTGGCTTTTTGCCGAACGTAGCGGCATTGCGGGGTTTGCGTTGTCGCGAAGAACCCTGCCCCAAGACAGCAAGTTCATCGCGCCAGCGGCGCCATCGAGTGAGAGGTCGCGAAGCAGCGGTGGCGTTTGCAGCAGGGCGGTGATCGAGGTAGTCATTGGCGACGTGATCGTGGGTGCCGTTATGCAGCCAACTCGAAGCTATCAGTTACGCGGCTTTTTCGCGCCGCATCAATTGTCGGCAGATCGTCATAGCCGCATTGCGGTCCAGCGTGAGAAGGCTCGCGATATAAACTACACCGAAAACAACTCCTAGCGAGACTCCAGCAACGATGTCATGCATTACTGCGTTGCCCGGGATGGGCGAGCTCCAGCCCTCGAAATAAGCCCGCACCAGCCAGACCACCGCGAGGGAAAGGCTGCTGGACGCAAAGTAAGGGGAGATGATTCGGACCAATCGACGAAATGATATGCCAGAAAAGTGACCGCCGACGAAGAAGTAAAGCGGGATCAGGATGCACTGCGATAGAGCATAGGCATAGATGAAAGTGTAGAGATCGGTATTCCGCGCAACGTAGAATACCACCATCGCCAACGCCGCATTGGCGAGCGAGAGCCACAAGCTGATGCCCGACATTCCTCGGGAATTAAGGACGATCTGATTATAAGCCCCAACCGATTGAAATGCGCTGACGATCGCAAGCGGCAGCAGCAAATGTTCTGAACCGCGCCCGTTCTCGCCGAATGCGACCCAAGTGATTTCGGGCGCAAGTGCGCCAAGCAGGAAAAATGCGGGTACGCTCACGCCCGCGGCAAAGATTAGATTGTTATAGAAGGCATCAATGAGTGCGTCCGGATCGTCCGCGAGTTTTGAAAAGCTCGGCAGACCGAGATCGGTGACCACCGTCACGAGCAATTGGCTGAGAACGGCGGGCAGCCGGACGCTCATGAAATAGATCGCGAGGGCAGTCGGCCCAAAGAGCACCGGCAGAAGGATTTCCATGACCCTGGTAGAGGAGTAATAAAGGATACGGGTTGCGAATACGCGCGAACCAAACTTGATAAAAGGTGCGCTGGCAGCGAATGCTGGCCGAGCCGGCTTTAGGATAGGGGGATGCCAAGCCATCACGGCGTTCACGGCGCCGAACACGAGGAACTGAGCGACCATGCTCCAGACGCCGAGGCCTCCCGCGGCCATGACAATGCCAACGACGGCGCTGAGCACAGTCGCGGCAAGCGAGCGCATAGCGAGCCGCTTGAACTGGAACTCCTTCCGCATCAGCGCCTGCGGCACGAAGCTGATGCTATTGAGCGGAAGCACGATCGCGGCCACGCGCAACACGTTTTCCGCGCCTTCTATTCCGAGGAATACGGATATCTGTTCGGCGAACATTTGAACCCCGAGATAAAGAAGAAGCGCGATGCCGAGATTGATGACGAGAAGAGCGGTGGAAACCGCTGGCGGCACCGCTTTGGCCTGAACGACAGAATCGCCGAGACCGTTATCCGTGAAAAGATCAAGCAGAGCCATAACCGCTGCAGCCGCCGCGAAAATGGCGATTTCTTGCTGCGTCAGCAGTCGGACGAGGACGAAAAAGGTCAGTACCGCGCCAAGTCGCTGGCCCCAATTGCGTACGGCGGACCAGACCACTGATGCACGGTTCATCGTTTATCACTTTCAGAGAGCGTTTGATTTTCGGCTTGAGACTGCCAAAAAAAGGGGTTTAGGAGCCGACTAGACTCGGTTCAGTATATGATAGGCGAAGCATGCTCTTGTAATGAGTCGGCCATTAGGTATTCCTTCATTTTGAGAAGGCAAAAGCCACGACGTTCGCCGTTGCTTTCAGGGCCATGTAGACAATCCGTGGCCGCAGGTCGAGAAAAACGGCCTTCGAAGCATTGCCCAGACTCGCAATTGGGTCGTAACACTGCTTGGCATAGACCTCCGCTAGTCTAATGGCCTGAAGAGCCTTCACCTTTCGCAACTCTAACGGATCGCTGATGGAGTCGTTGACGATCTGAAAAATGCGTTGGTGGCCAGCTTCCACATTCGCGCGATTTTTGGAGATGCGCGTGTTTCCGTCGAAGTGATATTCAACCAGTGGCGCCGGATCGCTGCGAAGCGGCCCCAGCTTAGCCAGGCGCAGCCAGAACTCCCAGTCCTGGCAGGCGGGCATGTCTGGTGCGAAGCCACCCGTCTCGTCGAAGGCGGATCGGCGCACAACTGCCGAGGAGGTGCCACCCAGCACATTGCGCCCGTAAAGATCCTTGCGCTCGACTAAAACTGGCGTCTTGCTCGAACGCATCGGTACGGAAGGATAGTAGAACTCGAATCCGGTATAGACGGCCGGCGTTTCAGGATACGCGTTGAGAAGCGCAGCCTGTCGCTGCAGCTTTGTTGGTTTCCAGCAATCATCGGAATCCAGAAACGCGATCGCCTCCCCTCGCGTTTCCAGCGCGCCGGCATTGCGCGCCCGCGGCGCGCCTCGGCTGTTCTTTTCTCGGATAAGCCGTACACGTGGGTTACTTTCGGCTATCCTTTCGACGACTTGCGGTGTTTCGTCAGTCGAACCGTCATCAACGACAATTACCTCAATCGGCGGGAGAGTCTGTGTTAGTGCGCTTTCTACTGCCCGATGGATCACGGTCGAACGGTTTTTAACCGGAATCACCACTGAAATATGCATATTTGCGATATCCTACCTAGTGGAAGTCCCGGCCGCAGCGGCGGCGCGAACCTTAAGCACAGCGGACTCAAGACGGCCATAGGGCAACGTGTTTATGTTTTCCCGGATGATAGTAGCGGGGTTACCGGCGACAACACAGTTGTCGGGCACATCTTTGGTGACAATCGCGCCTGCTGCTACTATGCAATGATTCCCGACGGCTACTCCTGGCATGATAATGCTGCGGGCGCCGATGAAGCAGCACCTGCCAATTCGCGTGTCAGTCTTGAGCGCGCGGGACATGTCATGGCTGAGAACCGCGGCGCCGAAGGACAGGTAAGTTTGCGCGCCGATATGGATACCCTTAGGATAGGTCAAATCCAACTTCGCACTCATGGACATGACCACCGTTGGATCGATGTCCATGCCCCAGAATTTCACGAGATAAATACGGCGAATCTTCACCAGCATACGCTGCAGCTTAATTAGCTGATTAAGCGACTTCATGTTCTGCTTCCCACTGAAAGCCGAAAAGCCTTAAGTAAATCCATTGCAGACATACGCCCG
This sequence comes from Rhizobium sp. 007, assembly GCF_015353075.1. NCBI lineage: Bacteria > Pseudomonadati > Pseudomonadota > Alphaproteobacteria > Hyphomicrobiales > Rhizobiaceae > Rhizobium > Rhizobium sp. 007. The sequence continues at coordinate 294,876 of NZ_CP064188.1, read as the reverse complement.
AGCAAAGCAAGGGCGACGCCCACCAATGCCTTGCGGGCCGCCGCCCACAATCCAGCCGGGCTGTTCCAGGCATGCCGCCATATAGCCACCATGGAACCAGCAAAATAGCGCGTCTTAAGTTTCGGATCGATATCACGATGACCAATGGCACGGACATTTAGAAAAAGGACCTTTCTCGCCAAATAGTAGCTCCTCAAAGCATAGTCAGTATCTTCTCCACCATTGATTTTCGCGCCTACTCCGAGGGTTTCGTCAAAACCGCCTACTTTGTTAACCAAAGTCCCGCGGAAAAAAATAGTGTTCGAAGAGGCCCGACCGATTACCGTCTGCAACGATGGCTCCGTTTCCGAATGAGCGCCGGGTGACAACGGCTCGGAACCATATCGGCAAAACCAAAAATCGACATCGGCGTTTTGCGAAAAGGCCGAGACGACACGACCCAGCGTTCCGGCGGGATACCAGCAATCGTCGTCAGGAAAAGCGACAACATGGGCTGCTGCCAGCCCCTCCCTGCAGGTCTTCGCCGAGAGAAGCATGTTACGGGCCTTTGAAAGCGACACCCGGTTGTCAATCGCATGAATCGTAACGAACTCAGGAAAACGCATGACCAGCGCCTTCATCTGTTCTGCGCTGGTGCGCTGCATAAGAAGGAAATGCCGCAGATTAATGCCTGAAGTCGAATTAACAAAACTTGCGACGGACCCGAATAAACGGTCGAGATCGTCCATTCGAGGTGATTGTCCGTCACTTGTCGTAAACAGCATCACGGAAAGTGGCTTATCGCCGAATTTTTGTTGGATCAATCGGCATATCCCCAAAATATTGCTTGCTTCAAACGGTCAGGTACAAAACTGCACCATGTAAAACCTAAATACCTAGGTTCTATGTCTGCAGCTTTCTGCCACTCTACTTAATTCTTCGCGGCACTCAAGAACGAAATTCAGCAGGGCCTGCCGGATTCACAGCGCAAATTGTGATTGGGTCAGATGTATCCTGTTACTGAATTTCGCGGGCATCTTCCGCTCCTGTTGCGCGGGTCGTGAAGCCTGTTGGCTGAAGACGATATTATCCGTCTCATCAGATTTAGAAGGCTCTAAGTATCAATATGCTGCAGAACGTGGGCCTTGCCGTCCTTCAGCCGAAGAACGGTCAAGCGTCCGGTTGCGAAGGCGCCGGTGTCATTGCCGACACGGTTTGGTCTAAAGGACGGCTGCACGCTGACCGTATGCCCATGCACCACCAAGTAAGGGAGTTTTGCCCCTTCTTGCAGAAATGGCTCCCGGATCCACATGAGGTCCTCGTCTGCCTGATCGGCGAGCGGGATGCCTGGACGCAAGCCAGCATGAACGAGATAACTCCACCAACTTGCAGCATAACAGGTAGCGAGGCGAGCAATGCGGTATGGGACGCCGGTATAGCGTCTTGAACGGCCTGCTCCAGGGCTACCAAAGCGCGACCGTTCTTCATAATTTGATCGAAATGAATGCCATAGGACCGTAGAGTTTCAATGCCGCCAAAATTCAGCCAGCCCACGTTGGCTTTCGGGCTTTGGATGAATTTTAGAAACTCGGCGTCATGATTGCCACGTAGAAGGACCTGTTCGAACCCCTCAGGCGGTGATGCACGCAGAAAATCAAGGACTGCGGAAGACTCAGGTCCACGGTCGGACATAATCTCCGAGAAGAACGATCAGCTTTCGGCCGGCAATGGTCTCGCCATCCTTATAAATAGCATCATAGGCAAACTTAAGTTGGGCCATGGAGCCATGGATATCGCCGAGCGCATAAATCGCTGCGAAGCTCTTGTCATCGAATGCTAGCCGCGTGCGTGCCGTCTCCTGATATCTGTCGGTCCCGAGTATTTTCTTAAACAGAGATTTCAACTGACGCTTCCACGGCGGTAATTCCGCCCTCTCGCTTCGAACCGGCACACTATTCCCGATAGAAAAACGCAATTCGATAAAATTGATTCTATCCGTTTAAGCGCAAAGTGACTCGCCTTGTCTATCGTGACCTCCAATCGCGGAGAACACGAGGATCGCGGACAGGCGATCAAGCGGTCTCTGCTCAAAACAAAACACTCCGGCGGGGTGTGAGACGGAGAGAACAATGAAAAACGCGATCTTGACGACCGTTATTACAATCAACCTGGCACTCGCGGCCGGATCGGCTTATGCAGCAAATCTGAGCAGTCTGGCAAGGGGCGTCTCAAGTGCGCCGTCCTTTGCATTCATCAAGAACGGCCAACCAACACTTGCACCGTTTGCCCATGTTAAGTTCTGCATGGAAAACCCCGACGAATGCCGCGCCAGTGATGGATCGACCACGGTTTCCTGGACCGCAGCGATGCAGCGCAAGATCAGGGAGATCAACGACTCGATCAATCGGACGATCATTGGGATCAATGACACCTCAGCTGACGACTACGCCGACGACTGGAAGGTCAATGTCAAGCAGGGCGACTGCGAGGATTTTGCATTGAGCAAACGCGACCAGCTGATCGCGTCGGGCATTCCAGCTCGCGCCCTGCGCATTGCAGTCACAAGAACCCCTTCCGGCGAGGGCCATGCGGTCCTAGTCGTCAAGACAACGCGCGGTGATCTGGTGCTGGATAACCGCACGAACCGCATCAAAAACTGGCGCAAAACGGACCTGCAATGGGTCAAGATCCAATCCGGCGACAATCCGCGCATGTGGTATGACATCTAGGGCAATGCTGGCGAGGCCGTAGTTTCCTCGCCAGCATTTGTCTGACGTCTTAGTGAGATCGACGACGTCGCGCCAAGAAGTGCCGCCAAGTAGGTCGCAACGCCCGGTATTTGCAGCGAAAAGTCCACAAAAGCGTGCAGAACGACGAGCAGCAGACTTGCCAGCCCAAGCGATGCATAGGAGCGCATACGCCGTCTTGTCTTCAGCCCAATAAGATGGGCGATGATCAATGCAGCTAGGACGACGACCAAGACGATAAAGAATATCGCCCCAAGCCCACCCCACCCTTCCAGGTAAGAATTATGGGCGCGATCCCATACCAAGCTTAGACCGCAATTGGGATCGCGGTATGGGGGAAAAGCATATCGAAACGCCCCAAAACCATATCCTAGGATCGGCTGGGTTTTGACGAGTTCAAGGATGCCCGGCAATACACAGAAACGTCCATCGTCGTCACCTTTGACTTCGGCTCGCATAAGGACACGCCCGCCAAACACAACGACGGCGAATGCCATCACCGCGATCGTAAGTACCAGACGCATGAAAATCGGCCACTGCCGTGATTTCTGGATCTGTGAGAAGCTTGTCAGCCTCGTTGCCGGTTTCTCCGCCATAAGCATGAACGATAGAAACGCAACAGCAATAAAGCTACTAGCAATTGCGCCGCGCGATTTCGTTAAAAACAGGGCGATAGCCGTCAAGCCAAGCAGCATGATCACTGCAAGAAGCCGGCGCAACGCCTTTTTTTTCGACGGACGATTGCCCTTCGAATAAAGAATGACTTCGGCAAAACGCATCTCTCGCTGTATTGACCATCCGTAGCGAAGTAACACTAAACAGACGAGCCCGAGGAATGTTCCTGCCGAGTTTCGATTGATAAAGGTGGCCGTCAGGCTGTCGATATAGGCGGTCTTCGTCAAAAAGAGATTTGTTTGTGGAAACAATAGGAATTGAAGCAAGCCGTAAATCGCAATCGCCGCGCCGCCCATTGTAATAAAGGTGATCAACCGGCGGCTCTCGTCGTCACTTCTCAGGATCGTCAATGCGGAAAGAAACGTAAGGACTGGCAGCCCCAGATACATCAGTGTGTAAATCGCATCAGCCGGTTCGATGGAGACGCTTCCGCCATAACCAATGGCGAGCATTCCGAGGTCGTGCCACACAGGATTGGAAAACACGGCTGGTAAAACCGTCGAGGCTTGCAAAAATACCCAGGCGATCATGGCTGCCAACGCCGAAAGAATAGTGTTGAACAACCAGCGTCCCCGCACCGGTGCAGCATAGACAAGTGTGCCCGCGCATGCGGTAAAGCACGCGAACAATGTTGCCAATGTCAACGGCACAGGCCAAACCGCGCCAAAAGGAACAATCGCGAACACGAGCGTCGCGAGTATCAGGCCGAAAAACGCCCGACTGACCATTTTTGGGACTTGTTGTTTTTCCGAATGCTTTTTTGAAGGATTTTGCATATTCGAGATCGGCCCGCTGCCTACATTGCAATCGACGTTTTCTCTACACGCAGTCTAGCGCATTCGAAAGACGGCAGCTTCGTGGCAAGCTCGAATAGTACGAAGTTCTGTTTTCCATCCTAACGCCGCGCCCGAATCGCCAGGGCCTTTTATATTAGTAAATCGGCCCACACGTCTTCAAATGTAAATCCATTATGCTTAATTCAAATGGAGCAGCACTAAATTGTTGCTGCAGTGCAACAGTAGACAAAAAGGATTATGCCTAATAAGAAATTGCTCGCTTTTTAAAGGTTACATCGTATTCAGGTCATTAGGGGACAACGGGTTGGGTTTTCGGAATGAGTAGAGACTTAGTGAAGCTGCGTAGCTCGGCACTTTTGACGGTTGCGCTTTTGTCAGGCTGCACGTCGTTGCCGCGTTCTGGTCCGGATGATATGGCTGTTGATCGCGGTGCGGCAGTTAAGGTTACGACAAAAGATCGCAAGGTCGGTATCGACTACGCCGTGATCGATCTCAGCAAAGGCATGTTGAGCCACTTTGATAAGGCCGCACCGACCTCTATCCGGGACAGCTTTGGCGGTGGCCGCGGTGGAGCTCCCGACATTCCGCTTGGCATCGGTGATGTTGTACAGGTGTCGATCTTCGAAGCCCAGGCTGGCGGTCTCTTTATTCCGACCGAAGTCGCAGGCAGCCGCCCCGGAAACTTTATCACGCTCCCGCCGCAAACGATCGACCGCGGTGGAACATTGACGGTTCCCTATGCAGGTCGCGTTCAAGCAGCCGGCCGCGCAAAGGAAGTTGTCGAGCAGGATATCGAGGACCAGTTGGCAAATCGCGCGATCGAGCCGCAAGTCGTTATCACTATGGTAACGAGCCACTCGAGCGAGGTCGCTGTGACCGGTGACGTAAACAGCGCCGGAAAGATTGAAGTCACGGCGTCTGGCGACCGCGTCCTCGATGTCATCGCCGAAGCCGGCGGCATTAGCTCGCCGAGCAAGGAAACGACCGTGACGCTGCAACGTCGCGGCATGATCGGGACAATCTCCTACGACAAACTCCAAAATACGCCGGCGGAAAATATCTATGTCGCGCCCGGAGACATAATTCTGGTCAACCGCGAGCGACGCACCTATACCGCTTTTGGCGCCTCGGGCCTGAACGGCCGGTTCGATTTCGAAGACACGAATCTATCTCTTGCTGATGCGCTCGGCAAGGCGGGCGGCCTTCTCGACAGCCGCGCAGATCCCGGCCAAGTTCTTCTATACAGAACAGTGGATCGGCGCACGCTGGAGCAACTCGGCGTCAACACGACTCGCTTCGCAGGGAACAGTGTGCCTGTGATCTTCCGCGCCAATATGCGCGACCCGGCGACGTTCTTTGCAGCTCAGAAATTTGCGATGCAGGACAAGGATATTCTGTATGTCACAAACTCCGATTCGGTCGAACTGCTGAAATTCCTGAACATCGTCAGCTCTGTCTCTGCGACGGTATCGGGCACGGCAGTCGATGTGACAGATACACGCTCGGCGGTTCAATCGCTTGGCCATTATTAACCAGCCTAGAAGAAATGTGCGCGAAGTCTAGTTTCGACCCACGCCCCTTCTACCTTACTACTTGTAACTTAAGCATCGTTAATATAACCACTAATTTTATATTAATGATGCTCCACAGAGAAAGTTCTAGGATGAGCTCAAGAATGAAGTATCGTGTAGGTATTGCTTTGATGGCGTTGATGACTGCTGGTTTTAGCGTTGACGCGCTTGCACAAGAGGTTGCGAACGCATGCTTTACTGGGCCAGCGCGACTTTCTGACGCCGATATTAGCTCGTTCCTCAGTAACCCGGGCGGATTGCTCAGCGAATTTCCAGCCGCAGGACTTCCGATGACGAGCCGGGTTCGCTCACTTGCTGGTTCCAGTGCGTCGACACTTGATCCGATTATGGCGCTGCTGCCACAGGCCAGCAGCCCGCAAAAAAGCGCAATTGGAGCTGGATTAGCTCGAGTTGCCAAGGCGTGCGCGGCCTCGAGCCCCGCTTACGCACAGTTGATCCAGGAAAAGATTGCGGCCGCCAACTCACCTGAGTTGACGACGGCATTCCTGCAGACCACCAATGAAGTCCAGACGGCCGCACTTGCGGGTGGCGCTGGTGGCGGCGGTGGCGGTGGCGCTTCCGGTCTTGCCGGCGGCGGTAGCGTTGGCGGTAGCACAGGTGGCGTCGGCGGAGATTCGTCGGTTGCTTCCGGAACGACCACTTTTAGCGTTGGCAGCGGTGGAAGCTTTACGGCTGCAGCTCGATCCGTAAGCCCATAAGATTTCATAGGAATTTAAAGGGGCCGCAGTGAAATGCGGCCTTATTCTATTCCAGACTTTGAGGATCTGCATTTGTTATCCCCGGATAAGGTCGTATCGTCTCGCCAGTCATGGGATGACGAAAGTAATACGGAAGATCTGGTCGATTTCGAGAAGCTGCTGGCAATTGCCAGGCGCCAATGGTCGATCGTTGTGGTTGCGGTATTTGCGGCCGTCATCGTCGGCATTGCGTATGTTGTGACTGCGGTTCCGCTCTATACCGCGACCGCAAGCCTTCTGATTGACCGCGGCAACAATGGCCTTGTCAACAAGCTCACGATGGATGGCCTGACAACAGACGACGAGGCATCGACGCTCAGTCAGGTTGAAGTGCTGAAGTCGGACACTATCGCCATTGCGGTTGTCGATAACCTCAAACTTGCCGACAATCCGCTATTCATGGCTGAGAGTACTTCGGTCGTCTCGACGGTTCGCGGGATTTTGTCCAGTGTGCTGAACGTGACAAAGTGGTTTGTCAGCAACGACGTTGACTCCACCCTGAAGGAAAGGCAGCGCCGCGCTGCACTTGAACAGGTGCTGGACAATATGGAAATCTCTCGCGTGGGGCGTTCCTATGTTCTCAGCGTTAGTTACACCTCCCCCTCACCTGCACTTTCGGCGCAAATTGCCAACGCGATCGCTGAGGCCTATATCGTTGATAAGCTCAATTCGAAGTACGACGCGACTCGACGCGCGAGCGACTGGCTGCAGGCACGTATCGATGAGCTCAAGCAGAAAGCTCTCGAAACCGATCTTGCCGTGCAGAAGTTCCGCGCCGAAAACGGGCTTCTTAATATCGGCATCAATGGTCAGCTGATAACAGACCAGCAGCTATCGGAACTGAACAGCGCTTTGATCGTGGCGCAAGCTGAAACCGCAAAGGCACGGGCAAAATACGACCGCATTCAGCAGATCGTTCAAAACGGTCAGTCCGATGCAATCGTAATTGATGTCCTCGACAGCTCCATTTCCAATCAGCTTCGCCAGAAGTACCTTGCCGCGTCGAAGCTGGAAGCGGAAATTTCAAGCCGCCTCGGACAGAACCATGTGCGTGCCGTGCAGCTTCGTAGCGAAATGTCTGAATATCGCCGCCTCATGTTTGAGGAACTCAATCGGATCGCAGAGAGTTACAAGAGCGAGTATGACGTCGCGCAATCGCGCGAAAAAGAGCTTGTCGCCAACGTTAATCAGGCCAAAAATGAGAGCGCGACAGCAGGTGAGACCGGTGTCCAGTTGCGCGAGCTCGAGCGTTCTGCGGAGACTTATAAGAACCTCTATCAAACCTTTCTGCAGCGCTACCAGGAAGCGATCCAGCAGCAGTCCTTCCCGATTACGGAAGCACGGGTCATCACCCGTTCGAAAACACCTGATAAGCCAAGCTATCCGCGCAAGCCGCTCGTCGTCGCATTGTTTGCGATATTCGGCGGTGCGGCCGGCGCCGGGATCGGAGCGTTTCGAGAGTTTCGCGACCGGTTTTTCCGGACAGGAGAACAGGTTCGAGACGAGCTTCAGAAAGAATTCCTCGGACTCGCACCGCTGATCAAGTCGTCTGACGTTAAGGAGATCAACACCAATCCTGAGGCCCATCCACGGGCACTGCGGCGCATCAACAGCATCTCTCAATATGTTGTGGAACACCCGCTGTCGGCTTTCGCTGAAACCCTGCGCAGCGCAAAGATAGCAATTGATCTCGATGGAAAGGAGAACGGTGCCAAGGTTATCGGAATTGTCTCGACTCTTCCCGGCGAAGGAAAGTCCACGATTTCCATGAACTTTGCGGAGCTTCTGGCAATGCAAGGCGCCCGCACATTGCTCATCGATTGCGATCTTCGCAATCCCGGCGCGACACGCGCCTTGGCGCGTCACGCCGATGTCGGCCTACTGGAAGCACTGACCGATGGCCGATTAATGAAAGACCTGCTCCTATTTAACGACAAGACCAAGCTTGCCTTCCTTCCAGCGGTAGTTAAGCGTCGAATCCCGCATTCTTCCGAACTTCTTTCGTCGCGGGCTATGGACAGCCTTCTCGAAGCAGCCCGTTCAAGCTTCGACTATGTCGTGCTCGATTTGCCGCCGATTGCGCCGGTAGTTGACGCTCGCGCTGTCGCACCGCTGGTCGATGATTTCATCCATGTTATTGAATGGGGTAAGACGTCGCGAAAGGTAGTTCGCTCGACCTTGCTCACAGATGCCGAAATTAGTGCTAAATGCGCTGGCGTTATTCTGAATAAGGTCGACAATGACAAGATGAAGCTTTATCGCGCTTATGGTTCGAGCGAATATTACCATTCGCGGTATATAAGCTATTATCGTGAAGATTGATTTCAGTTTCATCGGAAACCGTTTGGCGCCAGCGAATATTCTTTTCGCTGGCGTTTCTCTGCTAATGGCAGGAATAGCTGCCACAGAACTGTCTTCGACTGCGAAGTTCTCCGATCTCACTTATCTGAGCAGTACGCTAAGCGCCGGAGATGCACATAATAAAGAGATGTTGAGGCGGATGATTCCGCTCGCCAAGCAGATCGTGGACGACAAGATCTGTCGCTCGGATCTCGTCGAGGCAGGCCTCTACTTTATACTGCTGAACCTCGACATTCAGAACTCCTTTACTGATTTCGACGGTTGGGCAGCAGCGATGGGTGGCGCAGAAACTTATATTCGCCATGGACTGACGTGCAATCCGACGAACGGCTACCTGTGGGGCCGTCTGGCAATGGTGCGTCAGGCTTCAGGCGAAAACAGCGAAGAGCTTTCGCAACTTCTGACGCAATCGGCACTCTTCAATCCAACCGAGATCAACGCCCTTCGCGTCCGGTTTTTTGTCTGGCGGCGAGCCAATGCTCGCACCCTGGCGTTAGCGTCGGATGCCGTGAGCCGTGATGTGCGCGTGGTGCTAAGCTATGCCGATATTCCGGTAGTAAAGGAAGTGTTTGCCGGCGGAAGTGCAGATCTCAAGCCCTACGTCTCTTCGGCCATGACCCTCGTGTCAAGGGACCGGCTCGATCTATTTGCGAAGAGGAAGTTCGATCCGACTGCATTTTGATGCAGATCTCAGAACCCCTTCGATTGCGTCATTTCCGAAACGATCGTTCCGATGATGATGCGAATATCGAAAGCCACTGAGAAGTTGTTGACGTAGTGAAGATCGGCCGCGATGCGGGCCCTGGCTCTCGCCGGCCGGTCAGTAGGACCGCGAAGGCCGCGCATTTGTGCGAGGCCAGTCAATCCGGGCCGCATAATGTGCCGCTGGTGATAGTCCGGGACAAGCTCTTCATAGAGCATGCCGCCAGCCTGCATGCCGATCGCATGGCATCGCGGACCAACCAGAGACATGTCGCCTTTCAAAACGTTCCAAAGCTGCGGCAGCTCATCGAGATTCGTTCTGCGAATAAACGCTCCGACGCGCGTGATGCGGCTATCGTTCTTCACAGTCTGCAGGACGCCAGTCGGGTCGCAATTCTCGGCGCGCATCGAACGAAATTTATAAATCCGGATCTTCTTCTCGTCTTTTCCCCAACGAATCTGACTGAAAAGCGGTGAACCGGGACTCTCGCAGCGGATAATGACTGCGATCAAGACGAGAACTGGTAACAACACCAATAAAGCGACTGCCGAAACCAATATATCCATTAGACGCTTTATTCGGATCTGTAACGGCTTGTTGCTCGATGAACTGCCGAGCGCATCCGAATAATACATGCCTCTGACGTTTGGAAGATCTGCCAGCGGTGAAATATTACGCAATTCCCAAACTTCTTCCGTTCTCGACATATGACACATGACCTAAATACTTATGGGGTTCATTATGGCGAAGCATTACCGCCATTCGTTCTTCCTGTCATTCGTAATTTTAACAATTGGTTAACTGTGACGCTGTTCTTTTTTGGGTGTGTCGTCTTCACATCATTTTGTCCAATCAGCGTGCATTCAATGCAACTATTTCTTATATTGCCTCAGAGGTCGCAGCCCCTTGGAGGCAGGTAGCCATGAGACATTATTTGTTTGCCGCCGCACTGCTCTTGCTATTCTCAGAGCCATCAAATGCTCAATACCGAAACCTCGAAGTTGGGCCGAACGGTACCGGCGGCTTGATGGGCACCTACGGCGAGCAGAATTTCGATATCGATACGCAAAATGGGCAGGTACAGGGCCACATCGGAGGCACGCGTCCAAATTTGCGTCAGGAACGCCCTTCCAGAACGCGAGGCAATGTTGGAGCCACACAAAGGCGGTGCTACGTGGATGGAAATGGAGTTAGTTTTTGTCGCTAGACATGGCCTATCGCTTGGCACCGGCTAATCTTCGATCCGCCTCGCGTCCGATCCCTTTCATCCCGCCGGGCAAGGGCGAACCGTCATGGCGCGTGTGTTGATAGCCAATGGATGGAACCTCGCCAACCGCCTGACTCAAGAGCGGGTGACGGCTATTTGGATACCGCAGAACTCGCCAGAATCGAACTCGATTGGAAAAGCGGCTTCATCCGATCAGATGGTGATCGAAACAAGGGCCGGCGTGGTCGTTCGGCACGGCATGCAAAGGTGCCGTCCTCAGCGTCCAAATCTTATGGTTTTTGGAAACGGCAGCCCGTGGTGATCGCAAATTGTCTCTGGCCGCCAGTCGATTAAAATGAGGAACGTGCTCCGTCCTTGGTCACCATGTAGAATTTTTTTCCATCGGTCAGGACCTTGACACAGTCGGTTCCACCTGACGGGAAACGGACACATACCGAACCATCCGAGAACTTATAGCCGTTCCTACTTCCGGATTTATAGGAATAACCGTTGCTCAGTTCGGTCAGATCCGCATTCCGGCTGACATATTTTTCGATCTCCGCCTGACGTGCACGCCTGAGTTCCGACGCCCCTGCTTCTGCAGTCGCGGCGAATGTGGCGAGGGCGATCGCAAAAATTGCGGCGTGACATCCCAAAGCTTGCATCGACCAGTCTTTTCCTCGCACGGTTCCAACCGTTTCATTTCTAATGAAAGAGCGGCGAAACTCAAGTGGCGGCGCGCTTGTGGGTCATTCTTTGCGTGCCATGTAGGCGGGAAGCCGAAGGTTGGCGAGAAAGTCTATGCGATTTCGAGGTAGGGCGATAAACGCAGTCAGATGCACTCTCGGTGTTTCGGCGATACTTGCAGGTTTTAGCAAAAGCGTTCTCGCGCCTGTACCGCTGTCTACCTCACGCCGTCGGCAATCTGGCAATCGCGATCGGCTCACCATTCTCAGTCGTGCCGTCAAACGCCATCTCGTCCGCAAGCTGCCTGATCCGGTTGAAATCCTCAGATCCCTCGAAGAGGGCGCCGCCGAGCTTCAGCTTGAGGTCGAGGGGCGCCTCCTCGGTTTCGAAGGCCGCCTGCGAGACGCGCCTTTGGATGCGAGCGCCGATGTCTTGAGCATTTTCCGGGCTGGCGCCGGGGAGGAAAATGCCGAGTTCGTTTGAGGCGAGCCGGGCGACGAGGTCACCGCTCCTGACCGAGCTTTTGATGATATCGGCGAGTGACAGCATCACCGTATCGGCCCATTGCGGGCCATAGCGGCGACTGATCGCGTCAAGCGTCTCGACGACGACGGCGATCCTGATGCCGCCGGCATCGGTTGCGATCTTCCGGCGGCGGTCGGCGTAGTTTTGCATCGCAGCCGCAAAGGCGGTTGCGGTGAGCGCTTTCGTCACCGGGTCGTGCCGGGCCGTCTGGTCAATGTTGGCGCGAAGCGCCGCAAGTTCTGCATTTCGGAGTTGCAGAGCAAGGAACAGCGGCAATGCAACAACAAGCGAAACGACGATGATGCTGATAAATCCGGCTAAAAATGGTTTATCCGGGAGGAGAATGTTTAAGACAAGTAAAAGGCCAACGGATCCTGCCAGGCAGCAGGACGCGCCGATCGCAGCAAGCAGCAAGGCAGGTTTTATTGTGGCGGGGGCGTAACGATTGACAAAATTCATGGCGGTCAAATACTCGCTAGGGAAGAGCCCAAAGCTAGCCCACAGCACAACAAGTCCCGGTAAAAAAATCCCGTAAAATTGTTGCTTTAGACACGGAACCTCATCGGCTCTCTCCGCCGTGAGCTGCCGCGTGCAGTTGGTACGAAGGTAGCTTAATGCGACTTGTCTAGGCAACATATTGCGCATAACGCAAACCGCTTAGCCATTCTGATCGTGGACGAGAGCAAAATTCGGAGATCTTGACACCAATCGCGCTTATGCACGAGTCTCTTGACCCTTATTCGGACCGTAGGGAAGCGAGCATGGCCGAGGCATGGGCCAGCGTTGACTGCCGCGCGTTCACCTCCAACGATACCTCAAACAGATCGCGTTTCGTCATCGAAAGAAAAGCGTGCAGCACGGCATCGGAGTTGCTGGGCGAGCAAGACCAGCTGCCATACGCAACGGAACTGGGCGACACCGTTTGCCGAGTTTCGCGCAGGGCTGCGATTCACTGGCTGGACACGCAGTCGCAGCAGCGGGCGGAATAGGGCAAATGGCGCCAGCGGCCCTTGTCGCGACTGGCAGGTTCCATGGTGGAAAGGCGTCCGGAAAATAGCTGCGCTGGCCATAAAGTCCGTTTACCAACATGCAGTTCGCCCCACGGAAAGCTTTCTTAATTGTATTCAGCGGATTGCTGCAGCTCCCCCGTGCGTTCGCTTTGCAATGCTGCTAACGTGAAGGGATGATGACATCCCGTTTTATGCGACCGCTCGCCTGGCTGCTGCTTGCCGCCATCATTTTCGTCACCATTTCGCCGATCGGCCTCAGGCCGCATACGATGACCAGCGTCAACGCCGACCGCGCGCTTGCCTATGCCGTCACCGGCTTCGTTTTCGCGCTCGGCTATCCGAAACAGTGGAAGCTCGTCGCACTGCTGCTGATCTTCGGCGCACTCGCCATCGAGTTCCTGCAATACCTGTCGCCGACGCGTCATGCACGCCTGCACGACGCCGTCATCAAGGCAGCCTGCGCCATGATCGGCATCCTTGCGGGGCACGCCGTCTACCGGCGCACGCGCCAGAGAATAAAGACCGGCCTCGCTCCCGAGCCTCAATTTCATATGGATTGAACTTGAACTCATCCACGTCGTAAGCTGAATCAAAGGAAAGGGTTTCATGGCGGTATCTGGCAGCCCCACGAGATGAAAACCGACACTCTCCAGATATCCCCGAGCTGATAGCGGAGAGCTAAAAGGTCGCCGGCCTTGAGCGCTTCGGCTCCTTGGCGTCTCAGTTCTCTCCTTCTCCCTTTACGGCAACCGCTCCCGCGCCGATCAACCGTTCGACAAGGTGGGGGGCAGCTTCTACGAATTAGGTTCGAGCCGATCCCAGCACACGGCGAATGACTCTCCATATGATCATTCGGCTCGGCCTGAGAATAGTCCTCGTCGACGCTGATCCCGTGGCGAATCACGGATCACCTGCGATGCCGCATCGGACAAAGCCGCCAGGTTTCGATGCTTGCTCAGAAAAACAGAGAACGTGCCGGGGCGTTGCGATCCACTTGCCTCGGCTTGCGTCATGGTCCCTGGTCAGGCGAATCTGTGCCAGGCCAGACCTTCGCATGACAATTGTCGGATCGCCGGCGTACTTCGCGATGAATCCTAAACCGACGATGCCACAGACCTCGCCAGCCATCGCTGCATAGAGCTAGCCAAGCTTAGCGACGGCGGGCTCAGCCAAAGCCGCAAGACCGGCTAGACGCTTCGCCGATTTCTTGCCCGCTGTTATTGCAACTCGATTGCCATCATGGCTCTTCGACTCTGTAGCGGGTCCGGACGGCACCCCTGGTTTTACGCGTCGCGCTCTTTCCGTTCTCCGGCTGTTGCAAATACCGCGCTGGCATCGCTAACAATTTCCACATGGGAATATGCGGCCTGCCCCGCAGCCGCGGCATCCGCTCGCATGATCGCGGTCACGATCCGGCCGTGCTCCTCATAGGATTTCGCCAGACGTCCGGGCAGACGGAACTGCGCCCGCCGAAAAGGTGCGAGCCGGGCCCGCGTCTGGGTCACCATTTCGAAGACATGATCGTTATGCGCGCCGCGATAAAGCCGGGTGTGGAATTCGGTGTTGTGAGCCGAATATTCTTCTTGTGCGCCGGCATGCACCAGCCTCATCGATCCTCGATGCATCAACTCAAGCGCGCGCCGCTCATCGACCGTCATACGCTCGGCCGAAAGCCTGGCGCAGATCGCTTCGAGTTCCGCCATCGCCTCGAACATCGAATGTAGATAAGTCTCGGTGACCTTGGTAACGACGGCACTGCGGTTTGGCTCGCGCACGACCAATCCCATGGCACCCAGCTCGCGCAAAGCCTCTCGCACCGGCGTGCGCGAAACGTCGAAACGAAGGGCGAGCGAGACCTCGTCCAACTTCGCGCCCGGCAGGATTTCACCTGTGACGATCATGTCGGAAATCGCCCGGACCATCTGCTCGACAGTCGTTCCGGTGCGGATCACCTCTTTGCGTATAGCCTGCTTCACCATGCGAATCTACTTACTTGAACACTCTGCATACAGATGCCGTGCGGGACATCATAAGTCAAATTGCGCAGCGAACATATTGTTAAATATTCACTTTCTGGGCAGAAAGCCCGCATGTACCACGGCACGTGGCGCCAACGCGGAGTCACAATGAACAATAAATACGTCGTGATTATTTCTTATGCAAACATGCGATCAATCTGTATGCACTTTACATAGTGCAGTTCTTTGCATCAATAAGAACGTATAAAATTCAGTGACTTAGTTTCTGGCATGCACATTGCATGCACTTTTCTGTACTCGTTCGCAACCGGCCCAGCGCCGCAAGGAGCATCGCGATGACCAAACTCCTTTCCATGAACCGCCGCAATTTCCTCCAGGCTTCCGGTGCCGGTGTGCTCGCCGGTACCATGCCGGGCCTGATGAACTCCTCCGCCGCAGCCCAAACCGCTCTTACCGTCGGTTTCATCTATGTCGGCCCCAAGGACGACTACGGCTACAACCAAGCCCATGCGGAAGGCGCCGCCGTCATCAAGGCAGTGCCGGGCGTGACGCTGGTCGAAGAAGAGAATGTTCCGGAGACCGTCGACGTCCAGAAGACGATGGAATCCATGACTAACCTGGACGGCGCGACCCTGCTCTTCCCGACCTCCTTCGGCTACTTCGATCCCCACATGCTGGCCATGGCGGCTAAATATCCCGACATCCAGTTCCGCCACTGTGGCGGGCTGTGGCAGGAAGGCAAACACCCGGCCAACACCGGCTCCTATTTCGGCTATATCTTCCAGGGCCAGTATCTGAACGGCATCGCCGCCGGCCATGCGACAAAAAGCAAAAAGATCGGCTTCATCGCCGCAAAGCCGATCCCGCAGGTTCTGCAGAATATTAACGCCTTCCTGCTTGGGGCGCGCACAGTCGATCCGACCATCACCTGCCAGGTGATCTTCACCGGTGAATGGTCGCTCGCCGTCAAGGAAGCCGAAGCCACCAACGCGCTGGTCGACCAGGGCGCCGATGTCATCACCTGCCACGTCGACAGCCCGAAGGTCGTCGTGGAGACCGGCTCCGGCCGAGGCGCCTTCATCTGCGGTTATCACGCCAATCAAAGCCCGCTCGCCCCCGAAAAATATCTCACCGGCGCTGAATGGGCCTGGGGCAATGTCTACAGCGACTTCGTCAAAAAGGCGCAGGCCGGCGAAAAGCTCGGCAACTTCGTGCGCGGCGGCCTGAAGGACGGCTTCGTGAAGATGAGCGCGCTCGGCCCCGGCGTGTCCGAGGCAGGCCGCAAGGCCTTCGAAGCCACGCAGGCTGACATGATGAAGGGTGGCTTCTCGGTCTTCAAGGGACCGTTGAAGGACAACAAGGGCGATACCGTCGTGGCTGCCGACAAGAGCTACGCCGAAGACGCGATCGAGCTCGAAAGCATGAATTACCTGGTCGAGGGCGTCGTCGGGTCCACAGCGTAAACCGCGAAGGGAGAAGCGCCATGACCATCGAGGCCAATGATCCCGCAATATCCATCGCCTCCGAAAAACCGGCTTCGCTGCGCCCCGTCCTCGAATGGATCGCGCGGCGAGCCGAGCCGATCGTCATCGGCCTTGCGGCCATCCTGATCGGTCTTGCGCTCTTCTCCCTCTTCATCCTGGTGGTCGGCAAGTCGCCGGCCACCCTCTTCCAACTGATGTATACCGGCGGCTTCGGCAGCTGGTTTTCGGTGCAGAACAGCCTCAGCCGCGCCGCACCCCTTCTCCTGACGGCGCTCTGCGTCGCCCTGCCCGCCCGCCTCGGCCTCGTCATCATCGGCGGGGAAGGAGCGGTCGTGCTGGGCGGCGTTGCTGCCGCGGCCATGGCTCTGCCGCTCGCCGGCGCCGCGCCTGTTTTCCTCAGCCTCATTCTGATGGCGATCGCTGCCATGGTGGTTGGCGGTATCTGGATCGGCCTTGCCGGTTTCCTGCGCCACTACCGCGGCGTCAACGAGACTATCTCGTCGCTCTTGCTCTCCTATATCGCTATCGCCCTGATGAACCAGTTCGTCGAAGGGCTGCTGCGCGATCCTGCAAGCCTCAACAAGCCGTCGACCAAGCCGCTGCCGGCGGAATACATGCTCGGCAATATTCCCGGCATGGATGTGCACTGGGGTCTGGTCGTCGGCATCCTCGCCTGCATCGTCTCCTGGATCGTGATCGAGGCGACCAGCTACGGATTTGCGGCCCGCATCGCCGGCGGCAACGTGCGCGCCGCGCAGATCCAGGGCTTGGCGGTCGGCAAGCTGATCGTCGGATTTACCGCGCTTGCCGGCGGTTTCGCCGGTCTGGCGGGCATGATCGAAGTGGCGGCGGTACAGGGAAGTGCCAACGCCTCGCTGGCGGCCGGCTACGGCTATACCGGCATCCTCGTCGCCTTCCTCGCCCGCCACAACCCCCTGGCGATCATCCCCGTCGCCATCCTGCTCGGCGGCATTGATGCTTCGGGTGGCCTCATCCAGCGGCGCCTGGGTCTGCCGGATGCGACGGTTCTGGTGCTGCAGGGGACGCTCTTCATCGTCATTCTCTTCTGCGAGACCTTCTACGGACGGTTCAAGGCCTTCAATCCCGATCTTTGGAAGAGGAGCCGGTGATGGAGGAAACAGCGATCGGCATCTGGGGCGTTCCACTGGCGATCTTCGCCGGCGCCATCCGTGTCTCGACCCCGTTCATCTTCGTCAGCCTCGGCGAGACGATTACCGAACGCTCCGGGCGTATCAACCTGGGACTCGAAGGGACCCTCGTCTTCGGCGCCATGACGGCCTATGCGGTGGCGGTGATCACCGGTTCGCCGACCCTCGGCGTACTCGCCGCCATGGTCGCAGGCGCGATCTTCGGTCTGATCCATGGCTGGATCTGCAAGTTCCCCAAGGTCAACGACATCGCCATCGGCATCGCCATGATGCAGTTCGGGCTCGGGCTCGCCTTCTTCCTCGGCAAGTCCTTCATACAGCCGGTGGCGCCGAAACTGCCCTCGATTCCGCTCGGCGGCTGGGCAACCTCTCCGCAGATCCAGGCTGCACTCAACATCAATGTGCTGTTCTTCCTCGGCGCAGCGCTGGCACTCTTCCTCTTCTGGGGGTTCAAGAACACCCGCATCGGCCTGATCCTGCGCGTCGTCGGCGATAGCACAGACGCGGCCCGGGCCATGGGCATCCACCCGGACCGGGTTCGCTTGCTGGCGACGGCAGCGGGCGGCTCACTGGCGGCGATCGGCGGCGCCTATCTCTCGCTCTACTATCCCGGCTCGTGGAACGAAGGCATCTCGTCGGGCCAGGGCCTGATGGCGGTCGCACTGGTCATTTTTGCGCGCTGGAACCCGATTGGCTGCTTCCTGGCCGCGCTTCTTTTCGGCGGTGCCGGCGCGCTCGGCCCGGCGCTGCAATCGGTCGGCGTCACACAAGGCTACTACCTCTTCTACGCCGCGCCTTACGTGCTCACCCTCATCATCCTGATCGCCACGTCCTCGCCCACCCGCTCGCTCGCCGGTGCGCCGGGTGCGCTGTCGCTCACGAAATAACGGAGCGTTCCGATGAACGGACTTGGCGGTCTCAACAAATCCGAACACGGCGTCGGCATCGGCCTCGTGCAACTTCAGTTGCCGGTGACGGTCACCAAGGCCGATCTTGCGCGCCAGACACAAGTGATCGTCGATCTGGTCGCCAAGGCGCGGCGCAACCAGCCTGGCATGGATCTGGTCGTCTTTCCCGAATACGCCCTGCACGGCCTCTCCATGGACATCAATCCGGAGATTATGTGCACGCTCGACGGGCCGGAGGTCGCGGCTTTCAAGCAGGCCTGCAGGGACAACGCAATCTGGGGGTGCTTCTCGATCATGGAGCTCAATCCGGGTGGCATGCCCTACAATTCCGGCATCGTCATCGACGACGAGGGCGAGCTGAAGCTCTATTACCGCAAGATGCATCCCTGGGTACCGGTTGAGCCTTGGGAGCCCGGTAATTTCGGCATTCCCGTCATCGATGGCCCGAAAGGTGCCAAGCTCGCGCTCATCATCTGCCATGACGGCATGTTCCCGGAGATGGCGCGCGAATGCGCCTACAAGGGCGCCGAAATCATGATCCGCACGGCCGGCTATACGGCGCCCATCCGCGAAGCCTGGCGTTTTACCAACCAGGCCAACGCCTTCTGCAACCTGATGGTCACCGCGAATGTCTGCATGTGCGGCTCGGACGGCACGTTCGATTCCATGGGCGAAGGCATGATCTGCAATTTCGACGGCACGATCATCGCCCATGGAACCTCCAGCCGGCCCAACGAGATCATCACCGCCGAGGTGCGTCCTGACCTGGTGCGGGAGGCCCGGCTCGGCTGGGGCGTGGAGAACAACATCTACCAGTTCGGCCATCGCGGCTATGTCGCCGTCGCCGGCGGCGCGCAGGATGCGCCCTACACCTATATGCACGACCTCGTCGCCGGGAAATACCGCCTGCCGTGGGAAGACGAAATTAAGGTCAAGGACGGCACGTCCTGCGGATTTGACAAGCCGATGCGCCGGTACGGCGAACCCTTCAAACCTGCCGCCGAATAGGAGAGAGATTGATGGACGCGATGGCCGAAACCAAAGGGCATTTTATCGACGCCGATCCGTATCCGTGGCCCTATAACGGCGCTCTGAGGCCGGACAATACCGCCCTCATCATCATCGACATGCAGACGGACTTCTGCGGCAAGGGCGGCTATGTCGACCACATGGGCTACGACCTGTCGCTGGTGCAGGCGCCGATCGAACCCATCAAACACGTGCTTGCCGCCATGCGGGCCAAGGGCTACCACATCATCCACACCCGCGAGGGCCATCGTCCCGACCTCGCCGATCTGCCGGCCAACAAACGTTGGCGCTCACAGCGGATCGGCGCCGGCATCGGTGATCCCGGCCCCTGCGGCCGCATTCTGACGCGTGGCGAACCCGGCTGGGACATCATCCCCGAACTCTATCCGATCGAAGGCGAGACGATCATCGACAAGCCCGGCAAGGGCTCGTTCTGCGCCACCGACCTCGAACTCATCCTCAATCAGAAGCGCATCGAGAACATTATCCTCACCGGAATCACCACCGATGTCTGCGTCTCGACGACGATGCGCGAGGCGAACGATCGCGGCTACGAATGCCTGCTTCTGGAGGACTGCTGCGGTGCGACCGACTACGGAAACCACCTCGCCGCCATCAAGATGGTGAAGATGCAAGGTGGCGTCTTCGGCTCCGTCTCCAATTCCGAAACGTTTGTGAGCCAGCTGCCATGAGCACCGTTCGCGACACGCCCCTCCCCAAGGCCGGCAAAGCGGTCGGCATCGATACGCTCGGCATGACCATGCGCTTCGGCTCGTTCACCGCGCTCGACAACGTCTCGATCGCCGTTCCGGCCGGCTCATTTCACGCGCTTCTCGGCGAAAACGGCGCCGGCAAGTCGACGCTCGTCAAATGCATCATGGGCTTCTATCACGCGACATCCGGCTCGCTGTCGGTCGACGGCCACGAGGTGGTAATCGCCTCACCCAGGGATGCCGCGACCTATGGGCTTGGCATGGTCTACCAGCATTTCACACTGGTTCCCTCTCTGACCGGCGCTGAAAACCTGGTCATCAGCCGTACCGAAGTACCCACGGTGATCAACTGGGCCAGGGAACGCAAGGATCTGGCGGCCTTCATGGAGCGCATGCCGTTCAAAATTCCGCTCGACAGGCCGGTGAGCGAGCTTGCCGCCGGCGAAAAACAGAAGCTCGAAATCGTCAAGCAACTCTATCTCGGCCGCTCCTTCCTCGTGCTCGACGAGCCGACCTCCGTGCTGACCCCCGCCGAAGCCGATGAGATGCTCGGCATCGTGCGCGGCATGACCGAACGCGGCGAGCTCACGGTGCTGATGATTTCCCACAAATTCCACGAGGTGACGAAATTCGCCGACGCTTGCTCGATCCTGCGTCGCGGCAAGCTGGTCGGCACCGGCAAGGTAGGCGAGCTCTCCACCGCCGAGATGGCGGCGATGATGATCGGCGACGTCAAGCTCGCCGAGCTCGACAGCCGTCTGCCGGTGGCGGAAGCGGCAAGACCCGTGCTGACTGTAAGCCAGGTGAAAGCCCCGGACCGGTCCGGCCTGAAGACGATCGAGATTGACGAGCTTATGGTCCGCTCCGGCGAGATTGTCGGCATTGCAGGCATTTCCGGCAACGGCCAGAAGGAGCTGACAGAAATTCTCGCTGGCCAGCGCCCGACCGATACCGGCCAGGTCATGGTCAATGGCGAGGCTTACGGCGCCACCCGCGAGGAGACCCGCAAGAACAAGGTGCGTTTCATCCCCGAAGAGCCGTTGCAGAACGCGTGCGCGCCCAAAATGACCGTCAGCGAGAACCTTGCCTTCCGCACCTTCGACTTGAAGCCGGACGGCAAGGACGCGATCTGGCTGAACAGGAGCAGCATGAAGAAGCGTGCGTCGGCGCTGATCTCAGATTTCAAGGTCAAGACGGCCTCTTCCTCCTCGCCGATCGCAGCGCTTTCGGGCGGCAACGTGCAGCGTGCCGTGCTGGCCCGCGAACTGACTGGCGATGTCGATCTGCTGATCGTCTCGAATCCCTGTTTCGGCCTTGATTTCTCGGCCGTCGCCGAAATCCGCGCCCGCATCATGAAGGCTCGCAATGCCGGAGCCGCGATCCTTCTTCTTTCGGAGGATCTCGACGAGCTCCTCGAGATGTCGGACCGCATCATGGTGATCTCGGAGGGCAAGCTCGTCTACGAGACGCCGGCGCGTACGGCCGATATCGGCGTCATCGGCGCGCATATGGCAGGGCATCACTGATGGTCGCAATCAAGGCAGAACCCTTTCCCTTTGCCGTGAAGCCCGGCGCGCTGGCGCTGATCGTCATCGACATGCAGCGCGATTTCGCCGAGCCCGGCGGCTTCGGTGCAAGCCTCGGCAACGACGTTAGCCGCATCACCAGGATCGTGCCTGATGTCAAGCGCCTCATCCAGGGCTTCCGCGCTGCCGGCCTGCCGGTCATCCATACGATGGAGTGCCACCGGCCGGACCTCTCCGACCTGCCGCCGGCCAAACGCGACCGAGGCAGTCCTTCGCTTAAGATCGGTGACGAAGGCCCGATGGGCCGCATTCTGATCTCGGGCGAACCCGGCACGGCAATTCTTCCGGAAGTGGCACCCATCGACGGGGAAGTGGTGATTGAAAAGCCCGGCAAGGGCGCCTTCTATGCCACCGAGCTCGGCGACCTGCTGAAGGAAGGCGGCATCAAGCAGCTCGTGTTTGCTGGCGTCACGACGGAAGTCTGCGTCCAGACGACCATGCGCGAGGCAAACGACCGTGGCTATGAATGTCTGCTCGCCGAGGAGGCGACGGAGAGCTATTTTCCCGAATTCAAGGCCGCGGCAATGGCGATGATCCGCGCGCAGGGCGCGATCGTCGGTTGGACTGCCCATGTCGACGACATTCTGGAAAGCATCACCCATGCCTGAAACGACCCGCGAACTGCTCACATCGGGTGGGTGGAAGGATCTGGAATTCGTCCGCTTCCGCGATGAAGTCACCATTCACTGGATTAGACCTTTCCAAGGCGACCAGCCGGGCGTGGCTCTCCTGAAATACGAGGCAGGCGCCTCTGTACCGCGCCACCGGCATGAGGGGCTTGAAACCATCCTGGTGCTCGACGGGGTACAATCCGACGAGACCGGCGATTACGGCCGCGGCAGCTATATCGTCAACGCGCCGGACACCGAACACTCCGTCTGGAGCGAGACTGGCTGCGTCGTGCTGATCCAATGGGATCGGCCCGTAAGAATACTGGAAGAGGAAAGGGTATGAACGCGACGACACCGGCCTTCGATATCACCTCGCTGCACGCGTTCTACGGGGATGGCGGCAGTGTCGCCGACGTTGTCGAAGCGGTCTTTGCCCGCATCATCGAAGTTAGCGATCCCGGCATCTTCATTCACCTGGCCGAAAAGGATACCGTTTTGGCCGAGGCGGCGAAACTCGGAGCGTTCGATCCGGCAAAACCGCTTTTCGGCATTCCTTTCGCCGTGAAGGATAATATCGACGTTGCCGGCATGCCGACCACCGCCGCCTGCCCGGACTACGCCTACCTGCCGGAAAAGGACGCGACCGTCGTCCGCCTGCTGAAAGAGGCCGGCGCTCTGGTGATCGGCAAGACCAATCTCGACCAGTTCGCGACCGGCCTCGTCGGCGTCCGCTCGCCCTACCCGATCCCGCGGAACGCTATCGATCCCAAACTGGTGCCTGGCGGTTCATCCTCCGGTTCGGCAGTGGCGACCGCCCAAGGCATCGTCAGCTTTGCGCTCGGCACGGATACGGCCGGTTCGGGTCGTATCCCCGCCGGGCTCAACAATATCGTCGGCCTAAAACCAAGTGTCGGCGCGTTTTCCACGACCGGCGTCATTCCCGCCTGCCGGACGCTGGACTGCGTTTCGGTCTTCGCGCTCACGGTCGATGATGCCTGGAAGGTGTTTTCCGTCGCCGCAAAATATGACGAGAGGGATCCCTATTCGAAATCCGTTCCCGCACCCGGATTGGGCTCGGCCCCGCCGGTGGTCACGATAGGAGTGCCGTCTAGAGCCGATCTCGAGTTCTTCGGCGACACCGTGATGGAGGCTGCCTATTTCGATGCGCTATCCATGCTCGAAGAACTCGGCCACAATCTGGTCGAAGTGCCGTTCGGCAATTTCTATAAGGTCGCCAATCTGCTCTACGAAGGCGCTTGGGTGGCCGAACGCTACGCAGCGATCAAGCCCTTTTTCGACGATATGGAGCAGAGCCTTTATCCGGTGACGCGCCAGATTTACACTGCCGCCAAGTCGCTGTCGGCCGCCGACGCCTTTAACGGCTTTTATGCGCTGCAAGGCTTGAAGAAAGAGGTCGCGCCGCTCATCGCTTCCGTCGATCTGTTCTGCGTGCCGACCGCCCCAACCCATTATACTGTGGGCGATCTGGAGGCGGAGCCGCTCCGGGAGAACGCGCGCCTCGGCACCTATACGAACTTCGTCAACCTGCTCGACATGTGCGGCATCGCCGTGCCGACAGGCACACGCTCTGATGGCCTGCCGGCGAGCGTGACGCTGCTTGCCGCGTCAGGCCGGGACGGGCTGACAGCAACGCTTGCCCGCGATCTCCATCAGGCAAGCGGCCTGACGCTCGGTGCGACGGGCTGGTCGCAGCCCCTCACTCCTTCCATTTCGGCGCCCGCGGATGAGGACCTGATCGATATCGTCGTCGTCGGCGCACATCTTTCCGGCATGCCCTTGAACCATCAGCTGATTGATCTCGGCGGAAAATTCTCTCGCGCCGCACACACCTCTGGCGCCTACAGGCTATACGCGCTTCCCGGAACCGTGCCGCCCAAACCGGGCATGGTCGGCGTCGGCGAAGGAGAAGGCAGCGAAATCGAAGTGGAAGTCTGGAAGCTTTCACCTGCGGCTTTCGGGCGGTTCGTGGCGGCTATCCCTGCTCCCTTGAGCATCGGTACGGTCATGCTTTCGGACGGCACTTCGGCAAAGGGTTTTCTCGCCGAACCGCTCGCGCTTAAGGGAGCCTCGGACATAACGAACCATGGCGGCTGGCGAGCCTATCTCAGAAAGCTTTCGCCACCTCAGGGCATCAGCAACGCCGGTTAAGTAGCCGACCAAGCAAGAACATGCTGCTCCGCGTTGTTCCTGCCATACTCTCTGAGCAGATGTCCAAGGCGACCCAGCGAGCTGACGGGTCGACAGTCAGATAGCCTTGAAAAAAGTATTCCGGGAAGCAGGTCAAAGGCGTGTTGTTCTCTTCCACCTGAGCGACGACATTAATCGCATACTCGGTCGTGGCTTCGATCTGGTCTCGGAACTCAGGCATTTGGGCCGCAGCAATCCGTACGGTCGTCATGATGATTGGCTTCGACCAATGTACGGTTCAAAGGTGATGCGTGCACAGTCCGATTGTGGCGACGCACTCCGGAAAAGGAAGATACATGCCGCTCTTGGTTCTGACCGGCGCGTCCGGTGTAGGAAATGGGTTCGCTCGGAGGTAATCGCGAAAGCAAGGTGCCACTCCAGTTCCGAACTATCGGCATCGCAGGCGTCCAGATGATGAGACGTTGGCCGGCTGCGGCGCCGTTGCGCGATCTGAACGCGCACTCATGCGCGCCGCGCGGCGTGGACGGTTCTTGCCCACTGGATTGTGATCCTTCTTCGCTGTACAGCGAGGAAGGTATTTTTGTTGCCGAGCCCATCCCTTTTAGGTGCAATTTTATGACAAGAAAAGTTTATCTGGCCGGTCCGGAGGTCTTCCTCCCAAACGCCCGTGAAATCCTCGACCGGAAGGCAGCACTTGCCCGTGAGGCGGGACTTCTCCCCCTCTCGCCCGGCGACCTGGAAATCCCGCACACGAACTCGAGGCGCGAGCGGGCCGCGGCGATCAACGCGGTGGACGAGAAGATGATGCTCCAGGCCGACGCGATCATCGCCAATCTGACGCCCTTTCGTGGCATTGCCGCCGATACCGGGACAGCCTTCGAACTCGGTTTTATGTGCGCAAGCGGTAAGCCTGTATTCGCCTACACGAATGTGGCCCGCGATCACAGCGGACGAGTGAGCGATCTTTATGGCGGGGCGGTCGCGTATGATGCTGAAGGTCGACTGCGTGACCCGAACGGGATTGCGATCGAGGATTTCGGCCTGGCCGACAATCTCATGCTGCACGCCGGAATTGAGCGGCGCGGTGGCGTCCTCATCATCGGAGACGCGGCGCGGGATGCGCTCTATACGGACCTTGCCGCGTTCAAGATGTGTCTTGCCGTCGCCGTTGAGAAGCTGGGCTAAAATGTTCAGATGGCTCTGGCTTTCACTGCTGCGATAGACATTCCAGCCCGCTTCCTAATTTCCAAAGCCGTCGGCCCCTCTCTCGGATTAACTCCACGCCTGCATCAATCCGGTGAGGACGGTCGTGCGGGACGCGTCTCTCTGTGTGGCGATTCATGATGCGAACGTTGCTTATGAAGCGGCGCAAGTTTCACTGGCAGTAGTGAAGAAGCCGTCGCACCAACTCCTGATCCTTGGCGTAGGGCGCTGCATGATGCCCCACTCCCCTTATGGTAGAGACTTATGCCGGCAGGAATTCCCGGGATCAGCAAACCAGAACCTATTAATGGCGCGATAGGGTAATCACCCTGCCGCGCTCTGGTGCTGGCAACAATATCTTGACCTCTATGCGGAGCGTCATTGCTCATAGAGATCGGCGCTACGATGCCCTCTTGGCAAATCTGACCGCGCCTCTCTCAGCGATGCCCTGCTTAACGCCGCTCAACGTGGCGACGAGAAGTGCAAGCGCGTCAGGCGGACTTCTGACGACCTCCTTCTATGTAGAGTTGATTGAATGTTCAGGGAAGACTATGCTGCACTGCAGCGTCAATCCTTTTGGGGGATGTGCAGATGTTGTCGGTCCTGACGAATGTGCAGCTCGAACGCGCGGCAGCCTTGCCGGCTAAATTCACCGACAATCCATTCCGCGCTGTAACGCTCGACGCCATACAGCGACGCAATGCTGTCCTGGATGCCGTTTTCTACGACGTCAACGCCGTCACGCACGAAGAGACGCCAGATCTTGCCTTCTGGCTTGCGCGGGAGGGAGCCATCATTCTCGTGCCGCCGACCGGCGAGGGCCGGCTGCGCGTGTTTCTAACGCCTCAGGACTATCTGCAGAAGGCGGCGCCGGTCGCCGCGCTGGCCGTTGCCGGTGTTGGCAGTTCCGCGCTTGGCGCGGCCGCATTCGCGCGTAATATAGCTGACGGGCTCGGCCAACCCGTGGCGGCCGTGGTTTCCGGCTATGGCATCGCTGACATCCTGACGGAAGCGCTCGGCGGTTTCTTCTGGTTCGGTGCGCTCAACAGCATACGGCATGTGTTCGAGCCGCTCGATGCCTTCACCAAGATGTTCTCCCGTACCGAACTGCTCGAGAACGGAAACTTGTGGACGCGGACGAGCAAGGATACGGAAACCGTGGTCGCGCTGCTTGAGGACGAGCGCTTCTTGCCTCGCGTTTTGGCCGGGCATTCCAAGGGCAACCTGGTCCTGTCAGAGGCGCTCTACGCGATCACCGAGGAGCGGCCCGACCTTGCGGAGAAGGTTTCGGCGCGGTCCCGGATCATCACAATCAGCGCGAAAGTCGGCGTGCCCTCCACCTTTAGGGATGTCATCGACGTCATGGGGGAATGGGATTGGTTCGGGGCGCTGAATTCCCGTCCCGACATTCCGGCCGATCTCGTGGTGCCGCGCGCTTGGCACAGCACCAATCCGGCGTTCCCGATGGGAATGGGGATCGACGTTTCGCAAGCCATCCGGCAGGCAATGTCGACTCGCGAAACGTCGCCGAAATTTGCGCGCGGGGCACGTCTTTCCGCGATCCTCGACGCGCCGCAACGCACGATCGCGGCGATGCGCTCAGCATAGCCGCGATCGGAAAAGGCTGATCGCGCCCGTTCGCAGCCCGAAAGTCGAAGAGGTTAGACCCAAGACCTGCATGCCGCATGGAGGAACAGCTGTTTTCATAGGAGGCCCTGAGCATGCCTTTAGAAGCGCGGATAGCGGATATCGATCTGGCGGCGTAGACGGCCGGGCGAACATATTATCCGTCCCCGACCGCATGGGAGGATGAAGTTCTCTACTTTCTCATGCTCGATTCCTGATCGCCTTATGATCTCGCAGATCGACCATTTGCAGGTCTGAGGTTACTTCGATTTCGGCATATCGCCTTGCGCGGTAGGTTTATCCGCAAGCGCAGCAAAGTCATCAGCCGCTTGCACGCCGATTTCAAAACCTTGCTGATAATCCAGATTACCGCCCGAGCGGACAACGGCAGATTCTGGCAATCCTGCTTCCTGCAACGCCTCAATGACGCCACGTTGTCGGCAACGGCTCGGAAGAAATGATCGCTACGATTTGCCGCGCTGTTCTGCGCCCATTCTCCGCCGTGGTCACCGTGGTCCGGTCAGCACGAGATCCAGCCGCTGGCCAATGGCGAAAAGACCGTCAAGGTAGCAATGACAAGGGGTCGAACAGCCTGATTTTTAAGCCAATTTGGCGCTTGACACTTTTTTAGGCGCTCCCTATGTTTTTTGAACCAAATGGTAAAAAAAGGGGAGCAAATCAATGACCAAAGACATCTTGATTTCACGCCGTGCAGTGATCGCATCGGGCATTGCCCTCGGGGTCAGCGGGTTCGCGCCGCTGGCAAGAGCGGCCCCGATGAAGGTTGCCGGCATTCATGCCTCGCCGGTCGAGAACGCTTGGAATTCCTGTCTGCATAAAGCCTTGCAGGATGCAGCCAAGGAAGGCGTCATCGAGTATGTTTTCTCCGAAGGAGTTTCCGGCACCGACTATCCGCGCGCCATGCGCGAATATGCCGAACAGGGCAACAAGTTGATCATCGGCGAGGCCTATGCCGTCGAAAAAGAAGCGCGGCAGGTGGCCGCCGACTATCCGGACACGGCTTTTGTGCTGGGGTCGAGCGGCGCTGAGGCCGGCGGCAATTTCGGCGTCTTCGGAACCTGGAACCATGACGGCGCCTATCTTGCCGGCATGCTGGCCGGCAAGATGACCAAATCCAATATCGTCGGTTCGGTCGGCGCGATTCCGATCCCCGAAGTCAACATGCTGATCAATGCCTTCGCGGAAGGCGTCAAGGCCGTCAATCCCGATGCAAAGCATCTGGTTTCTTTCATCGGCACCTTCTTCGATCCGCCGAAGGCCCGCGAAGCCGGCCTTGCCCAGATCGACGCCGGCGCCGACATTCTGTTCGGCGAGCGCATCGGCACAGCGGACGCCGCGAAGGAACGCGGCATCAAATCGGTGGGCTCGCTGATCGACTACACGCCGCGCTATCCGGACACCGTGTTCGCCAATGCCATGTGGTACTTCCGCCCGATCCTCAATGCGGCAATCGCCGATGTCGCAGCCGGCAAGCCGGTCGGCAAGAACTACACCCTTTATGGCCTGATGAAGGAAGGCGGCAGCGATATCGTCTTCGTCAAGGGGGTGGCACCGGCCGACGCCGAAGCTGCGATGGAAGCCAAGCGGGCGGAAATAAAGGCTGGCACCTTCGAAGTACCGAAGATGATGGACGAGCCGAAGTAATTCGACCGATGCGCCGTGACGCGACCGACCTGGCACAGGCGATCAGGAATGGCAGCCTGACCTCTGTCGAAGCGATGCAGGCCTCGCTTGCCTCGGCGGGGGACCATAAAACCCTCGGCACTATTGCTCATCTCGACGAAACGGTGGGCATGGCGTCGGCCGAAGCCGTGGATCAAGAACGGCGCTCGGAGCCGGGCCGCTTTGCTGCCCGGCCGTTTGCCGGCGTGCCGACGCTGGCGAAGGATCTGGGCGGGCCTTTCGAAGGCTTGCCGGTAACGGCCGGGTCCCGTCTCTTCGAAAGAGCGGGCAGCGAGCCGGATTCGGATCTCGCCAGCCGCTTCCGCGAAGCGGGTTTCTGCCTGTTCGGGGTGACGACAAGCCCGGAATTCGGCCTTTCGCTGGCGAGCGAACCGGCGGCTGGGCCGATCTGCCGCAACCCGCTCGATCCGGCGCGCACGCCCGGCGGTTCCTCCGGCGGCGCAGCGGCGGCGGTCGCAGCCGGCATTGTAGCGATTGCCCACGCAACGGATGCCGGCGGTTCCATCCGCGTGCCTGCGGCGTGCTGCGGTCTTGTCGGCCTGAAGCCAAGCCGCGGCGCCATGCCCGCCGGCCCATCGTTCGGCAATCATCTCGGCGGCATCGCCAGCGAACTTGCCGTCTGTCGCTCGGTGCGGGATACAGCGCTGATTTTCGACACGCTGCATGGTAAGG
Source organism: Rhizobium sp. 007 (assembly GCF_015353075.1). Taxonomy (NCBI): domain Bacteria; kingdom Pseudomonadati; phylum Pseudomonadota; class Alphaproteobacteria; order Hyphomicrobiales; family Rhizobiaceae; genus Rhizobium; species Rhizobium sp. 007. The sequence continues at coordinate 265,003 of NZ_CP064188.1, read as the reverse complement.
CAAAGGGGCCGTTCCCTGATCCGGAGACCGTGGCGGATAGAGGTGGCCGGTTGCGGGTCGGCCTGCTGGCAGAGACCGGCTCAAAATATCCGACGGATGGTAAGCGGCTCGAAGCAATCAAGGATGCTGCGCGCACGCTGGAGGCGGATGGACATCAGATCGTCCCGCTCGGCTGGGCCGAATTCGAGCAAAGCGTCGATGCCAGCGGTCGCGCGCTCGGCGACATCATCGCAGTCAATCTCGCATCCTTCATCGATACGCTCGAGCTCGATATTTCACGCGCTGAACCTTTGACCCAGGCATTCATTGAACGCGGGCATGCGCTCACGGGACCGACACTCTGGGCTTCGCTGAATGGCGCCGTGCACACCAGCCGCGCGCTTTGGATTATCTTCGACAGGGTCGATTGCCTGTTGATGCCGATGCTTGCGAAGGCGCCCCTTGCGATCGGGTCATTTCCGTTCGATCATGGCGATACCGAGCTGCAGCTTCAGCGGATGGCTGCTTTTGCTCCACTTGCCTCTCTCGCTAATATTTCAGGATTTCCGGCCTTGACCCTGCCCTTTGGAACCGATGCGGACGGCTTGCCCCTGCCGGTCCAGATCATGGCTCCGATGGGCCACGAGCCGCTTTTGCTGTCGCTCGCCGCACGATTGGAGGCCGAGGAACGCTGGCAGCATCGCTTTCCGGTGGCAGGGCTTGCAGCATGACAATTCCGGTTCTCGAAATCGAAGGCGTCAGCAAGCGCTTCGGCACCAATCTGGCCAATGACGACATCTCGCTGACGCTTGCCAAGGGCGAAATCGTAGCCCTGCTTGGCGAAAACGGCGCGGGCAAGACCACGCTGATGAGCATCCTCTTCGGTCATTATATGCCGGATGCCGGCCGGATTCTGATCGACGGTGCCGAACTCCCGCAGGGCAAGCCCCGCGCCGCGATCCGCGCCGGCGTCGGCATGGTGCACCAGCATTTCTCGCTGGCGCCCAATCTGACCGTTCTCGAAAACGTCATGACCGGTACGGAAAAGCTCTGGTCATGGCGTTCGGGCACATCCGCCGCGCGGAAAAAGCTTCTCGCCATTTCTGACCGCTTTGGCCTCAAGGTCGATCCGGACGCGCGTCTTGGAGACCTGTCGGTCGGCGAGCAGCAGCGCGTCGAGATCCTCAAGGCGCTCTATAGCGACGCCCGCATCCTGATCCTAGACGAGCCAACAGCGGTACTGACCAATATCGAGGCCGAAAAGCTATTCACAACGCTGAAGGAAATGGCCCGCCAGGGCCTGTCGCTGATCTTCATCTCCCACAAGCTCGATGAGGTGATGGCTGCGGCCGACCGTATCGTCGTCTTGCGCAGCGGCAAGATGGTTGCCGAACGCAGGGCATCCGAAACCAGCAAGGCCGAACTCGCCGAGCTGATGGTCGGCCGCCGCGTAACGCGGCCGGTACGCGAGCCATCGACGCCCGGCATGGTTGCGCTGGAGGCCACCGATGTCACGGTGAAGATCGACGGCGTCGAGCGGCTGAAGTCCGTCAGCTTCCATCTGCGCGAAGGCGAAATCCTCGGCATCATCGGTGTCTCGGGCAATGGCCAGGCGGCGCTGGCGCATCTTCTCTCCGGCACGCTCTCGCGCTCATCCGGCGACCTTCTGCTTTTCGGGGAACCGATCGGCAATCTCGGCGTCGGCGATGTCGTCAATGCCGGCATTGGCCGCATTCCGGAAGACCGCAACGAGGAAGGCCTGATCGGCGAAATGGCGATCTGGGAAAATACCGTGCTGGAGCGCATTTCCTCGCCGGCGTTTTCGCAACGTGGACTTGTGAACCGCAGGGCAGGCATGGCCTTTGCCAGGGAGATCATCGACCAATTCGATGTCCGCGGCGGTAGCCCTTTAAGCCGCGCACGGCTGCTTTCGGGCGGCAATATGCAAAAGCTTATCCTCGGCCGCAATCTGCACCGGCGGCCGCGCATCCTGATCGCCGCCCAGCCGGCGCGCGGCCTCGATGAAGGTGCCGTGGCAGCCGTACATGCGCGCCTTCTAGAGGCTCGCCGGCAAGGGACCGCTGTGCTTTTGATCTCGGAGGATCTGGACGAAGTGATCGCGCTTGCCGATCGCATCCAGGCGATCGTGGGCGGCAGGCTTTCGCCACCCGTCGAAGCGGAAGTCGCGAACGCACGCGAACTCGGACTGATGATGGCCGGCGAATGGCAGCAATCCCCAGGGGCCGATCATGCGGTTTGAGCGTCGCGAGCATCGTCCACTTTATCTCCTCGTCCTGACGCCGCTGCTCGCCGTGGTCGCAGCGCTGGCACTCTCCGGCATTTTGATCGCGATTGCCGGTGCACCGGTATTCGAGGCCTATTGGCGCATCCTAACGGGCGCCTTCGGCTCGCGGCTTTCGGCAACCGAGACATTGACGCGGGCCACGCCGCTGATGCTAACCGGGCTTGCCGCCGCCGTCGCCTTCCGGGCAAGGCTGTGGAACATCGGCGCCGAGGGTCAGTTCTATCTCGGTGCCATCGCGGTTGCCGCAGCGAGTGCCAAGCTGTTTGGCAATCTCCCCGCTCCGGCTCTTATTCCCTTGCTGCTGCTTGTCGGTGCCGTCGCGGGCATGGTCCTGATCCTCATTCCGCTGTGGCTGCGCCTGCGCTTTTCGGTCGATGAGGTCGTGACCAGTCTGCTCATGAACTTCGTCGCCCTGCTCTTCGTCTCGATGCTGATCGACGGGGTGCTCAAGGATCCGCTCGCTTTCGGCTGGCCGCAGTCGCAATCGGTCAGCGATCACGCCATGCTGCCGAAGCTGGTTGCCCGCTCCCGCCTGCATATCGGCCTTGCGATCGCGATTGCGCTGGCGATCATCGTCCATTTCATCCAGTCGCGCACCGTGTTCGGCATGCAATCGCGCGCCACCGGGCTCAATCCGTCCGGCGCTGTTTTCGCCGGCGTTCAGCTTGGCACAACGCTGGTGAAGGTCGCCTGCCTGTCGGGTGGGCTTGCGGGCCTCGCGGGGGCAATCGAGGTCATGGGCGTCAAGGGTTATGTGACGACCGACCTGTCGCCCGGTTTCGGCTATTCCGGCATCGTTGTCGCGATGCTTGCCAACCTCAATCCACTCGGCGTCGCCTTCGCCGCCATTTTCACGGCTATGATGTTCGTGGGCGCGGATGGCATGAGCCGTGGTCTCGGCATCCCGACCTATATCGCCGATGTCACGGTGGCGCTGTCGCTGCTGACGATGCTGATCGCATTGTTCTTCACCCAATACAGGATCCGGCGATGATGCAACTGTTCGACATCATCGCTTCCGCCGGGCTCTGGGCGGCAATCCTGCGGATCGCCACGCCGCTGATTTTTGGCACGCTCGGCGCACTCCTCTGTGAACGGGCTGGCGTGCTCAATCTCGGCATCGAAGGCATCATGACCATCGGCGCGATGATCGGCTGGCTTTCCGTCTATCACGGCGCCGATCTCTGGACCGGCCTGCTGATCGCTGCGGTGGTCGGCGGGGTCTTCGGCCTGCTGCATGCGGGCCTGACGGTATCGCTGGGCCTCTCCCAGCATGTCTCCGGTCTTGGCGTCACGCTATTTGCCTCCAGCTTCAGCTATTATGTCTTCCGGCTGATCGTGCCGCTTGCCAATACCCCACCCACCGTCGTGCCGTTCCAGCCGATCGCCATTCCTGGCCTCTCGACGCTGCCCTTCATCGGGCCGGCCTTCTTCACGCAGACGGCGCCGACCTATCTCGCGATCGCCATTGCCCTGCTGATGGCCTACATCATCTTCCGCACACCCGTCGGGCTTGCGATCCGCATGACCGGCGAAAATCCGCATGCGGCGGAAGCACAGGGTGTCAATCCGATGAAGGTACGCTACGGCGCAGTGGTTGCTGGAAGCGCGCTGATGGGAATGGGCGGCGCCTTCCTGACATTGTCGGCGTTCAACAGCTTCTTCCCCACCATGGTGCAGGGACGCGGCTGGATCTGCATCGCGCTCGTTGTCTTCGCCTCCTGGCGGCCGGGCCGCGCGCTGTTCGGTGCCCTGCTCTTCGCCTTTTTCGATGCCTTCCAGCTTCGGCTGCAAACCGCGCTGAGCGGGCTCGTGCCCTATCAGCTTTTTCTGATGACCCCCTATATTCTTTCCATCGCCGCGCTTGCGGTCATGGCCCGCCGTGCCCGCGTCCCGCAGGCGCTGATGCAACCCTATCGCCGCGGCGAACGTTGAAACCGCTCGCATCCAATGAGGCTCCGATGTTCGATCTGATCGTCAGAAATGCAAATCTCGCCGATGGCCGAACCAGCATCGACATCGGCATCCAGGGCGGCAGGATCATCGCTGTCGAGCGCAATCTCCAGGCGCAAGCGGGGGAAGAAATCGACGCAACCGGCCGGCTCGTCAGTCCTCCTTTCGTCGATCCGCATTTCCACATGGACGCCACCCTGTCGCTCGGACTGCCGCGCATGAACGTATCCGGCACCCTGCTCGAGGGCATCGCGCTCTGGGGAGAGTTGCGCCCGATCGTGACGAAGGAGGAACTGGTCGATCGTGCGCTGCGCTATTGCGATCTGGCGGTGACGCAGGGGCTGCTCTTCATCCGCAGTCATGTCGATACTAGCGATCCCAGACTGGTGACCGTGGAGGCGATGATCGAGGTTCGCGAAAAGGTCGCGCCCTATATCGATCTGCAGCTGGTCGCCTTCCCCCAGGACGGTTATTACCGCTCGCCGGGCGCGATCGACGCGCTCAACCGTGCCCTCGATATGGGGGTCGATATCGTCGGCGGCATTCCCCACTTCGAACGGACGATGGGCGAAGGTACGGCGTCGGTCGAAGCGCTCTGCCGTATCGCCGCCGATCGCGGCCTGCCGGTCGACATGCATTGCGACGAAACCGACGATCCGCTCTCGCGCCATATCGAGACGCTGGCCGCGGAAACCATCCGCTTCGGCCTGCAGGGACGCGTCGCCGGCTCGCATTTGACCTCGATGCACTCGATGGACAACTACTACGTCTCCAAGCTGATCCCGCTGATGGCGGAGGCGCGGATCAACGTGATCCCCAACCCCTTGATTAACATCATGCTGCAAGGCCGGCACGACACCTATCCGAAGCGCCGCGGCATGACCCGCGTGCGCGAATTGATGGATGCCGGCCTCAATGTCTCCTTCGGGCACGATTGCGTCATGGATCCCTGGTACTCGATGGGATCGGGCGACATGCTGGAGGTCGGCCACATGGCGATCCACGTCGCGCAGATGGCCGGCATCGAGGACAAGAAGAAGATCTTCCATGCACTGACGGACAACTCGGCAAAGACGATGGGCCTTGAAGGCTATGGCCTGGAAATCGGCTGCAACGCAGACCTCGTCATCCTCCAGGCGCAGGATACGCTGGAAGCGCTGCGGCTGAAGCCGAACCGGCTCGCGGTCATCCGGCGCGGCAAGGTCATCGGCCGTTCGGCACCACGCATCGGCGAGCTTTTCCTCGATGGGCGCCCTGCAAAGGTCGATGGCGGCCTGGATTACGCACCTCGCCATTGAAATGCGGGCCGGCACAATCAGACGCCGCGCTTGTTGCTCCAGAGCAAGACGTGCAGTTGCGGCCGAACACGGTCCTCGAGCCACCGTCCCCCCGTTACCTTGTCGCCCAGCCAGAGCATTCGGTCCATGATGGCGTCGATATCGAGCCTTGCATCGTCGTCATCGGGTGGCGGCGGGTGTGATTACCAGACTGGAGATCCGGAAGAGCCGCAGCGCGAGAATAGGCGTAGTCGCGGTGGTCCAAAACAACGCCTACCTCTTTCCGAACAGCGCAGGTGGCAGGATCTCCCGTTCGAACGTTACCCAGCGCCTCAACCTTGCGGTCGAGGTTGCAGCTCGGACAGTCCCGGGTCTGAAGAACAAGGCGATATCACCGCACACTTTCCGACACACGACTGCGATGCATCTCTTGCAGTCCGGTGTCGTCCTGACCGTGATTGCCCTATGGCTCGGCCATGAGGATCCGCGCACAACGCACATATACGTGTAAGCCGATCTTGCAATGAAGGAGGCGGCGCTCAACCGACTTCATCCGGTCGCTACCGCAAGCGCGCGGCACCGGCCACCAGATAAATTCTTGGCATTTCTGCAGTCGTTATAGGTCAAGACGATAGAAGGGTCGTTCCCGGGCCGTTGGGAACGACCGATCGTCTTTATCTTCAGCGGTGTACCATGCTTCACGCCGTAAGGTGCTGATCGAAGAAGCTGCCAAGCTTCTCGAATGGGATCAGATCGACCCTGTCGTATAGATCGACATGGCCCGCGCCGGCGATCCAGACGAGTTCCTTCGGTTCCGATGCTCTTTCATATGCGTTCTGGCTGAACTCCTTCGAATGCGCTTGGTCGCCCGAGACGAACAGCATTGGCCGAGGCGAGATCGTCTCGATGTCGTTGAACGGGTAGAAGTTCATAAACTTGACACTGCTCGCGAGCGTCGGCTTCGTCGTGGTCTGCCCGGTCGCGCCCTCAGGCGTAAACTCGCCGCGCGACGTGCGGTAGAAGTCGTAGAACTCGCGCTGGACGGGATCGGTGTCAGCAGTCAGCTCGAGAACAGTGCCGCCGACATACTGGATGTCGCCGCCGTCGAATTCCAACCAGCGTTGCTCGGCTGCCGCCGCGATGAACTGCTTGCGCTGCTCGACGGTCTCCGATTTGTTGAGAGCATCGCGGAAGGCCGCGCCCATATCGTACATGCTGACGGTGGCGATCGCCTTGATCCGGGGATCGATCTTGGCGGCGCTGATGATGAAGCTTCCGCTGCCGCAGACGCCGATGCCTCCGATCCCCTGGCGATCAACGTAGTCCTGGCTACCCAGGAAATCGACGCCCGCGCTGAAGGCTTCCGCGTAGATGTCCGGAGAAACGAGATTGCGGGACTGGCCTTCGCTTGAACCCCAGAACGGCAAGTCGATCGACATGGCGACGAAGCCCTGTTCTGCCATTTTGGTGGCGTAGAGGTTGGCGCTCTGCTCCTTCACCGCGCCCATGGGGTGGCCTGCGATGATCGCCGGGTGCTTGACGGCGCGGTCGAGATCGTTCGGGAGGTAGAGGTTGCCCGCGACGTTCATTTGATACTGGGTTTTGTAGCTGACCTTCTGAAGGGTCACCTTGTCGCTGGTGTAGAAGTTGTTTGCGCCCGACATGTCCAGTGCCTTTGCGAATTGGGTGTCGAAGAATGATGCTGCGCCGAGGGCCGCGACGCCGACGCCCGTCAGCTTCAGCATCTGACGGCGGTCGATGGCCCGATCGAACGCGGGGATGTTGGGTTTACGCTGTTCAGTCATCCGTGGTCTCCGTTAATGGACGCGTAGGGTACGGGGGATCGCTCCTCGCGGGCGTCCAGTCTCCGCGCGGTCGAAACTTCGGTGGTTGTCAGGTCTTCAGATGCGTTCGATGCGCACGGGGTATTCGGCGGACGCGGAGGGGTTCGAATCCGCCTTCGAAACGGCCGAGCCGGATCAGGCCGTCCCATTTGTAGTCGTCGTAGAAGAGCGCCAGATTGCCCCAGGGCTTGAAATAGCAGAGGTCGCCCGGCCGCTCGTTGCCGAATGGCCCGCTTCCGTCCTCGGTCAGCTTGCGGGGCAGGCGTACGATCTTCTCGTTGCTGCCGTAATCCTCGATCTCGAGGCTCAGTGGGAGCATGGAGGCAAGATCCCGCGCCGACGGATTGTCGTAGAGCGTTGCGGTCAGGACACGGTCGTTGAAGGTCAGCCTGATCCTGACATCGGTTGGCTTCTGGCTGTTGGGATCGCGTCCCTGCTGGGCTCGACCCATTCCTGGCAAAATCATGGAGGCACTCATCCCTGTGAGGAGCGTTCGGCGGTGGATTGTCATAGACGTCATCGCGGTTTCCTCCATGTTGACCGCCAGGCGAGGGCGGCGAGCAGCGACGATCCAGCCAGAGCGGCGGCCGCAAATAGGAAGGTAGTCTGCCAGCCCGCCTCGTCGAACAGGACACCGCCGAACGACGCACCGAAGGTAATGGCGAGCTGGATCGTCGCCACCTGAAGTCCGCCCCCCGCCTCGGCGTCGTCAGGCATCGTCCTGCTCAGCCATGTCCCCCAGCCGACGGGAGCCGCCGTGCCGAACAGCCCCCATCCGACGAGGAGGATCGCGGTCGCAGCGGTCGAAGTGCCAAACGCGATCAGTCCGAGCGCGATCACCGCCATCACGACGGGGATAATGCCAAGGATGCTGAACAGGCGCGTCCGCAACAGGCCGGTGATCAGGTAGGTTCCCGCGACGCCCGCTAGGCCCATCAGCAGGAGCAGAAGTGAGAGGGTCGAAACCGAGACCGACGTGACCGTTTCCAGGAACGGGCGGAGATAGGTGAACAGCGCGAATTGCCCGGCAAACAGCAGCATGATGGACGTCATGCCGAGCGCGACCTGTCTGCGGACGAGCAATTTGAGGACGTGTGGCGACTGTTCGCTCTTTAGTGGCGGTAGGGAGGGCAGACTGACCCACTGCCAGACAAGCGACAGTAATGCGAGCGGGACGACCGCGAAGAACGCGCCGCGCCAGCCGATATAGCTGCCGAGCATGCTTCCGAGCGGCGCGGAGATTGTGGCAGCGATGGCGTTCCCGGCGTTCAACATCGCCAGCCCTTTGGGGACGGATTCGTCCGGAACAACGCGCATGACGATGGCTGTGGACATCGACCAGAAGCCGCCGACTGCAACGCCCAACAGGGCGCGTCCGACCATCAGCGCAAGATAGTTTGGCGCGAAGGTGACGATGGCGCCGGACACCACGAGCATCAGGGAGAAGGACGTCAGGACGAGACGTCGATCGATACCGCGAGTGAGGTTCGACACGAAGAGGCTGGTCAGCACGGCGAAAATCCCGGAGATCGAAATCGCCTGACCCGTACGCCCCTCGGTCACGCCGAGGTCGGTTGCGATCGGCGACAGGAGGCTGACAGGCATGAACTCCGATGCGATCAGCGCCGCCACGCAGAGTGCCATCGCGATGACCGCGCCCCATGCGGCCGGAACGGCTTGTGAACGGGGGAGGATATCGGACTGGGTGAGAGCTTGCTGTGTCATGCTCCAAAGATAAGCCGAACCGACTTCGATGATTAGCTATTGCAATTCGTTTGAACTTATCGATTCATGACATCAATCTATGAGGACGCGGATGATGAAACGGGAAGACCTGAACGACATGCTGTGGTTTCTGGCCGTCGCCGAGGAACGCAGCTTCACGAAGGCGGCGGCGAAGCTCGGCACGTCGCAATCGACGATCAGCCATACGATCAAGAAGCTAGAGGCGCGCATGGGCCTGCGGCTCTTGACCCGCACCACCCGCAGTGTCTCGCCTACGGAAGCGGGAGAGCGGCTGATCCGTTCGCTTGCACCTCGGATCGAAGAACTCGAGTCCGAGATCGACGAACTGATGGAGATCAGGGACAAGCCCGCGGGGACGGTCAGGATCACCCTGTCGGACCATGCGCTGGAGAGCGTGGTCTGGCCGAAAGTGCGAGCGGTCCTGAAGGACTATCCGGACATCAGTCTAGAGCTGAACACCGACAACGCTTTCCGTAACATCGTTGAGGACCGGTTCGACGCAGGCGTTCGACTTGGCGAGAACGTCGACAAGGACATGATCGCCGTTCGGATCGGCCCCGACTGGCGTCTCGTTGCAGTGGCGTCTCCGGACTATCTTGCCAGCCGGCCAGCGCCGCAGACGCCACAGGACCTCGTCGGCCATGACTGCATCAATCATCGCCAGTCGCGATCAGGCGGTCTTTATGTCTGGGAATTCGCCAAGGGAACGAGGGAGCTCCGGGTGCGTGTCGACGGACAGCTCACCTTCAGCACCAGCTACGCGATGATCGACGCCGCGGTGAACGGATATGGGATCGCCTATGTACCGGAAGACATCGTCGCGAGGGAGATCGCATCCGGCCATTTAGTGCAGGTCCTCGATGACTGGTCCCCGGCCTTCCCAGGATATTACCTGTATTATCCGAGCCGAAAGCAGAACTCGCCTGCCTTCAAGGTCGTGGTCGAAGGCTTGCGGCAGACGTAGACTTCGATTTATCAACGGCTCCCGTCCCCAGCACACTGCCTGTGGGTGCCGGCTGTCACGTGAAGCAATTCTTGCGAGGGCCTCGCCGTTTCGATCTATCCGATCCATCCTCAGTGCTATCCAATTGCACTGCGACCGGGGTGATTAGGCACACCCGAAATACCTCTCTGATGCCTGCAGACCAAAGGGTTCAGCGCGAGATGATCATGATCTACCACGGGTCATATTCATGGACGATCTCAAGATCGTCGTCGGCGTCGATCTCGTCGGCGGGCAGGACGCCGTACTCACCGTCGACCTCGAAGACGGTGACCGGGACCATCAGGTCGCGGGAAAGCTGGAAGGCGTGGGACTGTGCGAGGGAGAGATCGTGCGACATGTGAGAGGCTCCATTCGGGAGCGGGCCAATTCCCTCGATGGCTCCTCAAAAGGCACGGATACGGGCGCGATCACCGCGAACGCGATGGCCGAGAGCGGCCGCAGCTTGCTAGCGGACCCTTTATGGGTTGATCGTGGGCGATCCGGAACCGGGCCAGGACGCCATCACAGACAAGCGGGATTGGCTTGCTTCCGCTGGGACAAAGAATTTGTCCACGGCTTGGGCGTTGCGCCAGTTGTTTGCTTTCCACTCCAGCAGCACCGATCGCTTCCGTTTTCAGCGGAAAGAGGGCCTGTACCAGGCTGTCCGATCAATCGGGCTCAAAGAGGTTTGCTCTCTGAAGCGCGTAACTCTCGTAAGGCCCGGAATAGCCGATCTCGTGAAAACGATGTGGGGAATCAGTTCGCGGACGAAGACGACCTTCGGCCATATCTCCCGCCTCGAGGCGGATCTGTTCGCTCGCCATGTCTTGCCTCGATTGGATCACGACCCGCTTTGATGGGAACGCTATTCACGCGGTTTTCCCTTGAGTGAGGAAGCGGATGATCGCCAGACCAGCAATCAGCCCGGCTAGCGAGCCCGCGACATAGGCTGGTTTTGGCAGTACCTTGGCGACGGGCTATCCTGTTGGCGGGTGGTCACGGCGCCCTCATAACCTTTCTTGGAGTTGCTGGGCGGCAAAAGTTCAGACCGGCGACAAACCGCTGGACACCAAATGGGGAACTCTCGGCCTTGCTGAAAGCCTATGCACGGATATTGGAAGGTTTCTCGTCGTCGCCCGATACGGAACCAATCTCAAGTCGACAGAAAATACGATTGTCGGCCTAGATAACTGAGCGAAATCAGACAGAGATGCATTCCCTGCGTCGGTGTCCCCTTCGTACCTCCTATTCTGGTGATCGAATCGGAAAGCTTCACCAGCGCGCAACGCGTCCGCCAAGGACCGTGCCGAGCGCTGCAAGGCCGGCGATAGCGATAGAATACCAGGTAGCGACGAACAGCGGTGAATCGTCGGTGCAATGGGCTGCGTAGAAGGTTGCGGCGATGCCGCCGGCAAGCAGGCCAGCGACGGCGCCGGCAAGGCGGGGGCGCGTCGGCGCGCCGTGACGGAGCGCCGCCAGAAAAACGGCCAGCGGGCCGAGACCGATCAGCGGGATGAAGGTCAGGCAGACATAGACGTTACTGCCCCACCAGACCGTAACCAACTGATCAGAAGGCACGACGAACAATTCGGCCACCACCGCAGTGCCGAGAAGGATCGGCACAAGAAAGAGCCAACAAGCGGCGCGTCTGACATCGGAACCGGGACGCGACAACACCCGCAGGAGCACAAAAGCGACGACGGCGAGCGCAAGTGTGACGATGAATTTGAACAGGAACCGCAGCGTGTGGGCGGCCACCGCGAAGTCGGAGCGCGGACCGATAAGGACGAAGAAGACGCCCGCTGCGATGATCGTCGCGGCGACGATCGCCACCCACCATGCATAGCCAAGCGGCATCGCCTGCTTTGGCGCATCTGCCTTCAGGGCGTTGATGAGGTCGTTGGTCTGCATTTCAGCTCCGTCCAAACTTCTTTGCGATCGATCGCAAACCTCGGTGCAGGGCAACTCGCACCGCCGTCTCCGTCATGCCGAACTTGTCGGCGGTCTCGCCGATCGAACGCCCCTCGATCGAAATCGCGGCTACGACAGAACGCTGGCCCGGCGCCAGCCCATCCAGCACGCGACCGATCTCACGGTCGCTCACCGCCTCGGCCTCCGGCTGAGCGACCGTCTCGGCGATGTCGCCGATCTCGATCTCCACATGGCGGCCACGCTTTCGAAAAGCGTCGATCAGCTTAAAGCGCGCGATCGCATAAACCCAAGGCAAGACAGGCGCGTCGCTGATCCATGTATGACGCTTCATATGAATAGCCAGAAGCGTTTCCTGCACGATGTCCTCGGGATCGACGCCGCCCAGCACGATCTTCCGACGCGCGAAGCCACGCACGATGGCGGCGGTGCGTCCCAGAAACGCAGCATAGGCCCTTTCATCCCCTGCGATCGCGGCGCGCAGCAGCATGGCAAGTTCATTTTCCGCGTCCCCGTTCAACCCTTGTCTCTCCAATACGCGCGCACAGGCTGCTTTGTTACGCGCCGCCCGAAATAATGTCCAACGAAGCCACACCTTCGATCACGAATTCGTGTTTGTTGCCATGCGTAACAGAAGGCCTCGCCGGACCGAAGGGAGGATTACGCGGCCGATGACCGGCACGCGGAAGGTCCAAGAGGAGATCAACCATGAACCGTTCCACGCTCACCCTTACCCTCGCCGGCTCGCTCGCCACCGCTATTGCATCGGTTGCCTTCGCCGCACCGTTGCCGGCTGAGAAAATGGTCGGCAACGAGAAATGCTATGGCATCGCGCTCAAGGGTCAGAACGACTGCGCAGCCGGCGCCGGCACGACCTGCGCGGGTACCTCAACGATGGACTACCAGGGCAACGCCTGGAAGGCCGTGCCGGCCGGTACCTGCACCAGCATGAATGTCGATGGCCACATGGGCAAGCTGGAGCCGATCAAGGGCTGACCGCCAAGCGGGGGCCCGGAATCTGGGCCTCCGTGTTGTCTGACAAAACCGGGGAGAACCGCGATGTCCGCTTCAAAAATTCCAACTTCCGTCTTGCCCGCGCGCGCCGGTCTCGGCCTCAAGCCCAAGCACTATGAGACTATTCTGGCCAATCGGCCGGATGTCGGCTTCTTTGAGGTGCATGCCGAGAACTACATGGGCGCCGGTGGGCCGCCGCATCATTATCTGGAAGCCATCACGGAACTCTATCCACTTTCGCTGCATGGCGTTGGCTTGTCGATCGGCGCGGCGCGCGGGCTCGACAAGACGCATCTAAAGCGGTTGCGCGGCTTGATCGAACGCTATCGACCGCAGAGTTTCTCCGAACATCTGGCCTGGTCGACCCACGACACGGGCTTTCTCAACGACTTGCTGCCGCTTCCTTATACACAAGAAACCCTGGCGCGCGTCATCGACCATGTCGACGAAACGCAGCAGGCACTCGGGCGACAACTGCTACTCGAAAACCCGTCGACCTATGTGCTGTTCGCGGACAGTACGATCGACGAAATCGATTTCCTCGCGACGATTGCGGAGCGCACCGGCTGCGGTCTGCTGCTCGACGTCAACAACGTGATGGTGTCGGCGGTGAACCATCGGCTCGACGCCACTAGCTATATCGACCGCTTCCCGGTCGAGCGTGTTGGCGAGATTCATCTCGCCGGATACGACGAGACCATCGACGACGCCGGCGACAGACTGTTGATCGATGCGCATGGTACGGCGGTCAGGAGCGATGTGGTGGCGCTCTACGAACACACGCTTGCGCGCAGCGGACCGCTGCCGACGCTGATTGAATGGGACAACGACGTTCCGGATTTCGACACCCTGCAGGCGGAGGCGGCACGCGCGGATGCGATGCTCGCCGCCGAAGCGCTACGCCCTAAAAAGCGTCGGATGAAGGCGGCATGACCATGGATTTTGTCACCAGCCAGACCGCCTTTGCCGACGCTTTGCTGCATGCCGATCGGCCGGTGCCGGACGGCATCGCCACCGCGCGCGGCGGGGTCGACGCTGCGCGGTTCGCCGTCTACCGCAACAATGTCTTCGTCGGGCTGACAAAGGCACTCGCCCAGCACTTTCCGGTAACCGAGCGGCTCGTTGGCACGGAATTCTTCATGGCCATGGCGCGGGCCTATGCCCAGGATCACAAACCCGCCTCACCGCTGATCATCGAATATGGCGGCGACTTCCCGGATTTCATTGCGAGCTTCCAGCCAGCGAGAGAGCTTGCCTATCTGCCCGATGTCGCCCGGGTCGAGGCGGCCTGGATGCGCGCCTATCACGCGGCGGATTCCGCGCCGCTCGACCTCGCGGTACTCGCAGCCGCGGCGCCCGAGATGCTTGCGGACTTGCGGCTCGTCCCGCACCCTTCAGCGGGCTTGATCCGTTCGGACTATCCAGTTGGCTCCATCTGGAGCGCGCATCAGCAGGACATGGTTGCGCCGCTCGTCGACTGGCGACCGCAGGCCGTCCTGGTCGTACGGCCACAGATGACCGTCAATGTCCATGTCGTTCCGCCGCAGGACGCGGTCTTTGCGGCCTGCTTGTTCAACGCCGCCACTCTTGGCGCGGCGGCAGAGGCTGCATTTACCGCTGGCCCCGCATTCGATTTCGGAACGGCGCTGATTGGTCTTGCCAGCCTCGGCGCATTCAGCGCCCTCCAACAGCACGAAGGAAATGTCGCATGAAGACCGAAGCTGCCTCATCCAACGGCTCTGGCGCTGCCTTGGCCGCCCTCATCAGACGTACCGAAGGCCTGCTCGCCTCCGTTCCTCAATCGCTGCCGCTGCTGGCACTGCGCTTCGCGCTGGCGATTCCCTTCTTCAAGTCGGGACTGACAAAATGGGACGGATTCCTGACGCTTTCGCAAGGTGCGAGGTATCTCTTCGAACAGGAGTTTAAACTCCATATTTTCGGCAACGAGATTGCCTATCCGTTTCCACTGGCGATGGCGACCGCAGCGGGGATCGGAGAACTGATCCTGCCGGTTTTGTTGGTCCTTGGCTTGGCGACACGCTTCGCCGCCCTCGGCTTGCTGCTGATGACGGCGATCATCCAGCTCACCATTCCAGATGGCTGGGCGAATTTCCACCTGCCCTGGGCGGCGATGGCGCTGGCATTGATCGTGTTTGGCGGGGGCAGGCTCGCGATTGATCCGCTTGTCATGCCCCGCCGCAAATGACCTGCGCTTGCAACGTGTATGCTGATATACAAAAACGTATCACGCAGCTGAATTATTATTATGTATCGCTGCGGACCTGTAACGACCATGGTCGCGTGGCGGTGTGGGAACTGACGGCGGCCAGCTGAAGACTCATCTTCTCCTTCCTCCTCCGGTTCTTCTTCCTCTTCCCCATCCGGTGGAAATTCGCGATTCTCCATGGCGTCGCGCATATCACCATAGGCGTTATCGTCGAAGTGGCCCCTCAGGCTGGCGGCGCATACATCGCGCGACGCTTGAACTCGCGTGATTGAGAACCAGGTCCAATCGCGAACGAAACCTATCCTGGAGAATAGGTTTCGTCCTCGAAAATTCTTGATATCCTCGCTACATCTAGCAACGCGCGAATGACCAGAAGCACAGCGGAATTGCTCACGACATGGGGATGTCATGCGTAAGAAGACTGACAGGGTTGGCCACTATAGGCGGGCGCTCAACGAGCTGGCAATTGTTGCAAGGATCGCACGCAAGCAGCGCCAATCGACGAGCGCGCAACCATGAGCTTGCCTTGTTCCACCGATCCTCTCGAGAGCTCGCCGGCTGAGACCGAAACGAAGGCTGCCGCCGATCAGAACCCTGCTAACGAGATGTCACGTGTTCTCAGAACTGCGCCAATTCATCTTGCGGCGGACCCCTCCGGCGGTGCAATCGCCCACTGGAATCACGGCCCCTTACATGATGTCGTCGAGCCCATGACCGACCACGTCATCATGGCTTACAACGGCGCGATACAGCGCATGGAACGGCGGTCAGGAAGATCGATCGTGAGCGGAACGTTTCGTCGCGGGGTTGTGATCATCATCCCGGCTGGATCAAGCTCCCGATGGGATATTCCAAAACCGGTTGATGTCGTTCAGCTCTATCTTCCCCACACGACACTGACGCGCATTGCCGACGAAACCGATACTTTCACGCCGACCGATCTCTTGGAGCGAACGGCGCATCCGGACCTCATTACATCCCGATTGCTCCTGAGCGCAGCCGATGTCCTGGAAGGCAATACGGC
Source organism: Rhizobium sp. 007 (assembly GCF_015353075.1). Taxonomy (NCBI): domain Bacteria; kingdom Pseudomonadati; phylum Pseudomonadota; class Alphaproteobacteria; order Hyphomicrobiales; family Rhizobiaceae; genus Rhizobium; species Rhizobium sp. 007. The sequence goes on along the minus strand of NZ_CP064188.1, from coordinate 248,720 downwards.
ACTGGATACACTGTTCAGGCAGCAGTTGACCGATCTTCTGGCCACGCGCCTGCTGGCTGCACATACCGGCAAGGCACCGAGCTATCAGCCGGCGCTCGGCGGCCTCGCGCCGAGCGTGCTGCGCCGGGCCATCGAACGATTGCGGTCGGACGCAGACGCGGACGTCTCCCTCGCGGCCCTCGCTGCCGATTCCGGGCTATCACGTTTTCATTTCTGTCGCGCTTTCAAGGAAAGCACGGGGCTTTCGCCTCACAACTGGCTCCGTCAATATCGGCTCGAGCAGGCCATAAACATGCTACGTGATCCTCAAAATTCGATCGCGTTGGTCGCAGCCTCGCTCGGTTATGCCTCGCAAACAGCATTTGCAGCTGCATTCCGAAAATTGACCGGTGAAACACCGACCGATTGGCGGCGGCGCCACGGCTGACCGCAATCTCCTTTCGCCTCGCCTCAGATTCCGGACTGTCGCGTTCTTTCGCTGCGACGTCATCGGCGCGAACAAACGACGACCATGCCGCGCGATCCCACTGGCATGGCGTTGGTCGCAGCCTCACTTGACTGCGCCTCGCAAACAGCCTTGGCCGCCACATTTCGAAAGCTGACCGGTAAAAACGCCGGGCGATGCGCGGCGGCGCATCCGCTAACCGCAATTGCTCTGCAATGGCGCCAATCCCTCTGGCGCAGCCGCAGACCTGTTTCGCTAAACCACCATTGCGCCCATACCAATGGATCCTGCGGAGACAAAGGATGGTCTGGGCACCGATTACGGGTCAATCAACGAAGCGACCCGTAGCGGCTTGCATACGCGATTTTAGCAACTGTCCGTCCGATTCGATGACGGGCGCCGAAACAGATATTCTACAAAGGATCAGCACAATGACCTCCATTACAACCAGCGACGGTGTTCAACTTTTTTACAAGGACTGGGGACCGAAGTCCGCTCAGCCGATCGTCTTTCACCACGGCTGGCCGCTCAGCTCCGACGATTGGGATAATCAAATGCTCTTCTTCCTTGGCAAGGGCTTTCGCGTGATCGCTCATGATCGCCGCGGTCATGGCCGATCGAGCCAGGTGAGCGACGGTCATGACATGGATCACTACGCCTCCGACGTTGCCGCAATGATCGACTACCTCGATCTTCACAACGCGATCCATGTCGGCCACTCTACCGGCGGCGGCGAAGCCGCGCGGTATGTCGCGCGCCACGGCAAGGGCCGCGTTGCCAAACTGATCCTAATTGCGGCCGTGCCGCCATTGATGTTGAAGACCGCCGCCAATCCCGGCGGTTTGCCAATCGAGGCATTCGACGGATTGCGCAGCCAGCTGGCCGCCAACCGTTCGCAGTTCTATCGCGATTTTCCAAGCGGCCCCTTCTACGGCTACAACCGCCCGGGTTCCGAGCCTTCGCAGGCGGTCATCTCGAACTGGTGGCGTCAGGGCATGATGGGCGGCGCGAAAGCGCATTACGACGGCATCAAGGCATTCTCGGAGACGGATTTCACCGAGGACCTGAAGAGCATCACCGTGCCGACGCTGGTGTTGCATGGCGATGACGACCAGATCGTTCCCATCGGTGCCGCCGCTCCGTTGTCGGCGAAGCTCCTGCAGGCCGGCACGCTTAAAGTCTACGAGAACCTGCCGCATGGGCTGTGCACGACCCATCCAGATGTGGTCAATGCCGACATGCTGGCCTTCATCACCGCCTAAGCGACGTCGCTTCACCAATCCGTGCGCCATCGTTACCGACCATCTAGCCGCCCATCAGGAGCGGCAACGGTGACGCGCGGCCTTTTGAAACTACAAACCACGGAGTGAATAACATGAGACTTGTAATTGTAGGCGCCGGTTTCGCCGGCATGTACGCCGCACTGTCCGCAGCCCGCCTGCGCGATATCGAAGGCGTTTCGCCCGAAGAGCTCGAAATCGCGCTGGTGTCCCCGGAACCGACGCTCGTCATCCGCCCCCGGCTTTACGAGCCGAAACCCGAGACCCTGACGGCGCCTCTGCAGGATGTATTTCACGCCGTCGATGTCGCCTACGTGCAGGGCAGCGTGGAAGCGATCGACACGAAGGCCTGCACCGTAGAAGTCGTCAATGCCAGGGGCGAACGAAAGTCCCTTCAATATCATCGCCTTGTGCTCGCCACCGGCAGCCGGCTGTTCCGCCCGAATATTCCCGGCCTCGCCGAATACGCCTTCAGCGTCGATAACGTCGATGACGCCATTGCCCTTGATCGCCACCTGCACGAGCTTGCGAAGATGCCGGCCTCGGCCGCGCGCGACACCATCGTTGTTGCCGGCGCCGGCTTCACGGGTATCGAGGCGGCGACCGAGATGCCTTCGCGGCTGCGGACCCTGTTCGACAAAACCGCCAATCCGCGTGTCATTATCGTCGACCGCAGCAGCGCGGTAGCCCCCGACATGGGCGAAGGTCCGCGCCCGATCATCGAGGAAGCACTGCGCAAGCTCGGCGTGGAAACGCGGCTCAATGCCGGCGTTTCATCGCTGGATAAATCCGGAGTTGCGCTGAGTACCGGCGAACATATCGAAACCATGACCGTGATCTGGGCGGCAGGCATGCGGGCCAATCCGCTGACCACCAAAATTCCCGGCGAGCGTGACAAGTTCGACCGGCTGCTGGTCGATGGCTGCCTGCGTGTGCCGTCCGTACCCGGCGTCTTCGCCACCGGGGATGCCGCGCGCGCCGCGTGCGACGGCTGCGGCAACTACGCACTGATGTCGTGCCAGCACGCCACACGCATGGGCGCCTTCGCGGGCAACAACGCCGCCGCTGAACTGTTGGGCGTGCCGGTGCGGCAATATCATCAGGAAGCTTATGTCACCTGCCTCGACCTCGGCGATGCCGGAGCCCTCTTTACCCGAGGCTGGGACCGTAAGGTGGAGATGGTCGGCGAGAAAGCGAAGGCGACCAAACAGGAGATCAACACCGTCTGGATCTATCCGCCGCAGCCCGAGCGCGCCGCTGCGCTGGCTTCCGCCGATCCGGAGCGTGTGACGGACCTCTGATCGCATCATGACACGAGCTGCGCTCTGTGCAAGAGCGCAGCTCGTTATATTCCGGGCTGCTCCTAAGGCGCCCCATCAATTCATCGATCGTTTTCTCCTGTCGGTCACGACATGGAGCTTGGCGCCTAGGCCTACCTTGGAACGGTCTCAGACCTTCGGCATCAAGGCCCCTTTTTGCCTGCGTGCACCACTGGCATGCTAATGAGCGCGAATGACTGTGGCATGCACGCACGACCATTCGAAATCGCCATCGTGGCTGAGGCTGTCGAAGAGATCCTGCAGCACTCCCAGCTCCACCCAGTCAACAGTGGCGCCGCTTGACAGTGCGGTAATCGCCAAACCGCTCCGGCAGGTCGCGCCAGCGCCCACCGGAACGGACCATCCAGAAGATCGCATCAATAAGGCGTCTGTTATCGGCTCGCGGGCCGCGCTTGCCGCGGCAGCCACCGGGCATCAAGGGCGCAAGCCAGTTCCATTGGGCTTCATCAATGGGATCGCGCTCTTCATACATGGCTGATCTCTCCTCAAAATCTATCTTGAATCCGATTTGCACCCATTCGGGGTCAATCTCCCATCATCAGCTCGCGGCTTTACGAATAACACAACGCTGTTGAACGATTTTCAAAAAACTCTAAGACTGAATTGCCACCCAACCCGATATGGCACATGCGACGACAACGTCCTCGTATCCACCCAGCTTGCCTCAATTCGTATCTGGCTACGATCGGACGGTGACTAGACCGGCCGGGACTCGGCAGGATACTGGTTGCCGAACGGTGCCGGCACAAAAGCGAGGCTTTCGGCCGGCATGGCCAGCAAAAGCCCGCTTGCTCTGCATTGGTCATGAAGCAGGTCGACGATCTCGTTCTTGGCGGGCGTTCGAATGGCGACGCTGTCGACGCGGAACTGCAGCTCGACTTCGATTGCGATCGCGTCGATGGCCGTCAGAGCAACGACCGGCGGCGGATTCTTGACGATTCGGACGCTGGCTTTAAGCACAGACCGCATGACTTCCTCGACAATGCGTGGTCTTTGCGTTGCAGCGATGCGCACACGCAACGCGATCAGGTGGGTTTCGTCAGGGCGGCTGAGGTTTGTCACGCCCTGCTTTGCCAGGATGCTGTTCGGTAGCACGACGACATTGTGCGTAACGGTCAGCAGGTTGGTGGAGCGCCAGGTGGTTTCGATGACGCGACCCTCGGTTCCGTCGTTCAACTGGACCCAGTCGCCTATTGCATAGGCCCTGCCGAGCGTCAGCGCGATGCCGGAAAAGACATCGCCAAGCGTATTCTGTAACGCGAGGCCGAAGATCACGGCGATGACGCCTGATGTTGCAACCAAGGTTCCGACCGGCATGCCGAAGACGAAACCGATGACGGAAAGCGCCACGCCGAGATAGATAACGGCAATGGCCATATCCTGGATGAGATGTGCTTCCCGTGGCTTGCGGTTCAGTCTGACGTAGATCTGGATGAAGCCGATGATCGTCCAGGCGAGATGGGTCCACCACAAAATTCTGGCCGATTTGGAAAGCAGCGCGGCAAAACCTTGCGTGTAGATACCGTCGGGCCTATGCGGAGCGATGCCCCCCAGATAGAGCACGAGGCTCATGTTGGTGAAGAACAGGATCTGGACGATCAGGCGGCCCCTCGGACGGTTGCCGCCCTGGATGTGCCACACGACGATGCCGGCAATTCCCAGAAGGTTGATCAGAACAAGCGGCACGAAATTGTCATTACCAAACATGGCAGCAATCACCGATTTTGGTTGCGTCAAAGAGCGGCCGGGCACCACCACTGCGGGCCCGGCCCGATCGGCTATTTCTTGATCGGGAATGTCAGTTCTTGCTCGGCGCTATCGACGACGAAGACTGCAAGCAGCCTTGCCGGTTTGGTCTTGCTCGCGTTTTCGCTGACACCGTGGCGATCGCCCGGCAATTCCGAAAAGCTGTCACCGGCCTTATAGACGGTGACGGGGCCATCGTTGACCTGACTGCGGATCGCGCCTTCGAGGACGGTCGCGTAAATGAAGGCGGACGCTGGATGGGTATGGCCCTCCGAGAAACCGCCCGGAGCATATTCGACGAGAACGCCCTTCATGCTCTTGCCGGGAACGTTCGGCAGTTCATGGTCATAGACCAGCGTAACCTTCGCGCCCTCGCCGCCACCCGGCGTATCATGTGCAAGAGCCGAACCTGATAGGAGAGCCGTCAACGCAACGGCAACATGCAATGACTTGATCATGTCTATCTTCCTTTCGTGAGTAAGGCACCGGGCCGCCCATACGACGGCCCATATGCAAGTCGTTATTTTCTGGGCGTTGTCGCAAACCAATCGTCGAAACCGATGCGGCCGATGCGAGGATGATTGTCGGAGACGAGTGAACCGTCTTCCAGTTTGGTCCCGAAATAGCGGGCATCCGGATCTGCGATAACGGTGCGGGAATCTCCGATCGCCTTGAGGTAGCGCGCGGCGAAATCGCAAAGACGTGCGCGCTCGGGGCCGCAGATTTCGATGATGCCGTTAGCCGGCGCCGCAAGCGCCGCGTCCGTTACGAAATCGGCGACGTCGTCGGACGCGATCGGCTGCAGGAAACCCGTCGACAAGCGGGCGGTGTCGCCGACCGTGCCCTCTTGGGCGATGCCGCCGAGAAATTCCATGAACTGTGTGGAACGCACGATCGTATAGGGAATGCCGGCTGCCCGGATGATCTTTTCCTGGGCGACCTTGGCTCGAAGATAGCCGCTATCCGGCAACCGATCCGTGCCGACGATCGAAAGCGCGACGTGGTGTTTCACGCCGGCCTCGATTTCCGCTGCCATCAGGTTCTTGCCCGCCGTCTGAAAGAATTCGAGCACGGCCTTATCCTCGAAGGATGGCGAGTTCGCGAGGTCGATCACCACCTCGGTATTCTTCAGTGCTTCCGCCAAGCCCTCTCCGGTGAGGGAATTGACGCCGGTTTTCGGGGCAGCGGCAATGACCTCATGCCCCTTCTTGCGCAGGCGCTCTGCAGTCTTGGAACCGATCAGGCCGGTTCCGCCGATAATCACGATTTTCATAAGATGCTCCATTTGCTGCGCGCCCATGCGGTGCGCGTGGTTCAATAGGTGGTAGGTGAAGGCCTGGTTGAAGCTCGGGCTTGAAGGCCGAGCTGGACACAGCCTTCAAGGATGCTGCTCTGGTTCGGAGCCTTAATTCAACATGCGGTCAGTAGTCCCAGAAGACCGGTACCCAACGAAAAGCGTTGCCGTCGACCGCGACATGACCAACAGAAGGAAACGGCATATGAGTTGCCACCAGCAGTTCGCCGGTCGCTGCCAGCTCCTGCAAAAGCCGGACCCGAACGCGGGCAGCTTCCTCGGGGTCATGTTCGAAACCGTTGTGCCAGTCGGGGTGGTCGAACCCGACTGCGAACACGGCGTCGCCGGCAAACATCAGCCGGTCGTTGCCCGAGGCCACGCGGACCACGCTGTGCCCGGGGGTGTGGCCGCCGGTACGAGAGACGACCACGCCGGGCGCCACCTCATGCTCATCCTCGAACAACCGCAGCTGGCTCTGGTACTCTTTGCTGAACCGCTTGGCGGCTGCCCGAAGCGCGTCCGGGAAGCCCGCCGGCATCGAGACGTGAGAGAAATCGGGCGACTCCCAAAATTTGACCTCGGCAGCGGCCACATGGATCCGCAGGTCCGGATTCAGCCGTTCCTTCACCCCGTCGACGAGCAGCCCGCCAACGTGGTCCATGTGCATGTGGGTCAGCACCACGTCGGTCACGGATCCAAGATCAATGCCGGCGGCCGCCAGTCGCTTCATCAACTGCCCGGCCCGCGGCAGGTTCAAGTCCGGGTCCAACCCCAGCCCAGCGTCGATGAGTATGGTCTGCCCGCCGCTACGCACCACGACGACGTTCAGCGCCCAGTCGAAGGCGTCCGGCGGCAGGAACATGTCGCCTAGCCAGGCGGCCCGGGCGGCCGGATCGGCGTTGTGGCCCAACATCGCGGTCGGCAGCGGTAGCACCCCATCGCTGACCACCAGCACGTCAATCTCGCCGATCCGCACCGCGTAGCGCGACGGAACCAGCTCTTCGGACCCCGGTCTACCGGTATGTGCGGTGTTGTCCAGTTTCATGCTTGCCTCCTGAGTGTTGTTGATCATCTGGTTCATCTTGAAAACTCCTTTGTTCTATCTTGGTGCTAGATCCTGGGTGGCTTACGCTTCCTGGACGGAAAGCACCGTCAATGCTGGTGAAGTCTCTAGAGATCGGCGACACACTCATTGCTGGCGTGTCCTCTGATGATCTATCGAAAGTGATTTGCCGCTGCGCCAGAACGATTGCTGCCGCTGTAGAGCAATTGCTGCTGATGCATCGCATGCCGCGATCGCTCGGAGTTTCGCTGGTCGGTTGAATGCGGGAAAATCGGCCGGCAATGATCCTCAAGGACATCCCGGCCCTCGGGATCGTCCTTTACGCGGTTCTAGACCGCTTCGACCTTAGGGTCGCCAGGGTTCGCTCCATCAACTGCCGGGCCAGCGCCCAGCCGGTGGTGCTCCTTCAGCCCAATTTCCGCAGCCGCGGTCAGACTTGAGCGATCGCGAGTAGCCGGGATTCGCCATCACGATGCCGGCGGCGGTAGATTTTCCGCCTGCCGCCGCACTATTCCTCGAGCGACCAGGAGGCATTCGTTGTCGAGCGGTGGTTTGCAGCGGAATACACAGGATGGGTTGTGCAAAAGTGTGAGTTGACCGTTTTCGATGGCGAGGCGACACTTGCAGCCTGCAGCAAGGCAGGAGGAAAAACGATGGATGAGCCAGACCGCTGGCGCCACATGGCCAGCGCGCCGAAAGACGGCAGTCGGATCCTTGTCACGATCCACCCGTCCGAACAGGGGCCGGCAGAAGTTGACCTCGCGTATTGGTCGAATGGCGATCAGTTCGGTGTAGAAGGCTGGCGCGCTTCCGATTCCTCGCCCGGCCGCATCATCGAATACGCTGAGCCGGAATTGAAGTGCTGGATGCCGATGCCCTCGGCCAATCTCAATCGCACCTCGATGCCCTCGCCCTGGGAGGGCGACGATGCCCTGCAGCTCGACGGGTCAGGGATTTAAGAACTCGATACCGGGAGCGACACTATCGACTAGGCCTCGAGCGTACTTGGCCCCGGAGTATTGGCACGCGCAATATAGAAGAGGAAAGTCATCGATCGAGCGGCGGGTGGCATCGGAAACGACGCAGATAATCGTAATTCCCGCGCGCTTACCATAGCCTCTCAACTCCAGAAGAAGATTGGGGTTTGTGGCAACATCGATACAATCCAAAACATCGAAGTCGCTCTCTCGGACACGATCTACTTCAGACGCAGGAAGCCCAACCATACAGCAAAAGTGCCCTAACGCTCTTGAGCCAAACCGAACCAGCGACCCCTTCGCTTTGGGGACTAAAGCATTATAGCTGCTCCTTTCTCGCGCTTACGGCAAGCAGCAACGGAAGCCCTGCAGACGATTGCAAAAGATCTAAGCTTCGCGCGAGAAAAATCGCGCGTCTTTGTGTCGTGGTCGAGGAAGAAGCCAACGAAAACCCGGAGGTAGCGGCCGATTCCGCTTGAATTCCAGATTCGGTTTTTGGACCGTCGCCATGTCCGTGCCCTGCTCCGCGTCCAGGCGGCGAGTTTATGTCACAGTCTGATATCTTGAGTGAGGCTACCAAGCTTGATGAAGCAGATTGATCTATGGATGCCGCCGTCATAGATTTCAGCTAGAGCTATAAGGCGCCGCGTCTGATCTGCCTCCACGGGCGCTCAGGCAACCTTCGCGTAGATCCTCACCAACTATGTCTGTTCCAAGCGATGTCGCTGAACTCATCGCAAATCTCCAGTTTCCAACACAGATCCAGATTCGTTGAGCTTTGTGGATACCAAGTAGTCATGCGCGATGCCGGTTAGGCAGCCGGACCAGGTCCGGCTGCCATCAACGACTATTTCGCAGCGCGGATTTTCGACAGTTCCGCTTGAACGTCATTCCATAAAGGCTGTCCGACGTTTTCGACTACTTTCGCAGTGATTGGAGCAGCAATCTCGCGCAGCTTGGCGATTTCTTCGTTCGGCATGGTCGAAACCTCCATACCCGCCGCTTTGAGCTCTTCAAGCGCCTTCACCGATCCGGCTCTCGTGTCTTCGCGTTCAAAGGTACGGGACGCGACTGCCGCTTCCTGAAGGATTTTCTTTTCGTCGTCCGACAGCTTGTCCCACCAGGATTTGCTCATGAGCACGACCCAAGGACTGTAGACGTGATTGGAGATCGTCAGATGTTTCTGCACTTCGTAGAATTTTGAAGACAAGATTGTCGTGACCGGGTTTTCCTGGCCGTCGACGGCTCCGGTTTCAAGCGCTGTGAAAAGCTCGGAAAATGGCATTGGCACGGCATTCGCGCCGGCGGCGTTGAAGGTATCGAGGAACACGGGATTCTGCATGACGCGGAGCTTTATCCCCTTCAGATCCTCTGCCTTCTCAATCTTATGGCGGCTGTTGGTCAGATTCCGGAAGCCGTTTTCCCAATAGACGAGGCCGACCAGACCCTGGGCCTGCAGACTGTCGAGGAGTTTCTGTCCAACCGGACCATCCAGGACAGGATCCGCTTCTTTCTCGTTGGCGAAGAGAAACGGTATATCCCAGACAGCGAATTCCTTGACGGTGCCGACGAGCGTCGCCGTTGAACCGACCATCATCTCCTGTGCCCCGCCGATAAGGGCGCCCTGCATCTGAACGTCCGAACCGAGTGCGGCGGCGCCAAAGCCCCGCACCTTGAGCTTGCCGTTGCTCAACGTGGCGACCTGCTCGGCAAAGTGCCGGACGGCACGTCCCTGATTGCTGTCTTCATTGAGCCCGTAGCCGAAGCGGATGATGCGACTTTGAACGTCCTGAGCTGCAGCGCTCGCGGCGCCGAGAGCAAGTGCCAATGTTGTGATTAGAATATGCTTCATGTTCATTCCTCCTCTTATGCGGCCGTGAACCGGATGAACGCGGCGCCGCAGGTTGCGTTTTGAGAATTATGGCTGCTCTTTACGGCCGGTGGATCCGGCCGCTTCCATGGCCGTCAGTTTATCCAGCCGGCAGGAATGGTTATGAGTTCGGGGAATATGACGAATAGTCCCAGAAGCGCCGTGTAAGCGATGATGTAAGGCCAGACGCCGCGGATGATGCCTTCCATGCGGATCCGCGCGACACCGCAGACGACATTGAGCACCGTGCCGACGGGCGGGGTCAGCAAGCCCACGGCGCCGACAAGAACGAACATCACGCCGAAATAGACCGGATCGATCCCTGCCCGAACCACGAGCGGCGCCATGACGGGGCCCAAGATGAGGATCGTCGGCGTCAGATCCATCGCGGTGCCGACCAGCGTGAGAAGAACGATGATGGCGGCCATCAGCAACCGGGGATGATCGAGCATCGGCTCCAGGAGACCGATCACGAGGTTGGGCAAATCCGCCAGCGTGATCATGTAGGAGGTAAAGAGGGCAGCTGCGACCAGGAACATCACCACGGCTGTCGTCTTGGCGGCCGAGATGAAGAGTTTGGGCAAATCGGTGATCTTGAGCTCGCGATAGACAAAGAGGCCGACCAGAAGCCCGTAGACTGCCGCAACGACTGCCGCTTCCGTCGGCGTGAACAGGCCGGCGCGCATGCCGCCGATAATGATGACGGGCATAAGCAACGCCCAGAATGCTTCGACGGTTGCCTTTCCACGAACAGACCAGGGCTGGCGCGGTTGCGGCGCGACATTCTCGCGCCGCGAGACCCACATCCATGTGACGACCAGCACTACCGCCATCATCAGACCGGGTGCTATGCCGGCCATGAACAGCTTGGTGATGGAGATGTTGGTTGCGACGCCATAGATGATGAAGGCCATGCTCGGCGGAATAATGGGAGCAATGATCCCGGCCGAAGCGATCAGCCCGGAGGACCGCTCGACGTTGTAGCCGTTCGAACGCATCATCGGGATCAATAATGCGGCGACTGCGGCGGTGTCGGCAATCGCCGATCCGGAAACGCTTGCGAGCAAAACAGCCGCGCCGATGGCAACATAGCCGAGACCGCCCCTGATATGGCCGAGCAGGGTCACCGCGAGACCAACGATCCGCCGCGAGATACCGCCGGCGTTCATCAATTCGCCTGCAAGCAGAAAGAACGGCACAGCCATCAATGGAAAGTTGTCGGCACCGGCCAGCATGTTCTGGGCCACAAGCTGTGCATCAAAAAAGTCAAGCTGCACCATCAGCGCAACGCCGGTCAGGATCAGCGCAAAGGCGATCGGCATGCCAAGAGCCATAAGACCGAGCAACACGCCGAGGAATACTACGATTGTCATTGGATGCCCTCCCCCTCGTCCCGCTCAGCGACGTTCGCTGCGAGAAATTTCGCGCACTGCTTCTGCGGCTTCTTCCTGACCCGTGCTCTCGCGAACCTGGACCATTTCTCCCTCGGTGAGACGTCCTGTCAGAACCCTAACCAGATCGATTGCAAAGAGCGCTGCCATCGCGATCGAAGAGATCAAGCCCGCCGCCGCGAAAGCTGCCAATGGAAGGCCGGTTACGGGCGCGTGACTGTTCATGCCGATTACGGTCTGTTGCCAGCTGCCTGCCGCAAAAAGCCACAGCGCGTATAGGGTCAGTACATTCGTGATGATAAGGCAGAGACGCTTCCCGGCTTTCGGCAGGAGCAACACCAGCATGTCGACGCCCACATGAGCGCGCTCACGAACCGCGACAGCCGCTCCGAGAAAGATCAGCCAGACAAACGCAAGCCTTGATATCTCTTCCGATGCTGCAAAGCCGCTATTCAACACATAGCGCCCGACGGCATTGCCAAATACGAGCACAACCATCACCGCGAGGGTTCCGGCCATAACCCATTCCGTGGCCTTTTGAATTCGGTCTGCGATCGTCGTCATAGCTTCCTCCCGACTCTCAAAATCGCGCCTCTTAGTCTTGCGAAGGGCTGAACCCCAGGCACCGGCAAACATCCTCCACGAGGCTCGTTGGCTCACCATCGATGTCGATCGCGATTCCGGCTTCATCGGTTTCGGGTGCTTCCAGATCCGAAAGCTGACTGTCCAGCAACCGAGGCGGCATAAAATGAGACTGCCTCGCCTCAAGACGCCGCCGAATTAATGCTGGCGCGCCAGTGAGATAAACGACCGACAGGGATCCGAGCTTCTCGCGGAGAAAGTCGCGGTAGCGACGCTTCAGTGCGGAACAAGCAATCAATGCGGGACCGTCGCTCTTTGAGGACTTGCTCAATGCGGCGGCTGCAACCGCGTCGAGCCACGGCCAACGCTGTTCGTCGGTGAGCGGTTTGCCGCTAGCCATAGCCAGCTTATTTTCGGTCGAGTGGTAATCATCGGCCTCGACAAAGGCGCCACCCACACGATCAGCGATTTTCCGTGCGATCGTTGACTTGCCGACGCCGCAAACCCCCATCACGAGTACAAATTCGGGCTGCGCGACGCGAACGGCTACAGCAACCATTTGCCGCCTCCTCCCAGAGCGTTTCGATAGGCGGGCTTTCTAAATGATTGCGCAATCATTTGTCAATAGACTGATTTTGAGTTATCTCCGGGAAAGGAGGAACAAGGATGCGAAAGAAAAGCACAAAGAGGAAGATAACTCTCGTCGAGATCGCCAAGGTGGCGGATGTTAGCGCAATCACTGTGTCGCGCGCATTGCGAAATCCCGAGAGTGTTTCGCAAAAGCTCCGCGAGCGAATCCAGCAGGTTGTCGATGAGTTGGGATATGTTCCCGATCCCGCTGCGAGTGCGCTTGCGTCCGCGCGAACCGATGTAATCGGCGTCCTTATTCCCTCGGTGACCAATAATGTTTTCGCCGACGTACTGCGCGGCATCTATTCGGAAGCGGAGAACGCCTCCTATCGAGTCCAGACCGGTAACACGCGGTACTCTTTGCTCGAGGAAGAGAGGCTTTTACGGGTCTTCCTCAGTCAACGGCCCGTCGGTCTGATTGTTACCGGCATAGATCAATCGTCAGCGGCGCGCGCCCAATTGCTCAAGGCGGACTGCCCAGTGGTTCAGATCATGGAGATTGGAGACAAGCCTGTCGACATGATGGTGGGTTTTTCTCATTTCGATGGCGCATTCACCGCCGCCCGGCATCTTGTCGATTGCGGTTATCGACGAATAGCTTTCCTGGGTGCCCGGATGGATCCGCGCACCCAGAGGCGGCTTGAGGGTTTTTCTCAATGCTTGGACAGGGCGGGGCTGTTCGATCCGCGCCTTATCGTCACCACCCCGAAGGCATCGACCGTGACGCTGGGCTGTGAGCTGTTATCCGAGCTTCTCGCGCGGGCGCCAGATGCCGATGCGGTATTTTGCAATAATGACGACCTGGCTTTGGGTGTTCTTTTTGAATGCCAGCGACGTCAAATCAGCGTTCCCGCTGACATGGGTATCTGCGGTTTCAACGACCTGGAGATGATGGCAGTTGCCAATCCGTCGATTACAAGCATCAAGACCTTCCGGGAAGACATGGGCCGCAAGGCGATGGAAATGCTTTTATCGAATATCGGCGGCCGGGCGGTTGAGCCGCCGGTCATCGATCTCGGCTACGAGCTGATTAAGCGCCAAAGCACACAAAGGGCAGGCTAAAGGCGTGAGCGCCTGTTCCAGGTTTGGTTCAAACTAAGATTAGTTCGTCTTGGTTTCGTTACCATCCAGTCGGTCTTTTGAACGCATTCTGTGACCTTGCTATGATCATGCGCATCAGGCTGACGCGGCGCACCGAGCCACCGTCGCCGAAATGGAAGCGCCAGCGGATGTTGGCGCGGTCGCCCATCACAAAAGTGTCTTCCACCTCGAAGCGGTAAACGCGGTCGACCGCCATCGCCTGCCAGAACGCCAGGTTGACATCGTACCCTTCGTAGCGGGTGCCGTCCGGCGCGGGCTGGATCGACTCCATGACGCAATCCGGTGCGACCAAGTCCGCGAAGATCGCAGGATTGTGTTCCTCAAACGCCCGCTTGAACCGGCGGATGACTTCGGCCGTGTCTCTCGCTTGCATAACATTCTCTAATACAGAAAGGTCTGTATGGACTTGCCCTATACAGACCTGTCTGTCATAGTCAAACAATGAGGCAAAAGAAATCTGAACGCCAGTCTGAAGCCGGTTCCGCGCGTCGTCGTTTGCTCGACACCGCGACACGGCTTTTCTACGAAGGCGGCATCCATGCTGTCGGCATCGACCGCATCATCGCTGAAGCCGACGTGGCCAAAGCGACCTTCTACAATCACTTTCCCTCGAAGGATGACCTCGTCGTCGCCTATCTCGAAGAGATAGACCGGCTCGGGCGAGCGGCAGTAGCGGCGCTGCCAAAGCAATCTCCTCGGAAAATGATCTCGGCTATCATGGGGCGCATCAGCGAGGCCGTGGTCGCGGGAGGTTGGCGAGGGTGTCCGTTCCTCAACGCCGCGGCCGAATACCCCGACTCGGCCAGCCCCGTGCGGCAGGCGATCAATGCGCGCCGCGTTTGGTATCACGACAGTCTCCGTAACGTTCTTGCGGAGGACGGCGATCCAGTTCCTTCCGTCACTGCTTCCCTCCTCGTCGCGCTTTCGGACGGCCTGCTGGAAAGTGCCTATCTGGATGATGCCGAAAGCGTCCCCGCCCTTGTCCGCGAGGCGGTGGCCAGACTGCTGGACCGCCGATGAGCACCGGTCTGCGCCAATTCCTGGATCTCCAGCAGCAGCGCGATTGGATGGAGGGCAAGACGATCCCGCACGACACCAATGAGCGCTCGGAGTCTCTGGAACTACGGTTCAAGTACGTCGCGCGGTTTGAGAAGCTGCTGCGCCAGCCGCAGGCACAGGAGGTTTTGGACATTCTCCGGCGCTACGGTCGCGACTGCATCCCGATCCCTCGCAGGACCGAACGGCACTACTGGTCGGTTTCCTGTCTGCCATCGACTCCGGGCAAGGCGCTCGTTCGCGTCAATGCGAGCTGGATGGAGCTTTTCTCTCTCTATGCGGACGGCGACGGCATCCGCGCGCTTTTCGTGGTGCATCTTTCCGATTTCACCACCGACCATTCAATCGATCACGAGCAAGTAGACGATGCTTTTCTTGAGCGCTGTGTCGTGACGCCGGACGACGTCAGCTATTTCTTCCCGCGAGGCGACGACAATTTCGGCATCAGGGTCCGCGGCTTCTCCTCGATCGGCAAATTCCTCGCGGCGCCTCAAGCATTACTGGCCATCCGGGCGTTCAACCTGACGCACATGAACCGGGGTCGGAACGCCTATCAGGCAAGCCACTGCTACAGCTTGGCGGATCACATGCTGAGTGATGGGAACGCTGAATAACGGCCCAGGACATCGGCGCCGGCTGCGGCTCGGTGGAAAGGCAAGCCCAGCGGGGAGCGAACAGGTGGCCGCACGGGCCGGAACTACACATACGAGATGACGTTTCTGTCTTGAGGTAGCCAGAGGAAAGCAACATGACCAATCCACAGCTCACGCGCATACCAATCGCCAAGACTGGAATGCTCATCCGCAAGCCGGTCGAGCATGTATTCGAAGCAATCGTGAACCCGGACGTCACGGCGAAGTTCTGGTCCAGCAAGGGCAGCGGAAGACTGGAGACCGGTAAGACCGTCAAGTTGGGAGAGCCACGATGTCTCCATCGAGGTCACGCCAAAGTTCGTGGAGCCAAACAAGCGCGTAGTGATTGAATGGCCTGGCTATAGCGGCCCGACGACTGTGGAATGGACGTTCCAAGCTATTCCGGAGGGTACGACGTTCGTACGCGGGCAGGAGTCCGGATGGACGGGGGATGCCGATAAGCTCATGCGCTACGTAGCCGATTCCACGCAAGGCTTTACGCTTTTGCTTGCCGGGCTAAAGGCGTGGCTCGAGCACCGTATCCAGTTTAACTTGACGCTCGATCGTTATCCGAAGGGGATAGAGGACCAACAGTTTGAGTAAGGCCGAGCGGTTGTGAGGGAATATGGACCAGCAGCGGCCGACGTGGGAATTGAAGACCAGCAGTGTGCTGGGAGCGAGCACCAATACAGAACCTCAGAGTTTACCTCCGCGAGCGGCTGCCGCCACGAAGGCCGATGTGAAGAGCAGGTGGATAACCAGAAATAGCTTGGCGATGTCCCGCGCTTCACCGCTGACGACGCCCCAAATGTCGATTGCCGCGACGGCGCCGAAGCCGACGATGTTCGCGAGAATGACGACACGGAGCGTGGAGGGCTCGGCATTTCTCGACAGCCAGTTAAGCACGGCGATACCGAGGAACGGTCCGCCGAGAAGCCGCAGCAGCGCAAGCAGTTCGGGTGCAGCATCCGTCGGCACGGCATCCCGGCCGAACTGTATCGGAAAGAACATCAGCGCCAAGCCGACAAGGGCCATGTAAAGCGCAGATAGGGTAAGCGTCAGTTTCGTCATGGCGTCTCCCCGGCCGGACATCAGGCTCGAGCGTGGTGGATTTGGCAGGCCTCGGATACGATTGGTAGGATTTTCGTGCCTGCGGTCGCAATATCAGAGTGATCCAGCGGAAACGTAGTTATCAGTTTCATCTACGGTGGGGCGCCAAATCTGCCATTTTTGCTACAATAACGCCGAAAATTGCCGCCGGAGCTAAGAACCCGCGAAGAGCGGGAAACAGCCAAGAGGCGAAAAAGCGTGGTAACGGCGGTGATCGGCGGTGAAAAGACCCATCCCGATGTCGACAAGTGGGTGGGTCGGCGGAAAGGCTCGTCGGCGCCAACTCCTGCACGTCCGGGGATCCTGGGGGCTTCCCACTACAATGAAGCCTTTCGCCATGGTAGACCTAGAATGCTGCGAACATGTAGAACCGCTGATGGTGGACGATCAACTGAACTCGTTCGGTTGACAATAGCGCAGTCCGGGGAGGAGGTCGCCATGGCATCGATCGACGAGAAGAACCTCGAAGAGAAGCTGACGGCGCTAGAGTCGGCCCGGACCTGGAGTGCGCGGCTCGTATCCAAGCTCGAGAGCAACATCCGTTCGGCAAGCGACGCCGAGCTCTTCCGCATCAATCCGATCAAATTCGCCGCCGACAAGAGCCTCAACGAGGAGGAGACGATTGTTCTCTTCCTGCACGCCACCGCCCTAGGTCTCTTCGATATGACCTGGATTCTGATCTGTCCGGTCTGCTCCTGTGTCATCGATAGCTTCCGGGCTCTCAAGAATCTCCGCAGTCACTGCCGCTGCACCCACTGCCATCTGGATTTCGTGGCGGCTCTCGACGACATGATCGCGATAACCTTCACCGTGAACCCGGCCATTCGCCGCATCTCCTATCACGATCCGCAGACGCTGACGGTGGAGGATTATCTTTTCCGCTACAGGTCGACGAATGAGGGCTTGATCCCGGACGGAACGCCTTTCGTCCACCTGAGGGAGATGCTGAGCCGCGGATTAGCCTATATCGAGCCGGGCGAGACGACCGCTTTTGAGATAATCGCAGAGGCTGGCATATTACATGGCAGCAGCTCCGACAGCGACGCAGGTATCACATTCATTGTCGATCCCGCGCTTCCGACTGGCGAACAGCGCATTGCAATCCGTCTTGACCTCGAGTCCAGCACGCCGGACGCGGGCACCATCGCGGCCGGCAAGGTGATTTTCGAGATGTCCAATGTCGCGGACAAACGCATCGAGTTCGGGATCCTTCAACTGCCGCCCGGCGTCGACAGGCCGCCGCCGCTCCACTTCGCGCCGTTCCTCTCAGGGAAGCGGCTGCTCACGACCCAGACGTTCCGCGACCTCTTTCGCTCCGAGGTGATCCGCAGCCACGAAGGGCTCGGCGTCACGGACATCGCTCTCCTTTTCACCGACCTGAAGGGCTCGACTGCACTTTATGACCGGATCGGAGACCTGAATGCCTTTGCACTTGTGCAGCAGCATTTTGAGCGGCTGCAGGACGTGACGGTCCGCCACAACGGCGCGATCATCAAGACGATCGGCGATGCGGTGATGGCAGCGTTCCTGAGGCCTGCCGATGCCGTGCGCGCGGCGCTCGACATGCGCAGCGAAATCGCCTCGTTCAACAAGCGGCAGCCAGACAAGGCTCTGATCCTCAAGATCGGCGTTCACAGAGGCGCGGCAATTGCGGTCACGCTGAACGAGCGCCTCGACTATTTCGGCCAGACCGTGAACATTGCTGCGCGCGTCCAAGGCCTTGCCGACGCCGACGAGATTTTTGTCAGCCAGGACGTTTACGACGCGACCGGGGTTCGCGACGGACTGGCGGCTTTTGCGGTCGACCCGAGAACTGCACATCTTCGAGGCGTGCGGCAGGAACTGCCGGTGTTTCGGGTGGGAGGGGCCGTTTAAGGCGAGCTGAGCGATTGGCCCACGGACCATGCGTCAGAAAAGCAGTGTGTGTGTGTGTGTGTCGAACCCCCGATCACCGAAAACTCCCGAGGGAATTGGTTCGACCCGCTCTGTTGCCAACGCGACTTCGTTCGGGGAGGTCAAAGTGGCCAAGGTCAGCGCTGCGATCTATCTCAGCCCACCTGTGACGATGTTGTGGGGTTGGATGCTGTTTTGCGAACCGCTGACAACAGCGATGTTCGCGGGGCGGCCCTGCACATTGCGGGGCCGCACCTCCCAGAACGATTTTCCGTGTTTCCAAGTTGAGCGGTCGGCTATACGCCGTCATGGCAGCCGTTGGACACAGACTTATTCGATCCCGTAAGCAGGCGTTCGGACATTGTAGCCGCACGAGTTGCGCCCGCACCTTTCGGCTCCGCCATGCTCGTCGACATGACTTTCGTCGCCTAGCCGCTGCCGGGCCAGTTCGGCGAGTTCAATCGCCTCGACTTCAAGGTAAGTATGGCCCAAATGGCAACGCAACAGCCCGTCTACCGAATTGGAATCCTGAGGCCGCTCCAAAGGCGCTACGACCCCTTCTTGACGTCTGGAAGGTTCGTCACGCCATCCGCGAGTGCGCGCGCAAACGCCCGCAGTGTTGCCGTGTAATTGGTGAAGCGCTTCTTATCGAGCTTGATGGGATCGCCCTCCTTGAGCGCGATATTGCGCCCTGCCGCCGTCGTTACTCGAGTGATCGCCTTGCGGTTGAACACCGTGATGCCGTGAGCGCAGAGATTGCGGACCGTCACTGCTCGACGACCGTGCGCGCTTGCCGCCTTTGATCCCCGACCAGTCGCGGCCGCCCGCTTTTAAGATGGCATCGCCCCAAACTTCCATTGCTACGTCAGTGACGTAGCGCTCGGCTGCGTCACGAATCGGCTTGAGTCAAGAAGATTCCGGCTTGTGGGCCGGCTATTTTGCTGACATTATTCCCTGTTAACGGGGTTGCACTGTGGCAGGTGTTCAAATGGGGGGCATAAGGATGGCAAAGGAACCTTCGAGTACCGCTTCTTCTGCGAATAAGGCGGACGAAAATCTGATAGGTAATGCAGAGGGAAACGGGCTGAACTTCATGGCGGCCCAGGCCCGCGAGGGCGGGATCTCCGGTGACGCTGTAGGTGTCGACAAGATACGCGATCTGCTGTTCGGCAACCAGATGCAGGACTATGACCGCCGTTTTTCCAAGCTAGAAGACCGGTTCTTGCAGCGCTTTAAGGATGTCGAATCCGAGGCCAAGCGCAATCTTGAAACGTACGAGTCAAATGCAAAGAAGCAGGTCGAATCGCTCGCGGCGCAATTGCGGAGCGAAAAAGATGCACGAGCCGAGGCCGACAAGGAGATTGACCGGAATCTTCGCGAGCAAAATCAGGCACTTGAAAAGCAGGTGCGCGCGTTGTCGGATCAATTGAGCGAGCTTGAGCGCGACGTTGCGGACCGGATAAATCGAAGCGATCATTTGCTGCGTGAGGAAATCAAGCAAAAGAATGAAAGCATTCAGATGCTAATGGAGAAAATGTTTTCCGATCTCAGCAACGTCAAGACCGACAGAAATCTTTTGGCTGGCCTGTTTGTCGAGGTTGCAAAATGCATAAATCAGGATTCCGGCGGTAGCAAGAGCAACTCGGAACGTGGCTGGAAAGTGAGTTGATCGGAACTTGACGTCAACCGTCGACCCAATCAGGCTTCCTCAAAAAGCCGCCTCGAACGATACCGAGATTGATCGCGCGGCTCTGGCTATTCTTTTGGTCGAAATTGCTCGGAACATTGATCCGGACCATCATGCGCGTTTCGACGGAGTTCCAACCGCCGATCGTCGCATGGAAACGCTGCGCCAGTTGCTGGTCGGCCGCGAAATTTCGGAGCTTTCACGAGTTACGCATCTGCTGGGCGAACCGGAGCAGCTTGCGGAAGCAGTGGGCGGCGTTCTTCCCAGTGCAGCCGCACGGGCGCCTCATGCGCAGCTCGGCGAGGCCCTTGCGCCAGCCGTCGAGAGGGCTGTGCAACGGTCGATCCAGAAGAGCCCGCGCACGCTGACGGATATATTATACCCGGTGTTTCTGCCGGCAATTCGCAAGTCGATCGGGGAAAAGATCGACCAGACCTTTCAGTCGCTGAATGAAACTTTAAGACATATATTTACCTGGCATGGGCTCAAGTGGAGATTTGAATCTTGGAGAACTGGTGCCAGCTTCTCGGAAGTTGTTCTGAAGCATTCTCTTGTCTATCGTGTAGAACATGTCTTTCTCATTAACCGAAATTCCGGGCTTTTGATCGCGCATGTAACTGCCGATAATGCAACGAGCGAGGATCCTCAACTCATTTCTTCGATGCTCAGTGCAATTCAAGACTTTGTTAAAGACTCATTTAACGAGAAAGAACAGAGCGGCCTGGACACTATCCGCTTTGGGGAGCTTCGTCTCTGGTCAGAAGTTGGACCGTTTGCGACCTTGGTTGCGGTGATCCGGGGAAATCCGCCAGAGGAATTACATGAAATAGTTCGCGATGTGTTGCTTCGCATCCATGATGAATACTCACAGGCTTTAGAGCAGTTTGACGGCGACGGTTCTCAGTTAGCCGGCATAGAGACGCAGTTGCAGACCTGCGTTGAACTGAAGCAGGAGGACTCAAACCAGGGATTTCCGTGGCTGGTGGCGGCTGCAGTCCTGCTGGTTTTGATTCCGGCAGGCGGTTGGTTCTTTCTTTCCTGGCAATCCGGGCAGCGCTGGCAGGCCTATGTGTCGCGACTGGAGGCCCAACCGGGCATCATCGTTGCGGAACAAAAGGTGCGCGATGGCCAATTCTACATTTCCGGCCTGAGAGACCCGCTTGGCGCCGACCCGCAGTCGCTGTTGTCTGGAACGCATGTCGATCCCGCCCGCGTTCATTCGCAGTGGCAATTCTATCAGAGCCTTGAGCCGGAGTTCGTGTTGAAGCGGCTGACGGCGTCGCTGGCTCCGCCGGATACAGTACGACTTTCGATCGTCAAGGATCGCATCGTTGCCGAGGGTGAGGCTGCCGACACCTGGATAGATCGGGCGCGCGCAGCGGCCCGACAGCTTTCGGCAGGCGGACCGGAATTCGACATCTCCAAGGTTCGTGATGTGAGCCCCGAAGCACGCGCGGCGGAGCACTGGCAGGCCTATGTGTCGCGACTTGAGGCCCAACCGGGCATCATCGTTGCGGAACAAAAGGTGCGCGATGGCCAATTCTACATTTCCGGCCTGAGAGACCCGCTTGGCGCCGACCCGCAGTCGCTGTTGTCTGGAACGCATGTCGATCCCGCCCGCGTTCATTCGCAATGGCAATTCTATCAGAGCCTTGAGCCGGAGTTCGTGTTGAAGCGGCTGACGGCGTCGCTGGCTCCGCCGGATACAGTACGACTTTCGATCGTCCAGGGTCGCATCGTTGCCGAGGGTGAGGCTGCCGACACCTGGATAGATCGGGCGCGCGCAGCGGCCCGACAGCTTTCGGCAGGCGGACCGGAATTCGACATCTCCAAGGTTCGTGATGTGAGCCCCGAAGCACGCGCGGCGGAGCACTGGCAGGCCTATGTGTCGCGACTTGAGGCCCAACCGGGCATCATCGTTGCGGAACAAAAGGTGCGCGATGGCCAATTCTACATTTCCGGCCTGAGAGACCCGCTTGGCGCCGACCCGCAGTCGCTGTTGTCTGGAACGCATGTCGATCCCGCCCGCGTTCATTCGCAATGGCAATTCTATCAGAGCCTTGAGCCGGAGTTCGTGTTGAAGCGGCTGACGGCGTCGCTGGCTCCGCCGGATACAGTACGACTTTCGATCGTCAAGGATCGCATCGTTGCCGAGGGTGAGGCTGCCGACACCTGGATAGATCGGGCGCGCGCAGCGGCCCGACAGCTTTCGGCAGGCGGACCGGAATTCGACATCTCCAAGGTTCGTGATGTGAGCCCCGAAGCACGCGCGGCGGAGCACTGGCAGGCCTATGTGTCGCGACTTGAGGCCCAACCGGGCATCATCGTTGCGGAACAAAAGGTGCGCGATGGCCAATTCTACATTTCCGGCCTGAGAGACCCGCTTGGCGCCGACCCGCAGTCGCTGTTGTCTGGAACGCATGTCGATCCCGCCCGCGTTCATTCGCAGTGGCAATTCTATCAGAGCCTTGAGCCGGAGTTCGTGTTGAAGCGGCTGACGGCGTCGCTGGCTCCGCCGGATACAGTACGACTTTCGATCGTCAAGGATCGCATCGTTGCCGAGGGTGAGGCTCCTGCCAACTGGATCAACCGGGCGCGGGCAGCCGCAGAACAACTTTCGGCGGACGGAGTGGTTCTGGATGTCTCGCAGCTGCGTGAGCTGAACCTTGCAGAACTTAATTATTTGAGAGAGGCCATCCAGGCGACCGATATTTTCTTCTATTCCGGCAAAGCTGTGCCGGGACCAGAGCAGATGCCGGTCCTCGACAGGTTGGCGGATCAAATAAAGGAATTCGCCCAAAATGCCCGCAAGTCAGGCGTAACATCGCGGTTCATGTTGACCGGCCATGCGGACGCCACGGGCCGTGAGACGGCCAACGTGTCGATCAGCGCCGCCCGCGCCGAGACAGTTCGTGCGCTTCTCAACAAGCGCGGCGTCGCTCCGGAACTGCTGCTGGTTCGGGGCGCTGGCACCTTTGAGCCGGTGGTGCCTGAAAATAGTCGAACTGGGAGCTCCACCAATCGCCGGGTTTCGATTACGGTAAGCCTAGAGTAGTGCGGAGCTAGGATATTGCAAAAAAAGATCTGCATGTTGGGTGGGTTCGCTGTCGGAAAGACGAGTCTGGTTCGCAGGTTTGTGCAAAGCATCTTTTCAGATACCTACTTGACCACGGTGGGAGTGAAAATCGACAAGAAGAGTGTCGCACTCCCGGACAAAACCGTGGATCTAATTTTGTGGGATTTGGCCGGCGAAGACGATATCGGCTCATTCCGCGTCAGCAATGTGCGGGGTGCGACCGGGCTCGTGCTTGTCGTCGATGGAACCCGCGCCGCTACTCTTGCCGTGGCGCTCACTCTGCGCGAGCGGGCCGAGGCCGAATTCGGCGCTATGCCGTTTGTATTGCTGTTCAACAAATCCGACCTGGCCGATCGGTGGGCAATATCGGATAGTGAGATTAACGAACTCAGGCAACTTGGATGGCAAATCTATCGAACAAGTGCGCTTTCGGGTGAACATGTTGATGATGCGTTTCGTCAGCTTGCTTCGATGGTCACCAAATAGACCATGCATAGATTGCCAAGAGAAGTCGGAAGCTGGATTTACGATTTCTTCTACAATGAGCACTCTGTCGCATATCTGAAAATTGACGCCCAGCTTTGCATAGCTGCGAAGGGCGGTAACGTTAAACATTACGGGCTCTCATCGCTTCGCATTGGCAAGCCTGTTGCCGATCAGCTTGAATTTATGGAAGGTTTGCTGCCTTGCCCGGAGCTTCCATATCATATGGCCATGGTCGAACTGCCCAGCGGGCGTGTCGCGGACCTTCATCTTTTTGCCGGCAATGCCTGCGTGTGGCTGCTCTTTCTTGACGCCACTGCCGAACGCGACAACAAGCAGCGGCTTCAACAGAAGGCCTATGAAATGACGCTCCTGCAAGAGAGGGAGCGTCAACTCAACGAGAAATTACAATCGACGAACGAGGCGTTGAGGAAGAGCCAGGAGGGATTGTCGCGTGAATACCAGCGCGCCGAATCCCTACTCCTCAACATTCTTCCGGCGTCGATCGCGGAGCGGTTAAAAGCGCACAAAAAAATTGCAGACAACCACGCAGAGGTGAGTGTGCTTTTTGCCGACATCGTCGGTTTTACGGAAAGAACGCGGAGCGTCGGAGCCGTGACGACGCTCGCTATCTTAAATTACTTCTTCAAGGCGGCGGATCGGCTCTCGGAACGATACGG
Organism: Rhizobium sp. 007; assembly: GCF_015353075.1. Taxonomy (NCBI): domain Bacteria; kingdom Pseudomonadati; phylum Pseudomonadota; class Alphaproteobacteria; order Hyphomicrobiales; family Rhizobiaceae; genus Rhizobium; species Rhizobium sp. 007. The sequence continues at coordinate 224,384 of NZ_CP064188.1, read as the reverse complement.
CTGCGAAAAGATCAAGACAATCGGCGATTGTGTGATGGTGGTCGCTGGCCTGCCCACCGCGCGATCCGATCATGCAGAAGCCCTCGCGCACTATGCACTTGAACTGCGGAAGGCGGTTAAGCGCGAACGCTTCGCAGGAGAACCGCTGAGACTCAGAATTGGAATTCACTCGGGACCAATCGTCGCTGGCGTCATAGGCAAAAGGCGGTTCGCCTATGACCTGTGGGGCGAGACCGTTAATCTCGCCTCACGCATTCAAACGTCCGCGGAGCCCGATGAGATCCGTATTTCGGATGCAACTCACCAACTGCTTGGACCAAAATTTGCTTGCGACCTACTCGAGGAAACGGAATTGCGTGGTACAGGTCGTGTGCGAATGTGGCGGCTCCCGGCTTGATTTGCCGCTTGGCAGTGCCGACCCTGGAACGCATTGCATCTCAAACTAATCAAACATCATGGTTTCGAATGTCCGCAGAGGTGCGCGAAGCAGTCGACCACCGAGCGACCGCCAAAGGTCTGTCCTGGGTCAACTCAGAACATCGGATCCTGGAGATTTAAGTCCGCTATCGTTCTTCCCTGCGCCACAAGCGGACCTACTGCTCTCGGCCCCTTTCCAGTCATTCGTCGAGACCGCAACGAGTAGCCTTTCCCGCCCTTATTTGCCGTCTGTGCTCTTGAAAGGATATGAACCTTCGACCTCTCCCAGACGATAGGTTAAACATTTGGTGCGAAATTGGACATGACCGGCTTTCGACGGCCGCCCAAGTCCTGGCAGGTCGATGATGAAATGCGAAAAATCGACTAGGCCTCCACGGCCGCCAGTGTCTTCCGGTTTTGCTGATTATCGAGATTGCGCGCTTCTTCTTTGAAGAAGTCCGGAAAATCGGCCGTCGCATAGGGATGAATGATCTTCTGCTCGGTGGGCGATCGACCACCCCGCGCGCGCCGAGCTCCAGCTTCACCCGCGGGGTGATCTAGGCCCTCGACGATGGCGGACCGAAGCGCGGGAAGCAGCTTCTCGGCAATATGCCGCTCGACATCACCCACCAGGGCTTCAATGAGTTTGTTCGCTTGTTTTTTGCTGATGCCTTCCTTTTCCGGATCGCGGTCGCCAGTATAGCCGAGCTCTGCTCGATCGAACGAAAGGTCGATATCCTCGGAAAAGCGGCGGATGGCGCCGAATGCCTCGGAAAGGGATGTACCACCCTTGAAAACAAGCGTGGCCGCATCCTTTTCCTGCAGGCCGAAAAGGCGCTTCAAAGTCCAGCAGACCCAGAAGTCTTTTTCGATGGGTATGGCGCTGACATATCTCTCGCTCATCTCGTCAGCTTTGGTGACTGGCGGTAGCATATTGCTCTCGTAGCCAATAATAACCCGGTCCCCGAGTTCAATTGTTTTCATCGGACTGCTTGGCAAGCTTGGACTACGTTGGCTCGAAAGAGGCCTAGCCGGTGAAGCTCTTGACGAGAATCGAACCGCAGATCAGTAACGGGTTGCTCGCCTAAACTGGTTGCAGGGGCTCGCAACCATCGTTACTTGCTTTGTCGAGAAGCAGCCTAGGTCATTGTTTATATGAAACATTCCTGCGGTGCTTGTCCATTAATAGCGCAAAAAGTATGCGCCTAGAGGAAGTCAGAGATCGCCGCTTGGTAGATGTTCGACAAAGGAGCGCGCATCGGCGGCTTTGGAATAGCGCCGCGGTGACGACCCCATAACGCGCGTAAACGCTGTGTTGAATGCGTTCTCGGATTCGTAGCCGACAGCGCGCGCGATACGCGCCAGCGTTTCGCTGCTATTCACAAGTCGCTCGGCGGCCAGCATCATCCGCCAGCGCGTGAGATAGGCGACCGGCGTCTCTCCCGTCTTCTTTCGGAAACGTCGCGAGAAAACGGTTCGTGACATGCCTGCATGTGCCGCAAGTTCTTCAAGCGTCCAACCATGTCCCGGATCAGCGTGGATCGCTCCTATGGCGGTGCCGACCTGCGGGTCGGCGAGGCCCGCGAACCAGCCGATCTCAGCGCCGGATTGCTGCGACAGATAAAGGCGGAGCGTCTGCGCCAGCATTATATGCGCAAGGTGCTGCGCCACGAGAGATGCGCCCGGCCTAGCTTCCCGCAGTTCCTGCATCATCAACTCGATCGACCAGCGAAGCGCCTCCTGGTCCCCGGCAGCCTTGAGGTGGATGACGGGCGGCAGCGTCCGGAGCAGCACGTCGGCATGCCGACCGCTAACTTCGAAGCGGCTTCCGGCCAGAAACACGTCTCCGCCGCCGTTGTAGGTGACAGTCTCTCCATCCCGGTCCGGCGCAAGGGCCTCGCTTGCAAGCGTCGGGGCCAGCGCCGGGTCGCTCGATATCCGCACTGGGCGTCCGCTCGGCAGGACGAAACAGTCGCCGGCGACGATTTGGACGGACTCTCTGGCGTCCTCGAGCGACAGCCAACAACTGCCGCGTATCACGGCGTAGCATTTGATCCGTCCGGCGAGATCGTCGAGCCGCAGCGACCAGTCGCCGCCGGCGTCGAACCCGGCGGTGATGTAGCTGCGCGGCTTCAGCAGCGAGAGGATTTCGGAAAGCGGGTCCATGGAAAAGGCACGTTCGCGAAGAAATTGATACTTTTAGCTAGAGAGCGTACCACGGATCGCAGCTATCTTCCTCTCTAAATCGACAGTTCGGTTGTCCATACGGAGAAAAGAGATGAAAGCTGCAGTAGTTACGGATTTCGGCAAGCCGCCCACCTATGGCGATTTCCGGGAACCCGTCGCGAGTGAAGGGGAAACGATTGTGCGGGTTCACGTTGCGCCGCTAAGCCCCATCGTCAAGGCGCTGGCGTCAGGCAGACATTATACAAGCGGCGCGCAGGCTGGCTTCGTGCCGGGTGTGGATGGCGTCGGCACTGATCCGGAGGGCCGGCGGGTATATTTCCTTTTTCCCAGGGGCCCCTTCGGCTCGATGGGCGAACTGGCGCTGGTCTCGAACGAAATGATCGTTCCTATCCCTGACGATATCTCCGACGTACGCGCTGCGGCGGTCGCGACCGGCGGCCTGGCCTCATGGGTTGCCCTGACGCGCCGGGCGCCGATCCAGCCCGGCTCTACCGTGCTCGTCAACGGCGCGACCGGCGCTGCCGGCGGCATGGCGGTGCAGGTGGCGCGGCACTTCGGCGCCGGCAGGATTATCGCGGTCGGTCGCAGTCGCGAGCGGCTGGACCGGCTCGAAGTCGAAGCGCGAATTGCTCTCGACGACGTCGCCGACGAGGCGCTGCGCGCCGAGTTCGACCGGGGCGTCGATGTCGTGCTCGACTTTATCTGGGGCGAGCCTGCCAGCCGGGTGATCGCGGCCGCGACGAAGAATCGCGGTTCCAGACTGGGCGAGCCGAGGGTGCGTTACGTCCAGCTCGGCACGGTTGCAGGCGACGAGATTTCACTCCGTGGCGATGCTTTCCGCGGTTCGGGGCTCGAATTGATGGGCAGCGGCATCGGCAGCGTCGCCATCCGGGAGTTGTCGGCCGGCGCCCGCGAGCTTCTGACGGAAATGAACAAGGCAGGGTTTGACGCTCCCGTCACGACGCTTCCGCTCACGGCCGTCGCCGACGCGTGGGCCGGCCCCTCTGATGTTCGCTACATCCTGTCCCCCGGCAAGCCACACACGTTGACGCGGAAGGGCAATGTCCGTCTACGGCTGTTGAAGCGGAGGGGCAGCGCCTTGCACAGAGCCCCGGCTGTTTTGAGGACGTCGGTCTTGACCAAGGTTCTGGGAGAACACGTCGCAAGCGCGCGGCTGCTTCCTCGGCCATGCATCTATGCTCCTCGGGATCGACGATAGGCGTCGTCAAGACGGCGGCGCATGTGAAAGAATTAAGAGCGTTACGGCGATATGCTACTCTTCCGGCCAGGTCTCCTGCACAAGCAGCTGCACAAATTTCTTCGCGAGTGCGCGCTCTCTATCGCGGGCGACTTTCTGGTGAAGTAGGCCCGAATTGTCGCCGAGAAGCACAAGTCCGTGCAGCGTGCTCCAGATCCCTACGGCGCGCTCGATTGCTTCCTCCTGTGAAAACCCTTTGCGATCCACCCGGACGCCGACCACCATCTGGAAGCAATCATCGGAAACTCCCTCTACGTGGCTGATATTCTCCGGAAGAATGTTCTCCGGCCGGAACATCATCCTGTATGTGCCGGATTGGATCGCGCGAAATTCACGTAGGCAGTAGCCAAGGCCTTAAGCCTGTCCCCTTCGTTATCCTTCTGGCTGCCGTCGTCTGCCGTGGCGTTCCAGTGGGATATGATAAAAAATAGTGTAACGAAAGTGTCTTTAGCGGCGCAATAATCCTGGGCTTATGCGGCGCGCTGAGCATTACTTGATGATTGGAGATCATCTCTGATTGCGGATGTATTCGAGAAAAACTCGCACGGCCGCGCTCGTATGCCGCCGGCTTGGATAATACAGATACCAACTCGGCAGCTTCTGCTTCCAGTCGCTGAGCAATTCGATAACTCTGCCTTGTTCGACTTCATCACGGACATAATCCTCAAACAGGTGAGCGATTCCCGATCCCGCAAGCGCGGCCTGGAGCTCTTGATGCGCTGAACTCAGTGTCAACCGACCTTTCGGGGTGATTTCCACTTCGTCGCCGTCCCTTTCAAATTTCCACGTCACCATGGTTCCGCCGGGGAAACGGCGACGAATACAGTCGTGCTGTAAGAGATCGTGCGGTGAGTCCGGTCGACCGCGCTTGCGAAGGTAATCAGGCGAGGCCACGATCGCATATCGCAAGGCGGGGCCCAGGGGCATGGCGATCATGTCCTGGGCAAGTTGGTTCCCGAAACGCACGCCAGCGTCGAAACCTTGCTCCACGATATCGATGATCGCAGCATCGCTGACGATCTCGACGTTGACGTCGGGGTAAATCTTCATGAACTCAAAGGTCAGAGGGCACAGAACGTGGTCGGCGGCCGGACCCGGTGCATTGATCCGCACGGTGCCAGATGGGCGCTCGCGAAGCTGATTGAGATCGTCGATCGCTGTTCTGATGTCGTGAAGAGCGGGCCTTAGTCGCTCGAGAAGCTGCTCGCCTGCTTCAGTAGGCGCGACGCTGCGTGTCGTTCGGTTCAGCAGCCGGATGCCCAGTGCGTCCTCGAGCACGCTGATCGATTGACTGATAGCGGACGACGAAACGCCCCTGCCAAGCGCGGCGGCTCTAAAGCCACCGCAGCGCACGACGTCCTCAAAGATCTCCAAGCTGTCAAGGCGTAGTGGCCGCATTGCAAAGTCCTGCTTAATAAGCTGATCCATTTTGATTAGCTTATCCACACGGCCGATCTGTGTCATCCCTAGAGAACAAGTCGCGAGGCGGCGCGCCACGGATAATCGCGGCCCTTACCGCCGACGCTGAAATCAAACGAGGCACCTGCGATCAGGTATTTGGACGGGATCAAAAACATGGGTGAAATCACACTGAATCGTAGGAAGATCATGCTGACAGCCGCATCGGCCGTGGCGGGACTGGCCTTGCCGACCGGTATGACCCTTGTGCAGGCTGCTCCCGTCGTGTCGCCCGCAATCCAGGGCGGAAATGCCGGCCATTACCGCTTTCGCGTCGGCGACATCTCAGCAACCGTGTTGAGCGACGGGCTGATCGGCGGCCCTCCGAGGGTCTACGCCAGCAATGCGCCGGAGGCAGAACTGCAGGAGGTTCTAAGGCGCGCCTTCCTGCCGACCGACCGCCTGACGCTGAATCTCAACACGCTTCTTATCGAGACGAATGGCAGGCGGATCCTCCTCGAAGCCGGAGCCGGGCAAACCATGGGTCCGCAAGGCGGTCGCATCTTCGAGAACCTGGCCGCCATCGGATTACGGCCCGAGGACATCGACGTTGTGGTTGTCTCGCACACGCACCCGGACCATGTCGGCAACCTTCGAACGGCCGACGGCGGCAAGGCATTTTCGCGGGCGGCCGTCTTTGCGCCTCGTGCCGATTGGGACTTCTTCGTCCGTAACGATCCGGACCTTTCCTACATGCCGGTGCCCGAGGATTTTCGCCGCAATTTCGCAGCGGCCATTAAGCGGAGCGTCGAGCCCGTCACGAATGGGATCGAGTTGTACGAAGCGGGCGAGGAGATCGTCCCTGGGCTGACCACGCTTCCGGCATTCGGCCACACGCCCGGCATGGCGAACTTCCTTGTTCAATCCGGGAACGGTCAGCTCCTGCTGACGGCCGATCTCGCCTACCACCCGATCGTCAATGTCGACCGGCCATGGGTGCCTGGGCCAGATCGCGACAAGGAGACCGCCCTCGCCTCCCGCCGCCGGGTCTTCGACATGGCGGCGGCAAACCGGCTCCTCGTTCTCGGCTTCCACTATCCGTTCCCGGGGCTTGGCCGAATGCTCAAGACGGACGCCGGCTATGCCTGGGTCCCGGTCAATTGGCAATTCTAATCCGGTGAATCACGGGGGCCCCGCAATGACGACATCAAGGCGCGCACTTCTATCGGGTTTTCTGGCGATGCCGCTCCTGCCGCTGGCTGGAGCGATCGCTTTCGGACAGGAGGCGCCGTTGCTGCCGTGGTTGCGGGGGCTCGCAACACCCGATTCCTGCGATTGGTCGAGTACCAGATACCGAACCTAGCGGCGTGTGTGTTCAAGGCAATCGTTGAAGGCCGCCTGAGGCGGTGGGGCTCAGACCTCTCCGAAATCGAGCAATCGCCTATTCAATTAATCTGCCGACAAGTTCCGATACGGCACACCACTTGCCTCCAGAACCGTCAGATAGATGCTGATATTCGTGAAGCCTGGTATGTTGTTCAACTCGTTGACGACGAGTTCCGAGTCCCCCGTGAAAAAGTCGACGCGGACCCATCCCTTAACAGCCTTAGTGCCTGAAAAGCACGTACAGAGGCGTCCCTAAATCCCACCCACACCCCAACTCTGAGGGTGCGTTGCGGGGTCTCCCCGCTGCAGGGGTGCACTGGCAACGAACCGCCGGTCAGGGGGAGGCGTTCCTCCTTCCAGATAGCGACGTTGAAAGTTCCAATTAGCGCCCCGTTGACTTCCAATCAGCCGAGAACCATAGTTCCAATCGTCCGAGATTCGGGGAAGACATGTTCGAGAGGTTTGTAGAGCAGAGGGCGGAGGAAGCCCTTTCGGATACCCCAGTCGTCCTTATCGTAGGACCTCGCCGGGCTGGCAAGACCACCCTCGTCCGAAAGATGGGAGACGCCAGACGAAGCTATATCACGCTCGACGACCAGACGGTTCTGGAGGCCGCCCAATCCGACCCTGCTGGCTTCATTCGGGGCCTCGATCGAGCCATCATCGACGAGATTCAACGCGCACCCGACCTGCTGCTGGCGATCAAGAAGACAGTCGATGAGGACTATCGTCCGGGCAGGTTTCTGCTCACCGGGTCGGCGAATGTGCTGACTCTGCCGCGGATTGCGGACAGCCTAGCCGGCCGGATGGAGACCATCCGAATGCTGCCACTGGCGAGAGCAGAGATCGCGGGTCAGGCGCCGACCTTTCTGGAGCGCCTTTTCGATGGGAAACTAAAGAACCAGCAGAACTCGATCATTGGAGATGATTTCGTCCAGCTCGTTCTGCTCGGCGGCTTTCCCGAAGCGATCAGCCGCGACAGCGAACGGCGACGGCAGGACTGGGCTCGTTCTTATCTAACTTCGATCCTGACCCGAGATTTGCGGGACATTGCCGATGTGGAGAAGCTGACCGAGCTGCCAAAGTTCGTGCGGCTATTGGCCGAGCATGCAGGCCAATTGGTCAACTACTCGCAGTTCGGCGGCAGCATCAACGTCAGCCACAAGACGGGGCAGCGTTATGTCGGGCTGCTCGAACAGGTGTTCTTGGTCGCGACGCTGCAACCCTGGTTCACCAATACACTGAAGCGCATCGTCAAGACACCCAAGCTGCATTTCCTCGATTCCGGTCTACTGGCCAGCGTGCGCGGACTTACCTTCGACCGGGTGAAGGCCGATCGCGGAACATTCGGCGCGCTGCTGGAGAGCTTCGTGTTCTCTGAAGTGCTGAAACTGATGACGGCCTCAGACCTGCGGCTGACACCATATCATTTCCGGGATCGAGACATGCGCGAGGTGGACATCGTGCTGGAACGCGACGACGGGATGATCGCTGGCATCGAGGTCAAGGCGAGCGCAACGGTCAAGGCCAGCGATTTCGGGGGGCTTCGCGCACTTGCTGAGGCCTGCGGCGATCGTTTCGCCTTCGGCGTTGTCCTCTATGACAGCACGGATGTCGTGCCGTTCGGCGACAAGCTGGCCGCAGCGCCGCTATCCAGCATGTGGGGTTGAGAATGGTCGCGGAAGCCACAGGGAGGACCATGCAACACATCGTCGAAGGTAAAGACGCCATTAACCAGTGATATCTGCCTTAGCTTCCGCTATGGCTCCGGATTTTAAATGAGATGCTCACTTCCGATAAGTATCGCTTATCGGAAGTGAGTAGTCTGACGGCAAGAAACCCCTTCTGCCGTCCCTACCGCCGACGGTTCTCCTCAACAACATGCCGACGCAGCGATTTCCCGCTGCGGTCACGGCCGACAACCGCCGCGCTGGACGCGAACTTGCCGACTTTCTGATCGCTATGGGACACCGACGCATCCTCTTCGTATCGGGAAATTTCGTCGCCTCCGACAGAGCTAGATCCCGCTATGCCGGTCATGTCGACGCCATGCATGTAAGGGGCCTTACGCCGCTGGATGCGGTCGAGATCCCGTTTGTCAGCGGTTATGAGGAGCTTGATCTGCGCGAGGCGATGACCACGTTTTCGCCGACAGCGCTCATCGCCTCCAATGATCTTCTTGCCTTCGGCGTAATCGGCGCGCTCCGGCGCGAGGGCTTCTCGGTGCCCCGCGACGTTTCCGTCGCCGGCTTCGACGGTATCGCGATCGGCCGGCTGATGGACCCGCCGCTGACGACGATCGAGATGCCCGATGCCAGCATGGGAGCGACGGCGGCCTCGCTGCTCCTCGATATCTCGAAGAGAATTCTTAGCTTCGTTACTGCTTCTTCGATGCGTTGCTCCGTCGTTTTTCGGCGGCTTGCGATACGGTCGTCGCCTGTTCCGACGTGATGGCTGCAGATTGGCCCAGCAGGTCGACATCAATGCGCAGGAGTTCTGTGTCGTCCGAGCGATTGATTAACCCTCGCTCTGCCAGTGACTGCTTGCGCTGGAGCTCGTCTTTTACGACGTCCGCCTGCTTTTGAATGGCAGCCTTCTGTTCCCTCAAGCCGTAACGAGTCTCGTCAAGCTCTTCGAGGCGTTGCTCAAGGATAAAAATAACATTGCTTTGACGCTGCTTTGACGGCAGGGCGCTACGACCGGTTGCCAAGTCACGTAGAGGGATCTCAGCCGGTTATGCTTCAGTTTAATTATCACCAAAGCATCGATCTTCCTTTCGGAATCCCGATTTCCCTTCCCGGTTGCTTGCCAGGCGCCGCAGGTATGGCAGACTGGTCTCCAGATGCCAGGTCTTCGGCCTGCCAAACGAGCGCATCGGAGGCAACGGGGGCGGGGCCGGTGGATCGCATGAACAAGGAGCAAAATCCGTTTCGGATGTTCCTGCTCGGGCCTTTTGCCCTTGTGGACGCTGAAGGGCGATCGGTCACTCCGAAATCCAAAAAAGCCCAGGCCCTTTTGGCGATGCTTGCATTGTCCGCCCGGGGCTCGCGCTCCAGAATCTGGCTTAGGGACAAATTGTGGAGCGACCGCTCTGACGACCAGGCGGCAGCTAGCCTGCGCCAGGCCCTTTTGGACATTAATAAGACTCTAGGACCTGCACGTGATCTCTTGATTGCGGATAAGAATACCGTTTGGCTGGATATGGACCGACTCGTGCTTGATACCGACCTGGCGGTTCGGACAAAGCGGTCCGCGGATCAAATCACCGACGAGTTGCTCGAAGGTATAGACATCCGCGATCCAGAATTCGAGGACTGGTTAACGCTGGAACGGCAGAACTGGTATAGCCGGCTCAATGTAGGACAAGTCCACGATGTCTTCGAGCCGCGACAGCAGCCGAGCCGCGATATCGCCAAACATTCCGCCCTGCTACCTTTGACAGGCGCCCCGGATATGCCAAGACGAGGCAAATCCGTGGAAATCGCCAGCAGCAACCCATATCGGCGGACGGCCGACGGTGACTGGCAATGGATCATGGTCCTTCAGCCCCCTATCGTGGTGGGTGCTGGAGAGGGCGGACAAATTGCTACGACACGGTTCCAGAATCTCATTGCAAAAGCAATCATCGATGGGCTGGCCATTGGCGTCAGCGACCTCTCCTTCAGCTTGCCCGATATTGAAGAGAGCGAACAGCAGATCAGCCTTCCGATATGCCTACAGCTTCGCCTCACGTTTGACGGCGACATGGTGATGATCGAACTGGTGATGAAGCACCTGATCAACAACCGGATTCATTGGCTGGGCAGTCAGGCAATCAACCGCATGCAGTTCGAGCGGGCCGAGTTCGGCACCGCCGCTGCGCTAATCAGCCAGGCCGTCGATCAGCTGGCCTATTTCCAGGAGACCCAGGCAAACGACAGTCGATTGTCGCAAGACAGCCTCCTGATCGACGCCGTCAATGCGATCTTTCGGCTGTCGCGCGGCGATCTAGATAACGCGGAGCGGCGCCTGGAAGAACAAATCCGGTATCAGCCGCGGTCATCGACTTTTGCCTGGCTGTCATTCATCCGGACGTTCCAGGTTGGCCAACGTTTCAACGCGCTTGACGCGCATCTGATCGAGGAAGCTCAGGCCTATGCGCGCAAAGCGCTGGAACTCGATCCGCAGAATTCCGTATCGCTCGCGCTCGTCGGCCACGTCCATTCGTTCCTGTTCTGCGAATATGACTATGCGGCCAACCTGTTCGAAAAATCGATCCGCCTGAACCCGGCCCTGCCGCTCAGCTGGGATCTCTATGCGATGCTTCATTGCTATGCAGGCCAGCCCGACAAGGCCGTGGCCATGGCGCGTTGGGTACAAGAGCTCGGCGTCTACAGCCCCCATAAGTATTACTTCGACACGACCAAATGCATTGCAGCAGCGCTTGCAGGCGATCATGCCGCAGCGATAGCTGCAGGCGAAGAAGCCCTACGGGCACGGCCGAACTTCAACAGCTTGCTGCGCTATCTTGCCTCCAGCCATGCTCATTTCGACGATCTAGGTGGCGCGCGCCATTACCTGCAGCGTCTTGAAGCGGTCGAGGGCAGTTTCTCCATCAATGCCTTTCAAGGCAGCGGCTATCCGCTGCTCAATACAGGCGGCGGCCAGATCTTGATCGACGGCCTGCTCAAGGCGGGCGCCAAGCTGCGCTGAACCCGGACAATTTTTCAGAACTTCGCGCAAGGAGGCTGCAATGGAAGAAGCAGACAATACTGTGGAATCGCAATCAAAAATTGTTTTATTTCTAAACACTTATAGATTCAAGATTGAGCCGGATACGGTTCTTCCATGCGAACCCAGGGACGGGGCCGGCGCTGATCCTCTCGCCGGTGCATCGCCGGTTGCGCCTGATGCAGTCTCCGAACCTGCGCTCTTCCTCGGCACGGATGAAAATGCACCGCCCCTGGCTGAGCCAATGATGGCGACGATGGCCGCAGCCTCCGTCCTCAACAAGAGCGTGGCGAATAAGTCGGTGCTCAACAAGGCATCGCTGAACAAAAACAAGAACAAGAACAAAAATAAGAATAAAAACAAGAACAAGACGACGATGGACGGTACCAGTTTTGGCGTGTCGCAGCTTATCCCTTCCTTCGAGTTGCGCAGGCTGCACCAGCAGCCGTCACGCAACGCCTATACCGCGGCGCGGCGCTTCACCTGGGAAACGCTTGATATACTGCCGCCGCCAGGCCCCGATTATACCCGTCTCGAAACGACGGTGCTTCTCTCCATGCAACGCCGCGACCGGGAACGTGCGCGGCGCCTGCCCGACATCCAGATCGAGTCGACGATCTCCGTGACGGAATTCACCCGCGCATTGCATATCGAGGATCTCGGCGGTTTCGAGCAGACGGAAGGACTTTTCCAGGCGATCCTGACGGCCTGCGAATATGTAGGACTGATCTACAAGAGTCAGTTCAACCGGCTGCGGCCAAACCAGTTCGAGCCCATGCTGCGGCCGTTGCTGGCCGTGCCCGTCCACGAGTCCTATCCCAGCAACCACTCGTTCCAGTGCTTTTCAATCGCCTTCGCTTTCTCGACGATCCTGCCGGAACATCCGGCCACCGACGAGCTTGCCCGCATCGCCCAGAACGTCGCCGAAAACCGTGAATGGGCTGGCCTCCACTATCCCAGCGACACGCAGGCGGGGCGAGATCTCGCCCGACGCTTCGCTCCCTACCTCCACGACGCGTTCGGTCCTCTATTCCAGGCCGTACACGACGAATGGGTCTGAATTCGCCAGCTGCACAACAGGGATTATGAACATGACGGATCAATCACAAATGCCTGGGCCCGCGCCGATCAACTACTATTATCTCTGGCACCTGACTGCGCTTGGTGTGGTCGACGCGGAATACGGATCGGCTCCGCCTGCTCCAGCCGCGCTCGATGCGAGCGCCGCACGCGCGCTCCCCGATCCCCTCATCACCGGCACGGTCTGGGATGCAATCGCTTCCGCCGGCCCGTTGCGACCCGCGCGGGTCGCGCTGATCGATGTCGGCGTATCTCCGGACCATCCCAATCTGGCAACCCGGCTTGACCGGGAAGCGTCAATCGATTTGACGACCCATCGTTACGGCGCGCGCGTGCTCGAAATACTCGGTACGACTACGTCGTTTGACCGCGAAGAAAGGCATGCCTTCTTTGCCGGGCTCAACATCGCTCCGCTCGGCAATATCGGCCTTTCGAATGACGACCGGGATTATCTCAGTGACCTGGTTGCCGAATATGCCACGTCGGAGGGTGTTCTCCGGCGGCTCTACAATCCGGAATCGCTTTTTGCATCGCATGGTACGTGCTGCGCAGGGCTGATCGTCGGCGAACCCGCCGTTGTTGCGGAAGAAGGCACAGCAAGCGCTCCGCCGGAGGGAGCCTTCTACGGCAATGGTGACGAGTTGCGTACGAGCGGTAATCGCAATGTCATCCCCTATTTCGGCGTTGACCCTTTTTCAAGGATCATCTCTATCAGGACGTCCTTCGAAGACGATGTCAGGCAGTTCATCGCTGCCTTTCTTTATGCCTATCATCAGAAGGCGGACGTGATCGTCTTGCCGCGTGGTCTGCCGGACCCAAAACGCAGCGTCGTTGATCCGAAGAATGAGCTGAAGGCCGACTTGGAACTATGGAAAAACCAGGATGCCGCCAATCTCTTCACGCGCATCGCCTTCGCCGACCAGGGTGGGCCTGAACTGGAGCCGAAGGCTGCGCAGAAAGGCTCCAATCCGGATCGCCCGTGGCATATCCTCAAACAGCTCATCCTCGCCATCAGCCGGCACATTCCGATCGTCTGCGCCGCGGGAAACAGTGGCGAGAGCCAGCTGATCTATCCGGCAAGTCTTGCCGACGACGACAACGGCATCATCGCCGTCGGGGCCGTTACCGTCGAAGGTTTCCGTTCGGGCTACAGCAATTACGGCGAGGGATTGACGGTTGTCTCCCCCTCCGACGACGGTGAGGTCTTGAACCGGCATCAGTTGCGCCTCGACCGGCTTTCTCCATTTGCCGCACAGCACGACTACAGTGCTTTTCGAATGCGGGAATATTGCTATTCGCACTTCTCGCTGCTGACGACGGACCTGCCGGGGATTTTTGGCTATGATCACGGCTCCGATCCATGGTCGGCGATCGTGCCGTTCGGAACCAATCCCGGCATCGGTGGAGGATACTACACCACCTTCGGGGGCACCTCCGGCGCGTCGGCGCAGGTGGGGGGGCTATGCGCTCTGATTCAGCGGGCCTACAAGAGCCGCCACAATCCCGGTGACCGCCTCTCGGGTCCTCATGTCAAGTCCATTCTGAAAGCCGCGTCCCGCCTGGACGCCATTGTCGCACCCGGAACGAGGAAACTGACGGCGGATTGCATGAATGCAGAAAGCGAGGACGCTCTCGAGGCGGCCTATTTCTTCGGGTCAGGCCTGCCGAACGCGCGGGCGGCGATACAGGCTGCTCTGGCGATCTGACCGCTGCGCGTGCGTTTTCCGAATTTAAAGCCTCCTCGATCGAGGAGGCATTTTTCTTTGTTTAGCTCATTTTTACGGATTTTTAACGCGGAACTGGCGGGCGAATGACGCCCTTGGGGAATAGTGCCTCTCAACCGAAGACGCGCAACGTTCCGATGCCGGACGAAGCCGTCCGAACTCGGGCATTTTCGCCCGAGATGCAACCTTGATCCGTCCGAAGACTAACCCACGGAGGCTGCCGATGTCCGAGTCCCGTATACAAGAATTAGCAGATGAGGCGCGCCTCCTGCTCAAGCGCAATCCCCTGATGGCAAGTACCGTCTCCCTGCAGCGCGTGGCAACTCGCAACCTTTTGAAGCGACGCTTCCAGTATGGCCGCACGCTTGCGGCGGCTTCGAAGCTCGCTGATTGTTCGGTCGGGATAGAGGCGCTGGCAGGTTATTTCCCCGATCTTGCAGATGGCGGATACACTCGTCTGCTGGAGCTTCCGTCAGCGGTTGCCGGACCGGTCGGTGCCGACCCATACCGTTCATCCGCGCTTGCAGCCTGGATGGGTGGGCTCGCGCGCAGTCTGGAATGGCAGGCAGCCCGCCCCGATGTGCAAGTCGTCAGCGGTTATCTGCAGCCGGATCTGATCGCATCGGATCTTGAACTCGAACGTCAGCCGGCGTGCCGGCTCTCTTGCGGCATCGGCCTCGTCCGCATCGAAAGCCCGGCGCGAAGCCCTATCATGCAAGCCCTCCTCCGCCAATGCATGCCGGACTATCCCGGGCCCGACCGCCCCATCACGGACGATGCGGAATTGGATCGCATCGCCGGCCATCTGGAGAAGGCCTTCGCATTAATCGCGGAATTGGACGAGTGCGGCTATCAGCGTCTGATCGCCGGCCTGCACACGCTTCACGTTGGCGTGCGGCGCGAACCGCAGTGTTCCTTTTCGAGTTCGAACGAATTGCCGGGCAGCGCGCTCATCGCTCTTTCCAGAGGAAGATTGCGCGACGGCGATCATGCCGCGACAGCGGCCCAACTGCTTCACGAGGCGGGGAATATCCTGCTTGGGTTTTATACGACCTCCGCGGCGGCATCCCTGCCTGGGGAGCTCCAATATGTTTCCCCATACAAAAACGACCTACAGACGCTCGAGAGCATCCTGCATACGGCCTACACCATTCCCTGGGAGTGCGCCATGCGCATGGCATGCCTATCCACCGAGGCGGATCCTGAGCGCCGCGCCCGGAAAACGGCATTCATAATCGCCTATGCCGCGCCGCAAATCCCGCTCATCGACATCGCTCAGAAAGGAATCGAACGTCTCGACGGCGATGTCCTCCTCGACCTCCCAGACATCGCCGCCATTCCTTCCTGGAGTGGCCGTATCCTGGACCTCGTGGGCCAGTTGCTTGCCGAAGAGCCTGTCGCGCGCCGCCAGGCCCATCTTGCCGAGCGCCAGCGAGTTCTCGATCGCCAAGCCTGGGATATCGGACAGATGCTCCTGCGCGGCAAGGAGCCGATCGATCCTCGGATGGGCCGGCGAGAGATCGATGACAGCGGCGACAATATCAGCCTCTGGTACGACGGAAAATTCCACGTGATCCCGAAGGCCGCCGTCCATGCGGTGAGCAAGGATTACGGTCGCTACGCCGCGACGATCCGCGGAATCGCGCCCAGCGAAATGGAGGCGATGTGATGATCAATTATCGGTCTAGACGATTGTCAGCGGCAGTCCGTGCGCCCGTCGACTTCCCGAACTTCTTCGCCCACAGCCTTGGGTGGGGCGGCAGGCGGGCTCTGTTCATCGGCAATAGTACCGATGCTGTCGAGGAACAGAGCCCCCCTGTTACTAGGCCTGCGTTCGGAGGCGCGTTGGAGGGTTCCAACATGCCGGCTGAGAACGAATATGTCTCCGCCGCAATCGATCACGACGACGCCTTCCTGACGCCTCGTTGCCATCGGCAACGCGGCTTCGCAGGGTTTCGCGAAATCGACTTCGTCATCATCGGATGCGGCGGCCTGGGCTCGCAGATTGCCATCCAGCTTGCGGCCCGCGGCGCGCGCCATTTCCTTCTCGTGGATGCCGATCGTATCGACGAGAACAACTTGAACCATCTCCCATGGGCGAGCGAAGCTGATCTCGGCTGTCTGAAGACGGACAAGCTGGCGACCTTTCTGGCCGCGTGTTTCTCGGCCAATGTCTTCGCGCTGCCGGAATTTGCGGAAGGGGCCGCAGCGCTCCGATTAATCGCAGATTACGCCCACAATCCGTTCGTCGTTCTTGCCGGCGACGATTCTCATCCGGCCCGCGAGTTCCTGACGGCCTGCCACGCATCGAAAGCCGGCCTTCCGCCCCACCTGCATGTCGGCCGCTCCAGGGCCTATTGCATGGAAGGTCCCTCGGTCGCAGTGCATGAGGACGCAAATCCCGTCTGCCATTGCGCCGCCCAGGTCGCAACCGACGACAGCTTTCTCGCCCCACCGGCCGCTGCCGACAACGCATTTATCGCTGGCCTTGCCGTGTCGCAGATCACCGAAGAGTGCCTTTCTAAGCACTCCGCATCACGGGCACGCCAATGGATATTGGACCTCAAAAGCAATCCGGCCGAGTTCCGTTGTCTTTCCAAACACCTTGAATGTGCGCACCTGTTTCGCCGCTACGAGAGGCACTGATATGGATCATATCGAAATCGCTGATGCCATCTATCCGGCTGCGACAGATTCGGAGCCGCGGTCGCTCGCGCTGTGCTCAGTCATCGGCTATGTCGGGGCAGCTGGCGGAAAGAACGATGAGCTGACCATATCCGAAGCTCTTCGTGATCCACTGATCGCCATGGTGATGCGCGCCGATGGCGTGACCTCCGAAGAATTCAAGCGAGTTCTTCAGACGGCAGCCCGTGAGATGGAAACTAAACTGGCCAACCCTATCAGAGGAGATGGGAAGGAACAGGCAATGAGGACGCCCCCGCCTTCTCACCAATGGGAGAACACGCGACGTTTTTGTCGAAACGACGCGGAGGATGGTTGACGAGCATGTAGTCAATCCCGGTTCGAACCATAGCACCGGGATTCACATTGGCTGTCCGGCGGAGTTCAGGGGCAATGAAATTCGATATGTCGAGAAGGTTCCCAACGATAATTCTTGCTTTCGCGGAAGGCAAAGATCGCAAGGTGATCCGTACCGCACGCGAGGCTGCCCAGCTCTTGCTGAAGGAATGGCCCACCGACGATGGTGAGGAATTCTTCACGGCGGTGAGAACCTGTTTGGAGGTCCTTACCGGAAAAACCGAACCCGAGAACTTGCACGAGGCGATCGTCCGCGCCGCATATGAAGCGGGTATCGCGGCGATCACGACTGATCACCACCTGGGTATCCTTAGGATCTATCCAGTCAGCGAGGTCCGCCGCGCATGCGCTCATCGCAATCCCGCTCCCATCGAACCGCTTCGGCTATCGCCATCAGTGCGCCGACGTCGGCAGCGAAAATGGTCGGGGCGAACCAAAAAGGCATTGATCGGAAATGCATCGGGGCGTTTCGAATGAAGGCGAAACTGCCCCGCCTGCTGGGCAAGTTGGGTTTCAAATTCCGCTGGCGAACGATAGCCGAGGGCAGGTACGTCTCGAAAGAGAGTGGCTTTTCATCAACATCATTGGCGCCATGACGCGATAGCCGCCGCGCAAATCTTCGATACGGGAATCGCATACAATGATCTCCTTTATTTAACCGTTTTCCATTCAATGATTTGGCAGTCACGCGCTCTTGAATATCTCCCCAGTGCTCCAGCTGTGACGCTGGATAAACCAGTTGCACCAAGAGACCCCCCTAGACGAAATGATGCGTGCAGTTGGGAGCCGGGACGGTTCCTTCTCCTTTGCAGGCAATTGCCACCGTCGGCTCGGCGTCCCAGCGATCTCGGTAAAGGGTCTGCCATTGCCACCTGCCAGTCGACGGTGGGATCTGCTTGATTGCTTGCAGGCCGTAAGTCGTCTCAGGCCGACTTTTTTTGTATTGTGATACGTCCGCATCAAAAAGTGTGGCCACATCTCGCAGACCACCCATCGGCGATGTCCAGGCTCGCAAGAAAATCTGCAAAATCCTTCTGGAGCCAGGAACTCTAAACTCGGCCTGATTTCGCGCCGTCTTGTGACTGACCTCTGGGAGCAACGCGATTAATAACGCTGAATCAACCAGCCTTGAGGGGAGAAGCTTTTGCGGGCCGTAGAAATACTGGGATGGAATGCGAAACGATATCTCGCTCCCTCGAAGGTGATAACTTTTTCCCCGGCATCATCTCCTCGGCCACAGTGAGGGCAACTGAACTAGCGCCCGCAACCATTAGCACAAGTGTCACTGTATAAACGCTGATCGTGGCACTCGCGGAGCGGCTGAACGAAAGGAGGTTGCGCGCCTGGTCAAGCGTGCCTCCATTGCCGGAGTTCGTGGTGATCTCAGCGAACTGGAGCGCGCGTTCAAATTCTCAGGCCACTCGTTGCGCGCGGGCCTCGCCTCTTCCGCCGAGGTCGATGTACGCTACGTCCAGAAGCCGCTGGGACATGCCTCGGCGGAGTGACTCGCCGCCTACCGCGGATGTCAGCGGACACGACGCCGACAGAGAACTCGATAATGGTTGCGAGAAAGTCTCGCCATTGTCGCCTGTCGACACCATAAACATTGCAACCTCCGGAGGCGGCGCAGCCTATCGCTGGGAGATTGTGCATTTCCTATATGACGTGCGCTCCTCGGATCGTTCGGCTCTGCCGAACAGCAGATTGGCGGTCTGCAGACTAATCCGGACGGGCATTTCGGTTTAAATCAGTGTCATCACCCCCGGTCTGGGGCGAGCAACCGATCAACGAAAGGAATTCATCATGTCCAGACTTGCAAACAAGACCGCCCTCATCACCGGCGGCACCAGCGGCATCGGCCTTGAGACCGCCCGTCAGTTTATCGCCGAAGGCGCTCGCGTCGCCATCACGGGCAGCAGCGCAGCCAGCGTTGAGAACGCCCGAAAGGAACTCGGCGACAAGGCGCTCTTCATCCAGTCCGACGCCGGAAACGTCGAAGGACAGAAGGAAGTCGCCCGGCAGATCGAGCAGGCGTTCGGTCATCTGGACATCCTCTTCGTAAATGCCGGCGTGGCCCAGTTCGGTCCGGTAGAAGGCTGGACGGAGACCGACTTCGACAAGTCGGTCGCGACGAACGTCAAGGGTCCGTATTTCCTGATCCAGGCGCTGCTGCCGATCTTCGCCAAGGGTGCGGCCATCGTGCTGAACACCTCGATCAACGCGCACATCGGAATGCCCAATTCCAGCGTCTACGCCCTTACCAAAGGTGCGCTTCTCACCTTCGCCAAGACGCTCTCGGGCGAGCTGATCGGCCGCGGCATCCGCGTCAACGCCGTCAGCCCCGGCCCGATCGCAACGCCGCTATACGGCAAGCTCGGAATGTCGGAGGCAGACTCGAAGTCCATGGCCAGCCAGATCCAGAGCCAGATCCCCGCCGGCCGCTTCGGCGATGCGGCCGAGGTGGCTAAGACGATCATCTTCCTCGCTTCGGACGAAGCTTCCTACATCGTAGGCAGCGAGCTGATCATCGACGGCGGGATGAGCAACCTCTAAGGGGTAGCCATCTCGCCAGCGTGCTCGGGAGTTTCGCGCGGCCTCACTGTCCTTCTCGTTCGCTGGCATCTGGCAGCCCGTCATTCTCGATCCGGCCGCCTATAACGAACGGCTGGATCCAGCGACGCCGCGGGCTCGGGCGAAGGAAGCGGAGCGCGCGCCGACCCGGACCGCAGCGCGCGAATGGGGTCCAGACGGGATCACCGTCAACAACGTGCTCCCGGTTGCCGATACATGGGGCGCGGGAGCCGACACTCCACCCGCCACAATGCCCTCGGACGGCACGGGTCGCCCGAAGACGACATCGCGCCGGTCGTCCTGTTCCTGGCAAGCAGCGATTCCAGGTTCATCACCGGATCGAGCCTCACACCTGACGGTGGTCAGAATATCGACGCCGCCCGCTGATCCTCGGGAGTGCGCGTCTATCAAACCGCGCACTCCGTTTTCTCAGGAGTAACAGAATGACCACTCTTCCGATGACGTCACTGTTTGCCGCCGGCTTCGCGCTGGCCCTGATCGCGCTTTCAATTCCGATCTCCCTCCGACGCGTCAAAACGGCCGCGTTCTTACAATAAAGTGCCTGTCTGCACAGATTGGGCGATCTCCGGAGAGCATTTCTGATGCTTTTCAATCCCGCTCCGGAATTTAGCTTCACGGGGCAAATCGTGAACCCGGACGAGACTTGATGAACCGCGGTGGTGGTCGTGCAGCTCGTGCGATTGAATTGACGAGGACTAAGCAGGGTCACAGGTGTAAACTGAATATCCTGAACCTGTGGGACAGCTCATCAGAACAACCGTATTCGACCATGTCAGATGGATGCTAGGTCATGCCCGACATCGGAGACTGGCTTGCCAGCATTAGGCTTGAGCGGTATCGCCAAACCTTCTTGGAAAATGGCATCGATCTCGATGTCGTCGACGATCTCACCGATGTCGACCTGAAGGAGCTCGGACTGTCCCTTGGTGACCGCAAGCGGTTTCTCAGGGCGGCCGCGGCCCTAGCTCACCAGTCGCCTCCTGCGGCGACACCGCACCCCTCGGTGTCCCCGATCCACAGCGAGGCGGAACGGCGACAGCTTACGGTGATGTTCTGCGATCTCGTTGGATCGACAGCACTCTCCACGCGTCTCGATCCAGAAGACCTCCGGCAGTCGATCGTCGCGTACCATTCTTGCGCCACCCAGATCGTCGGCCGGTACGACGGCTTCGTTGCCAAGTATATGGGCGACGGCGTCCTCGTATACTTCGGCTATCCGCAGGCTCACGAGGAGGAAGCCGAGCGGGCCGTGAGGGCCGGCCTCGCGGTTGTTGAGGCAGTTGACCGGCTGGATGCGGCAGGCGAACGCTTAGCTGTTCGCATCGGAATTGCCACTGGCCTTGTTGTGGTGGGCGACATCATTGGCGCCGGTGGGGCCGAGGAACGTAGCGTAGTGGGTGAGACGCCGAACCTAGCGGCCCGCCTGCAGGCGCTGGCCGAGCCCGGCACAGTCGTCATTGCCGAAGCGACGCGCGCGCTGCTGCGGGGCCAGTTCAAGCTAGAAAGCCTCGGGGTGCGGCCGATCAAGGGGTTTGCTGAGGCGGTTGAGGCCTTTCGGGTGCTCGGCGAAGTGCGGAGCGAGGACCGCTTCGAGGCCGGTCACGCGACTGTGCTACCGTTGGTCGGCCGAGATCAGGAACTCGCACTGCTGGTTGATCGCTGGACTCTGGCCAAGGCCACCGAAGGTCAAGTCGTCCTGCTCGAGGGCGAGGCCGGAATCGGCAAGTCGCGTCTTGCGCTGGCACTTCGCGAGCGCATCTTCAGGGAGCCGCATCTGTTGCGCCGCTACTTCGCCTCACCCTACCACATCAACAGCGCGCTTCGTCCGGTAATTGCCCAGCTCGAACAGGCAGCGGGCTTTGAACGCAATGATTCATCGGCCGTCAAGCTCGCCAAGCTCCAGGCACTGCTCGCGGAACAGGTGGGTGAGGTGAGCGAAGCTATCCCATTGCTGGCAGAGCTTCTCGGAATCCCAAGCAGCGGCCGCTATCCAAGACTGAATCTTGCGCCCCAGCAGCGCAAGAATCGCACCTTCGAAGTGCTCATCGCCCAGCTTGCCAGACTGGCTGCCGAGCAGCCGGTGCTCATGATACTTGAGGATGCGCACTGGCTGGACGCGAGCAGCCTTGAGCTGTTCGGCTTGTTCGTGGACCGCATCCAGCAGCTCTCGGTTCTGCTGGTCATTACCTACAGGCCCGAGTTCGTGCCGCCTTGGCGTAGTTACCCGCACGTGACAAAGGTGGTCTTGAATCGTCTCGACCGGGTGCAAGCTCAATTGCTGGTCGAACGGCTCACCGGTGGAAAGCTCTTGCCTGTCGGAGTGCTCGATTCCATCGTGGCCAACACCGATGGCGTGCCGCTGTACCTTGAGGAGTTGGCCAAAACCATGCTCGAATCTGGCCTATTGGGAGTGGCCGGCGATCAGTTTGGACTGCCTGCACCTATACCGCCGCTGGCGATCCCGGTAACGCTCCACGACTCGCTTATGGCCCGCCTCGACCGCCTCGGCGGGGCCAAGGTGGTCGCCCAGATCGGCGCCTGCATTGGGCGCGAGTTCTCCTATGAGTTGATTGCAGCGTTGGCCGTGCTCGATGAGCCTGAGCTGCAGCAGGGACTCGATCAACTGGTTGGTACTGAGCTGGTTTTTCGGCGCGGAAGTCCCCCTAAAGCGATCTACAGCTTCAAGCACGCGCTTGTTCGCGATACCGCATATCAGTCCCTCCTCAAGAGCCGTCGTCGGGAGCTCCATCGTCGTATTGCCCAGGTCATCGAAGAGCAAGCTCCACACGTCGTGGCCGCCGAGCCGGAGGTCTTAGCGTATCATCTCACGGAGGCCGGACAGCTACCGCAAGCGGTCGTGTTCTGGCACCGTGCCGGCGAGCACGCCAATGACCGGGCGGCGAATGCCGAGGCCGCCGGCCATTTGGCCAAGGGCCTCGATCTGCTCACTCAGATGCCCGAGAACCCGGAGCGCCTCGAGCATGAGCTGACATTGTTGACGACCCTGGGGCAAGTGCTTACCGCTGCGAAGGGCTATGGCCACCCGGAGGTCGAGCGTGTCTACAACCGTGCTCGCAACCTGACGGAGCGGGTCCAAGATACGCCCAGGCTGTTCCCGGTGCTTCTCGGCCTCACCATCAACCATGCAGTGCGATCTGAGCTTTCCGCGGCGCGGGGCCTTGGCGAACGGCTCTTGGCGTTGGCGCAGCAAGCCTCGGATCCCGTGCTCATGGTGGAAGCGTCCTACGCGCTGGGCATCACATGCTCCTGGCTTGGCGAATTCGCCTCGGCATGGCAGCACCTCGAACGCGGGATCAACCAGTACGACATCGCCCAGCACCAGGCGCATCTGGCGCTTTATGGACAGGATGGAGGACCGATCTGCCTGTCCCGCGGAGCCATGGCGCTGTGGTATCTCGGCTACGACGATCGGGCGCAGGAGCTGATGGACGAGGCGCTCGCCATTACTGCGAAGCTCGGACATTTGTTCAGCCGCGCCTATGTCCTAACATGGGCGGCGATTCTGCACGTGCATCGACGGGACGTCGCGAAGGCGCAAGAGGCGGCGGAGTTGGCGTCAGCCTTCGCGGCCGAACACGGATTTCCATTCTGGCACACCCAGGGAGTCTTCCTGCAGGGGTGGGCGCTGGCCGAACGGGGCCAGGTCACGACAGGCATCGAGCGGTTGCGAGAAGGGCTGGCTGGCATGCAGGCGATCGGGTCACGAATGACCGAGCCTTGGGCGATGGGCTTACTCGCGAAAGCGTATGGCAAGGTCGATCGTTTTGCTGAGGGCGACACCTTGGTTGCCGAGGCGCTTACCATTGTCGCGCGCACTCGCAACCGCTGGTGCGAGGCGGAGCTGCATCGGCTCAAGGGCGAACTCATATCATCGCGCTCGGAGCGCGATCCTGCCGAAATCGAGGCGTGCTTCCGCCGCGCCCTTGACGTCGCCCGCATGCAGGATGCCAAGATGTGGGAACTGCGCTCGGCGGTGAGTTTGGCCCGGCTTTGGCGAGCACAGGGTCTTAGGGCGCAGGTTTGCGAGTTGCTCATGCCGCTCCTCGGCTATTTCTCGGAGGGCCACGGGACGCACGATCTTCAGGACGCCCAAGCGGTCCTTGAGAGCTGCGGAGGTAAATTGAGCACCTGAACACGAAGCGCTGTTTTAACGCCACGTTGAAGGGATGCCTAGGTCGGCGAGTAGGGCTTCGGCACGCGGTGCGAGAGTCAGCACTACAGAAGCATGACGTTGACCACCGCCCTTCTCGACCGGCTGACGCATCACTGCGAGATTGTAGAAAACGGAAACGAACAAATCCTGGCGCGTCAAGAACCGCTCGCAAGGGTAAAACCGGAATCCTCCATCACCCGCACTTGGCCCGCCCTCTGCAACCCCGGCCAGCGCCGGGCGGGCCAATTGCTGATCCGCAATGCGCATGGGTGTCATATTGTATGCCAGGGTCAAAAAGAGCTATGACGCCAACCATGCCGAGATTCTCATCCGCCGCATGACAGCTCGTACAGAAAGGGTGATCGCAAGACGGCCGGCCACCAGCCAGCGACGTCGCAGGTGCACGGCATGATCGCCAGCATCCTGGCGTCGATGGAAGTTCTCGACCTGATGACCAAGCGCTATCTCGCGGAAATACAGAACGATTTCGAGGAGAAGCTGGCGGCCTGCGAACTTGCTACGGAGGCCAAACGCAAAGAGCTCCTCAACCGCTATGGTGAGGAGCTCAAGGGCAAATGCGCCCTCCGAGGCGCTGCCGCGGGACGAAACTTGTCATTCCTGTTTGTGATGCGGTAGTGCTCGTTCCTGATGAGCTGTGTCGCAAAACGGGGAACGCCAAAGTGGACATTGAGGACTTGCGGACTTTTGTTGAAGTAGCGGATGCCGGAGGCGTTTCAGCTGCCGCGCTGCGACTTGGCATCTCCAAGTCGATGGTCAGCCGACGGCTCATGCGGCTCGAAGCGGAGCTTGGTGTCCAGCTCCTTGCCCGATCCACCCGCGGGGCTTCCCTGACCGAGGCCGGCGCAACGTTCCGGGACTATGCAGCCAGGGTTTCCGCCGAGATCGATGTGGCCAGGGAAACAATTGTGCCCGCCGGTGAGCTCCGCGGCCGCCTCAGAGTTGCCGCGCCTCTTTCCTTCGGTCCGACGCATTTCGCAGCGGTGATTGCGCAAATGGCACGCCGCCATCCTCATCTCCAGATCCAGACCTGTTACAGTGATCGCTTCGTGGATCTGATCGCGGAAGGCTATGATTGTGCGATCCGCGTTGGCACACTTCAGGACTCCAGCCTGATCGCAAGACGCGTCGGTCCCCTCTATGGGAGTTTCGTTGCAAGCCCGGACTATATCAAAGCCCATGGCTCTCCGGAGACACCGGACGAGCTTGTCGCCCATCAGGCTCTCATGCAGGGAACGGAAACCTGGCAAGTGATGGATGGAGACAAGGTGATAACCGTTCGCCCACAGGGACGCTTCAAGGCCGACAACGGGGTTGCTCTCGCTGTCGCCGCAGTAGCCGGTTTGGGTATCGCCGCGCTCCCTGACGAGCTTATAAAAGATTATCTGGCCTCAGGCGAGTTGGTTCCGGTCATGAAACGCCATCCACCAACCCCGATCGGGATATATGTCGTCAGACCGCCCGGGCAGCATCCTGCAAGAAAAGTCCGGGTGCTGACCGAAATGCTGATCGAGTGCTTCGACCATGGCCCGGCATTGCCGAAAACAGCTTACCCGTAGTATCGCGGCACTCTTCCCAACGACGTCCGCGATGCCTCGGCTAGCGATCAGCAACGGCCAGTACGATAACAACGTGCAGTTCGGTCAGAGACGGGCGCTCCTGGTCTGGAACCGTCTGATCTTTCCGAACGGTCGTTCTATCGTGCTCGAACGCCAGCCTGGCGCCGACACGCAAGGCTACGCCGGTCTTGAGGATGGGGTCGATTACCACTGGTGGGATCTCGCCAAGGCGGCCGGTCTCTCCACGCTGCTCGCTGTTGGCACTGAACTGGCCGTTAGCGACGAGGACCGCCTGGTGCGCGCCATCCGTGACGGCGCGCAGGACACCATCAACGACGCCGGCCAGCAGATCGTCCGACGCCAATTGCAGGTCGCACCCACCCTGACCCTTCGGCCGGGCTTCCCCGTCCGCGTCATCGTGACGCGCGATTTAGTCCTCGAACCCTATTGAGGTTGACCATGGCAAAGCTCAAACTTGGTCCGATTGCCGACGACAAGCCTCTCAAGGTCACGGTAGAGTTGCCCGCACAGCTCCATCGCGATCTTGTCGAATATGGTCGTCTGCTCGCAGAGCCCGGAACCCACCCCTCGAGCCGGTTCGCCTGATCGTCCCTATGCTTGAGCGCTTCGTTGTGACGGATCGCGGGTTTGCTAAGGCACGGCGCTCATCCCACTCTCCGAGTGGCGTGGGATAGCACCGCTGGCCTTGCCGACCCTTGCCATCGAGCGTGCCAAGCTGAGCAGTCGTCTGAAGGCCGGATTGTCGTTTCGGGGGGACCAAAAGGTTGCCCCGCGAGACAAAGATCGAAGCCGGGAACGTTCGGCGTCGTGGAGCGAGCCCATAGTCGAAGTTAAAGGGCGCAAAGCGCATCAGGCATGACTGAGGCTCGCACACGCGAGAGCGAGAGCCTGTGTCGGTACTCGAAAATTACAGAGTTGAACACAATGACCATTTACACGACATCTTCTGATCGCCCTTTCAAGCAAAAGCGGCGAATCTGGACGCTTTGGGCACTCGCTGCGGCGTTTATTACTTTCCACCTTGTCGCTGGCCCGGGTTTCCCCCTCGAAAGCCTCGCTTTGGCGCTCTTCGCCCAGATTGGAACATTGCTGATCGCGTTTGGCGTCATCGGGCGCATCTGGTCGATCATCTATGTGGGAGGATTAAAAAACTCGGAGCTTGTGACCGAGGGGCCATATTCGGTCACCCGTAATCACCTTTATCTCTTTTCCCTATTTGCGATCAGCGGCATTTGCCTGGTGTTCGGAAGCCTGCTTGCGACGGCAATTTTTACGCTGCTCGCATATCTTGTATTCAGATACACGGCAAAACGGGAGGCACTGCATTTGTCGTACCTGTTCGGCGAACAATACGCAGAATATGCCCGTCGCACACCGTTGTTTTGGCCAGATTTCTCAATGTTTAGGTGGGGGAATGTCCATGCCGTTTCTCGAAAAGCACTGCTGGTGACAACTCGGGACGCCCTTTTCATTTTGGCGATGATCCCTTTTTCCGAGCTGGTCGAATATCTCCGCGAAAGCGGCCTTCTTCCGGTAACGATTGCCGTCCCCTAAGAGCAAAAACGCATCAAAACCCTAACCGTGCACTGCATATCAAAGGGAGACAACGCATGTTGCGACGTCTTTCTCTTTTTGGACTGCGGCACGACTTTTCGCGCGTCATGCACCTCTAAACTACTTCGTAGCCCCATCTGGAGTTTCTCATGTCATTAAATCTTATAGGTTTTTCCCGGTCTGCTCTGATTGCGCTGACGGCTATCTCGGCTGGCTGCGCTAGCACCGATCCGGTGGCCTACCAAGGCATCTCGTCTTCTAAACAGCTATCTGTCAACACCCAGAATAAGGACGGAAAGGTCCCACTGCTCTATTCCGGCGGTGGTGTGAATTTCAGAGCCTACTCTGCGGTGATCGTTGAGCCTGTCGAAGTTTATAGAGGCCGCGATCAACAGTTTGGCAGTACAAGCGATAAGAACAGGATTGTCCTTGCCTCCTATATGAAGGACACATTCGAAAAGCGGTTGAAGTCAAAATACACACTGACCTCGATACCGGGCCCTGCCACGCTAAGGCTCAAACTCACATTGACAGGTGCGAAGGCAAACGCTCCTGTCCTCTCCACCGCAGCAAAACTTATGCCCGTCGGTCTGGCCGTCAACAGCGTTCAGGCTGCCCGTGGAAAAGAAGGGACACTCAGCGGTTCCGTCAATTACTCTGTCGAGTTGTACGACAGTGCCACCAACAAACTGCTCTTAGCCTATGTTTCGAAGCAGTATCCCGGTGCACTCGATGTGAGAGCAAGCTTGGGACCGCTGGGTGCGTCCAAAGTCGGAATCCAAAAGGGCGCCGATGATCTTGTTGGACGACTCCAGCCCACTGTGGCCACTTCGCCTCAGTGATTCCGTTCGGTGTTTCCTGCGCGCCGGACGGCTTCGGTGGTCCGGATCGCGCAGCCACCAGCGCTTGTGATCAAGAGATCTGTCCAATAACCAAGACGCATCAGGATCCCCTGCGGATAAGGGACATGACCTGCCACTGAACTTTCATCCAGCGGCGACTAGAGTCCCGGCAGTGGTTGAACCGCTCCCAAACGTTGGACCGCCGGAGGCTAGAGTTTTCCGGCTTGTGAACCGCCCCAGGATTCTGGACCACTGGAGGCTGGAGTTTTCCGGCTTCATTCAGGGAGGTGGGCTGGTTGCGCCTCCCGGATTCATCAGTAAGATTGGCACATTATTGCCGATGGCACCATGTGGCCGAACCTCATTGTAGTCTCTGCGCCAATCCTCCATCGTTTCGCGGGCATCCGCAAGGGTCAGGAACCAATGCTGGTTCAGACATTCGGCTCGGAAGCGGCCGCTGGAGGCGACGCCCCAACTCGATCTCGGTGCGGTACCTATGCGTAGTCAAGCGTAATTGGCGGAAGGATGGTTTTGAGGGGCCCGTCGCAAATTTTCGTGGTTAACGAGCTGTTGACCGTCGGCGAGGAAATTGCCGCTCCCGATGTTGTGGAGCGTGTCAATGATTCTGAATGCCATTGCTGAGAAACTGAAGCGCCAGTCGAAGGATGACTTCAAAGGGCGGCATTTCGAGGCATGGCTTATCGTGCAGGCAGTGACCTGGTATCTGCGCTATCCGCTCAGCTATCGAGACCTTGAGGAGATGTTCCGAGAGCGCGGCTTCGAGGTCGACCACAGTACAATCAATCGCTGGGTTCTCGCCTATGCGCCTATGATCGAGAAGCGGCTGCGCCAGTTCCGCAAACCGCATTGCGGCTCCGTCCGGATCGACGAGACCTACGTCAAGATCCGCGGCAAGTGGCGCTATCTGTACCGCGCCATCGACAAGCACGGAAACCCGATCGACTTCCTTCTGACTGCAAAGCGCGACCTCGATGCCGCCAGGCGTTTCTTCAGCAAAATGCTGAAGGACGAGCCTTTGATGTCGCCACAGAAGATCGGCACAGATGGCGCCAACACGTTCCCGGCCGCAATAAACTCATCGGTCGGCGACCGGCTGCTCCATCCCGATCCCGTGCACTATGTCACCAAGCATTTGCAGCAGGGCATCGAGAGCGACCATTTCAGGGTGAAGAAGAACATGCCGAAGATCGGCGGATTCCAATCCTTCAACACCGCGCGCCGAACGATCGCTGGGTTCGAAGCGATGCTGTGGTTGAAGAAGGGCTTCGGCTTCACTGGCGATTGGACCGTCAACGATCAGAACGACCTGCTCGCGCGCCTCTTCGGACTTCAAAAAGTTAATAAAGCGTGAAGCGCACCCCATTCAGGGGTGAACTGCGGGTCGAACCTAAATTTGCGACAAGCCCTTGCCGAACCATTCCGATTCACGAAATACGTAGCGTCTCGGCATTGATGACTTACTCGGGCGCGACGATACAAATAGCACGGGTCCCGACCGGCGCACCGGTCGACCGGTCAATGGTGACGGGATCGATCTCGGTTCCGGTCTCGGCGTCGAAGAAGCGGATCACCTTGCCCCCGCCACGATGTTTGCGTCCCCACGCCCCGATCGCAAACAGCACCGGCAGAAAGTCGCGGCCGGCTTGTGTCAGCACATATTCGTCCCGCGGCGGACGGTCGGAATAGCGACGTTTCTCCAGCAGTCCATCGTCAGTCAGGGCAGAAAGCCGCGCCGTCAGCATTGTCGGCGCGATACCGAGGTTCTTGCGGAACTCGTCGAAGCGGGTCAGCCCTGCATGGGCGTCGCGCATGATCAGCATGCTCCATGCGTCCCCTACAAGCGCCAGGCTGCGAGCGATCAGGCAGGGGTGGTCCGAAAGATTCTTCATGTTAATATCATTTTCGTAGTGACTTGATATTTTTTTGATAGTAACATTGCGCTCATGGTTACGCCACCACAAAATGGAAGTAGGAGCAAATGAGTAAAAGAGATCGAGGCATTGCCCTGGTCACAGGCGCGTCTTCCGGCATCGGGCTGGTCACGGCACAAGCTTTGCGGCGCGACGGCTACCGTGTCTTCGGTACCAGCCGAAAGCCGATGCCTGATACCGCAGATGGGATCACGATGCTGATCTGCAACGTGATCGACGATGCCTCCGTGCAGAGTGTCGTCAACGAGGTCGTAAGCCGAGAAGGGCGGATCGATCTTCTCGTCAACAATGCAGGGATCGGACTGCTTGGCGGCGCTGAGGAATCTACGACGGAACAGGCTAAGGCTGTATTCGACGTCAACGTGTTCGGGACCATACGAATGACCAATGCGGTCCTGCCGGTGATGAGACGGCAGCGTAAAGGCCGGATCATCAACCTCAGTTCCATACTCGGGCTGATCCCCGCTCCCTATAATGCACTCTACGCATCGACGAAGCATGCCATTGAAGGCTATTCGGAATCTCTCGACCACGAAGTGCGGACGCAGGGCATCCGCATCGTGCTTGTCGAGCCCGGTGTGACGCGCACTTCCTTCGAAGAAAACATTACGCGACCCGACCGGCCGCTCACTATCTACGACACGGTTCGCGCCAACGCTGAGAAACTCATGCGCGAAATCGTCGCCAAGGGCGATGCACCAGAAATCGTCGCCAAAGCCGTCGTAAGGGCCGCCAATGCAGCATCGCCAAAACGGCGTTATACCGCTGGAAAATCTGCAGGACAGATCCGTTTTCTGCGTCGCTTTCTGCCGGAAGCAATGGTCGATAAGAGTCTTCGGAAATTCAACGGGCTTCCCGCATGAGCTCTCATCCTTATCGATCACCATAAAAAGCGCTGCGTCCTGCGGCGCGGCAAAAAAACCGTACCAAGCCGCAGGACAATACGTCTCGGTAGAGCTCTCACCCTTAAGTCGACACAGAAGTCAGCTGACCGTCGAGCTATCGGCCGAGAAGCCCACCCCGCCAGATCGACAGACACTACAATAAGCGCACGCAACTCGATCGGATGCGATCCATGCAGTCCATCCTCTACTTTGAGGACTATCAGGTCCGCACGCCGCTTTGATAGTCGCTCTACTTAGCCGGCTTGATTCGTGCTCTCTTGCGATAGCCCCCGTAGAAGTAGGAGAAGTACGCGCGCAAGTTCGTCGTGGAAGCTGTAACGAAAAGCAGCAAGTTCGGGTGCTTCGAGCACCACAGCTGTCACCGGTGATGGATGTGAAAGCGGCCAAAGCCCTGTAATTGAGATAATGGTTCGATGAATGAATTCCTCACAGGCGGAAATCGATAGGTACGGGGCTCGCTCATGAAGGAAGCGCGCAGCGTCCTGCAACAATTGCAGTGATGATGTCTTGAATTCGCGGACACTCTCGATCGAGACGTTATGTTCGATAATCGAAGGCATTATGCTTGTTAGATGACCTAGGAGCGGTCGAGCTGTGGCGGTCCTTGCGACGGCTTCAGCAATCTCCTCCAGGGCAATGGGATGGCTCAGTGCGGAAAGTTCTGCTCCCAGGGCCTCGTACCACAGATCCCCCTCCTCCCGCAGCAATTCCAGCAGAACTGCTTCTCGGCTTTCAAAATAGCGGTAGACATTGGATTTGGTCATTCCGGCATGCCGAGCTAGCTCATTGAGACCAAAAACGGGCGTACCCGAATTCTCGCTGAGCAGTGCTCGCGTCACCTCCAGCAAATGAACGCGCCGCTCCTCCTTTTGCTCCGGGCGACGGGCGCGCTGAAATTCAACTGGCGTCATTTCGATCTCCTGGCTTGACAAGAGCCCATCGGTCTCTTATTTAGAGACCATCGGTTTCTTAACCGGTATTTACCCGATCGTCATAAAAATGGAAAGCTTTTCGTTATGGCAAAAGCCCCTCTCATGGTCCGTCCGGAATTGCTGTCTCGGAACCTTGCAGGCAATATATATATCGTCACAGGTGCAAATTCAGGCATCGGGTTCGTCACCGCCAAACAACTGGCAAAGCAGGGCGCCACAGTGATTATGGCCTGCCGTCGTATAATCGACGGCGAGCGTGCCGCTCGGGAAATATCCAATGACCACCCCAAGGGCAAACCCGAAGTAATGAAACTTGATTTAGGCAGCCTTGCCTCCGTCCGCGCCTTCGCGGCACTGTTTCAGCAGCGCTACAACCGCCTTGACGGGCTTGTGAACAATGCCGGCGTCATGAACACCCCCAAAGGCTGGACAAGGGATGGTTTCGAAACCCAGTTTGGCGTGAACTATCTCGGTGCTTTTCTTTTGACTGCACTGCTGACGAACCTTCTCAAGGCGAGCGCGCCTTCTCGCGTCGTCAATGTGTCAAGCTCCTACCACGAGCAGGCCATGGGCCGCGTTGGCTCTATCCACTTTGACGATCTGAACTACATACGGCGGCGCTTCGATAGTTGGGAAGCCTATGCCCAATCAAAGCTAGCGAATCTTATGCACGCACGAGAATTTGCTCGGCGATTGGACGGGACTGGGGTCACTGCCGTAAGTCTAAATCCCGGCTTCGTACGGACCAATCTCGTCAAATTGCCAGTCCCCCCCTCCGCTGCAAAAATTCTGACCTTCATTCTGACTCCGGTCCTTCGGCTCGGTGGTATGATTGAGCCTTGGGAAGGCGCGCAAACCACGCTTCATGCTTTGCTGGCCCCAGAAATTGTTAATCAGAACGGCGCGTATTTCAGTCAAATCGGTCTCTACAAGGACAAGGCTTCGCGCCGCGGTGGATGGCCGATGCGCTCGCCCAATCCTGCCGCCTATGATGATGATGTAGCGCGGCGTCTGTGGGACGTGAGCGAGACGCTCGTCGGTCTGGCATGAGGTCGGCCGAAAGCCGCGCCAACTACCAAAGTAACCCTGCCACCACTTCCCGATATGGAGATAGGTCGATGCTTAGATTTGAAACCGCAGGCGCTCTCGCGCTTATGCTCGCCACAGCAGTCATGCCCTCGTCAGCTTGGGCCGACAATACGTCCCCTGTTGGCTTGTGGAAAAACATTGACGATGCCACGGGAAAGCCGCGGGCGCTGATCCGTGTGACGGAAACGGCTGGCACACTGCAAGGCACGGTCGTTAAGGTGTTCCCCGGCCCCACGGAGGATCAGAATCCGAAATGCACAAAATGCGAAGGCGCTCGCAAGAATGCTCCGATCGTCGGCATAGTCATGATAACCGGCATGAGGAAGGATGGCGACGAATACTCGGGAGGTGAAATTCTCGATCCGGAAAACGGCAAAGTCTACAGCAGCAATATGCATCTACTCGACGGCGGCAAAAAGCTGAGTGTGCGCGGCTATATCGGCGTGTCACTGTTGGGCCGTTCACAAACCTGGATACGGCAGGAATAAAAAGCGATTTTCCGCCGATGCTTCCACCCGCATCGGAGTCGACCGTGCTGAGCACTTTGCGCGTCTTGAGAACGACCTCGTGCCTGTGGTGCGGCACAATGGGGGCTCTGGGAGCCATCTGCGACAAGAAACGGGCGCAGCCGTCGACATCATCCAGGCAGATGTCACAGGAGCAAGGAGCTTGAGAGGATGGAGAGGCGGCTGCGCGACGACATCCTGCGGACCGCCCCATTAACACGACGGCGCGTGTGCAGCTCTCCAGCACTTCGCTCCCCGCCTTGCAGAGGCAGGCAATGGCGCCATCATCAATATCGCTTCCGTCGCGGGCGACCCTTGCTCACGCAGGCGGTTTAGGCCGAGGTCGCCGTTTTTTCTCGCCAAGCAATAGATCTCACGACGTCATCGTCTTACGGAAAAACTGGAGCAGGAGACACCATGCCATGAAACTGACCTTTCGAACTGTCGCAATTCTAATCGCGCTGAGCTTCTTCGCCTTAGCGCTTACGTTGATGTTTACACCAAATCTCTTGCTCGCAGACTGGGGCCTCGAAAACACGTTGTCGGTTGGCGTCATTTGCCGTCGCGCGGCGGCGCTGTTTGCCGGAATCGCTGTCATGTTCTTCTTGGCCAGGAATGCAGAGCCCTCGGCGGCTCGATCGGCTTTGATCAACGGGTTGGTAGTTTCCTGTTTTCTCTTGGCGGCACTTGGAGGCCTTGAACTGGCGCTCGGCCATGTCACTCCCAGAATCCTGGTGGCCGTTTTCATCGAGGTCGTGTTCACCCTAGCATTGCTGCATGTGGGCCGCGCTGCCGATCCTGTAACTCAAATGCATCTCGACCGGTGAATTTCCGAGGCGCGCTCCGCGTTGCTCGCAACGCTCAGTGGTAAAAGCACTGGAGATCGCCCGGTCGGTGGCGGACAGCAGCCGCTTCCTCGGCGATCGCAGCGTAATGGTGCGTTGACCTTTCCACTTCGTTAATCGCGGTGCTCACTTGCTCAATCCGGCGAGTTGGTCGCTTGACGATTGCGCTACGGCACCCATATGAAGTTCCATGGTTGCGACGGAAACGGAGATTGACGACAAAGCTGTTCTGACACGCCATCAGCGAGCGTGACGCCAACGGCAATTTCGGATGTCGATGCGTCGATCAGGATCTTTATTTCTTCGCCTGCACAAGCCGAACGCCGTGGAAGCTCACGTACCTCATGGGCAGCCACCGCAAAACCCTTGCCGGAGTCACCGGCTCGTGCCGCCTCGACGCCGGCGTTCAGCGCCAGGAGATCTGTCTGAAAGGCGATCTCATTGATCACGCCTAATATTGTGGAAATCTCGCGAGAACAATTTTCGATGCGCCGCATCGCGGCCTCCATGTCCTCGGCGACAAGAGCCGTGGCAGCGGCATTACCATTCGCGTGATGCGTCAATGACCTTGCATCCTCGACCCTCCCCAGCCAACGAGGATCCAGAGATTGTTGACCGTCGCCTCCGCTCCCGCCTCGCGCAGGGCCGCAACGATGGCTGCTACATCGGTCGGAGTATCCGGCTGGGCAAAGGCCGGACTGGTCAACAGGAACGGCTGATCTTCGGCGAGCCTGGCCCGTGCCCCACTTGGTACGGGCAATGTCGGCGATCTCCTCTAGGCGGTCGCGGGTGTATACCTGGTCGGCCGACGAATGCCAAAAGTGCCCTTCCAGGGCGTGTCCTTGGAGTTGTCGTCGGAAGAAAAAGCCGCCATTTCCCCCGATCACACCGTCCACGGGCCACATGCGTGCCATCTGATCGCAACAGCCTGCCGGAGCAGCCGTTACCGGAATGACTTTCACTCCATTTGCCTGCAGCTGCTCCAGCGCATCGTAGGTCGCTGCGGATAGTCTTCCGTGATGTGTCGGCGTTTCATCCATATCGGTAAGGACTCCGCATTGTCGGCCTCGGAGAGCGGCCCTCATTTGGCGCTCGGTCCGTGCGCTTTAATCAGATTTCATTGTTTTCCACTCGGTTTGAATTCCACAAGAAGCAAACTTCAGCTCAATCTCACGAACGCGTCTTGCTGCCTCGCCCGGACAGACCCATGCCAAGGTTCGTTCACCTCGCTCCTTAAAATTGCCGTTCACCTTCGAAACCTCGATCGAGAAAACATCAACGATGCATGGAGTGACCCGCGCTCCCTACCAGTCCGATCTCGTCGGGCTCCTGCAGTTGGCAGTCGAGCCGCGGGCACCGGGCGTGGAGCAGATCCCGGCACGTTTGCGGCCGGCAAGACCGGTACCAGCCAGAACAACCCTGATGCCTGGTTCGTCGGCTGCACGGAATCGCTCGTCGTCAGTGTCTGGGTCGGCGATGATGACGACGCGCCGATGAAGGGGGTGACGGGCGGCGCCCTGCCAGCGCATATTTGGCGGGACTTCATACGCGAGGCGACGGCAGAGCCACTGAATGGAGTGCGATCGACAGAAGCGGCAAGCGGTACCCAAGGCGCGGCGGATTCGGCACGGCAAGTGACCAATGCCCCGCGAGGGGGATGAGATTATACGGTGAGTCCGTATGTGAGTCGCCCGATCGGGGCGGGTCTCAGCAAAACTCAACTATCTTTCAGCCCTCTGGCCAGCTTCTGTAATGCAGCAAAGGCCGAGTAACGTTTGGCATGAATCTCCGCCAACGCGCCCACCGCCGGCCCATAAACATGCGCGGGACTGCACAACCGTTTCATCGCCGAGACTACGTCCGGAAAGGCACCGCCCGCAACCGCTCCAAGGATCGCCGACCCAAGCAGAACCGGCTCTTCCGATACGGTCCCCACCACCGGCGCGCCACAGGCGTCGGCAAGTATCTGTCGGACCAGTTCATGCTGCCCCGCACCGCCACTGATGACGACGCTTTCGATATGCGCACCGGCTTGAGCTTGGGTCTCGATGATCTGTCGCAGACCGTAACCGATGCCACAGAGCCCTGCCACATACAGCGCCACGAGACTGTCGAAACCGCGTTCCATGCCAAGGCCTGCGATCACCGCTCGGGCATGCGGATCGGCAAAAGGCGCGCGATTGCCAAGAAATTCGGGAACGACATGCAGGCCCCTTGCCAGACGTACGGCCTCAGACGTGGTGCCGGCTTTTTCAGCGGCGGCATTTGCGATCAGGACCGGTAGCGGCACACGTCGTTGTTCTGCCATTGCATGCGCTTCGACTGCGGCAGGATGAAAGTCCAGCAATTGATCGATCGCCGCACCGGCAGCACTTTGTCCCCCTTCATTGAGCCACATGCCAGGGACCATGGCTGAGTAATACGGTCCCCAAACACCCGGCACGAAGACGGGCTCGATGGTCGAAGTCATGGTACAGGACGAGGTTCCGAAGACGTAGGCGAGATTGGCTCCCGGGCGGCCACCGATACCAACCGTGCCGATGCCTCCAGCATGAGCGTCGATCATACCAGCGGCGACTGCAGTTCCTGACTGCAAACCCATGGCCATCGCAGCCTCCGCCGTCAGCCCCTGTCCTAGCGGTGTTCCTGGCTCGACGATGCGCGTGCCGATCCGGGCGAAGCCTTCGTCGGCA
Source organism: Rhizobium sp. 007 (assembly GCF_015353075.1). NCBI lineage: Bacteria > Pseudomonadati > Pseudomonadota > Alphaproteobacteria > Hyphomicrobiales > Rhizobiaceae > Rhizobium > Rhizobium sp. 007. The sequence continues at coordinate 187,503 of NZ_CP064188.1, read as the reverse complement.
AGCGACCCGAGACCGATTTCTTGGAAATAGGTTGAGTCCCATCTTTGCTCGTGGGCGAGATAGGTCCATTTGCAGGTCACGGTGCAGGTGGAGCGCGCAAGGTCGCCGGTTGCCTTCCAGGTGAGGAAATCGGCGAGGTCGAAAAATTGCCACGCCGCATCGAACGTTTCCGGACGATTCTCCTTTAGCCAAAGGATCTTCGGCGTCTCCATCTCCGGCGAAATCCGTCCGCCCACATATCGCAGGACATCGTGCCCCATATCGTTGATCCGTTCCGCCTGGGCGAGAGCGCGGTGGTCCATCCAGACGATGATGTCGCGGTTGGGATTCTCCGACGGACCGACAGCGAGGGGGCGCCCGCCCTCGCCGAGCACGACCAGCGAGCATGTCGCATCGAAACCAAGACCAATGATCGCCGCAGTATCCACCCCGGCAGCCGTGACCACCTCGCGGATAACAGTACAGACGGCGTCCCAGATCTCAGTACTCGACTGCTCGACAATGGTGCCGGCTTCCCGGAAGAGGGAAATGTCGCGCTTGGCCACCGCCAGCAGCTGGCCCGCCAGATCAAAGAGCCCGGCACGTGCGCTTCCAGTGCCGACATCGACGCCGATGAGATAGCGTGAGGCGGGCGTCGTGGTGTTCGCTGCGTCGATCATGATTGGCTCTTGCATATCTTGGGATGTTGGGAAGGTGCCGTCGGCGTCGATCAGAGATCGACGCTGTTGGGCAGGATGACGAGGTCGCGGATGGTGACGTTGCGAGGGCGAGACAGCATGAAGAGCACAGCATCCGCTACTTCCTTCGGCTGCATCAGACTGCCATTAGCTAGTGCTTCCTCCATCTTGGCCTTCGGCCAGTCATCGAGCAGAGCGGTGACCACCGGACCAGGCAGAATTGCGCCCACGCGCACCCCATCCTTTGCGACCTGTCGGCGGGTCGAATGAACAAAAGCCTGAACGGCGAATTTCGAAGCCGTGTAGATCGGCTCCCAGACAACCGGCACTACACCGGCAATCGAACTGGTGAACAGGATGTCGCCCGACTTTTGTGCGATCATGTGCGGCAGCACTGCGTGAACCGAGCGGAAGGCGGCGTTGATATTAAGGCTGAGCATCCGGTCCCAGGCATCCGGATCGCCTTCCGCGACCGGACCGCCAATATATCCACCGGCATTGGCATGGAAAATATCGAGACTGCCCGCGACCTCGAGAATGCGCGGCAGAATGCCGGACAATTCTTTACCGTCGAGCAGATCGACCACGAGCGGCTTGGCGCGGTCTCCGAGTTCCGCGCACAGCGCTTCGAGCTTTTCCTTGGCCCGGTCGATCAGCACCACGGTTGCGCCTTCCGCCAGCAGGGTACGGGCGCATTCCAGACCGATGCCCGATGCGGCGCCGGTGATTGCGGCAACTTTGCCCTTCATGAGTTCAGCCATGAGATTTCCTCCAGTTTGTTGTTAGGCACGGCCATGGCTGACACGCGAACGGCGTGCAAGCGAGTCGACGATGACAGCAATCGCCAGCACGGCGCCGGTGATCATGTAGCGCAGGGACGAACTGAGATTGAGCAGGGTAAGGCCATTGGAGATCGCCTGGATGACAATGATGCCTAGCAGGGCCGAATAAGCGCTGCCACGGCCGCCAAACAGGCTTGTCCCGCCGATGACGGCTGCCGCGATCGCATTCAGATTGACATCGCCAGTGCCGGCCTGCTGGCTGGATGATGCCAGGCGAGATGCCGAGAGGATGCCACCGAGGGCGCCCAAGGTCGAGCAGAGCATGAAGGCGCTCAGATAGATGCGACGGACATTGATGCCCGAGCGGCGGGCCGCTTCACGGTTTCCGCCGACGGCGAACATCGACCGCCCCCACTGCGTCTTGGTCAGCGCATAGTTCAAGATGACGACCAGCGCGACGAACAGGCCGAACATCCACGGCACGCCGCGGCCGAGGTTCAGATAATAAACAGCGAATTCCAGAGCGACCGTTAGCACGGCCACCTTGACCAGGAGATTGCTCAACGGTCGCGAGGAGAGATTGACCGATTGCCTGCGCTTGCGAATGGCAAAGCCGGCAATGACCATGACGAGACCCGGCACCAATGCCAGAGTATGCGACATCCAACCCGGCATCACCAGGATCTGACCGAAGCGCACCAGGGGTGAGGCATAGGGAAGATTGATGCTTCCGGTCGCACCAAGGATATAGAGCTGCAAACCGAGGAGTGCGAGTAGGCCTGCAAGCGTGGCAACGAAGCTCGGCATGCCCAGTCGGTTGTACATAAGCGCGTAGAGCGCGCCGACCAAAGCACCGGTGGCGAGCGCCGCGAAAACCGCGACGATGACAGGCAGACCCGAGTTGACCCAGAGCACACCGATGATAGCTGATGACAGGCCGCTCATCGAACCGACAGACAGGTCGATCTCGCCCAACAGTAGAACGCAGACGATGCCGAGCGAGATGATGCCCACGGTCGCGCAATCGAACAGCAGATTCACGAGATTGTTCGGTGCCAGGAAGATCGGGTTGAGAATGCTGAAGACCGTTGAGATGACGATCAGCCCCACCGCCACCGGCAGCATGCCGAGATCGCCGGAGCGCACGCGATTAATGAAACTCCTGAGCATGCCGGCCAGGCCATCATCATGTTTGACCCTGATGTCGCCGCGGTCCAGGGCCTGATCCTTGTTTGACATTTTCTCGCTCATACGACGCTCCCCCTGCTTTCGTTTTGGCCCACCTTACGATCCAGGCGGCGCGACACGGAGTTTTCCGTGGCTCCGGTGATGGATGCGACGAGTTCCTGATTGGATGCGTCGGGGCTGAAGATGCCGTTGTTGCGCCCGAGACGCAGGACAACGATGCGGTCAGCAACCGCACGCACATCTTCCATATTGTGGCTGATGATGATGACGCCTAACCCGCGATCACGGACGCGTTCGATGAGGTTCAGCACCTCGGCTGTCTGCGCCACGCCGAGAGCCGCGGTGGGTTCGTCGAGCATGATTATTTTCGGGTCGAGAAGCAGGGATCGCGCGATGGCAACTGTCTGGCGCTGACCACCTGACAGTGAGGCAATAGGCTCTCGTACCGACGGAATGCGCGCCGCCAGCTCTTTCAAGAGCGTCCAGGCGCGGACCTCCATGGCGATTTCATCGAGATTCCACGGCGACAGTTCATGACCCAGGAAGAGATTGGCGACGACGTCGAGGTTCTCGCAGAGGGCCAGATCCTGAAACACTGTGGCGATGCCGAGTTCAAGGGCGCGGCTTGGACTGTCGAGCGCCACCTCCTGGCCACAGAACTCGATTTTTCCGGACGAAGGCTGGTGAACGCCTGCCAGCACCTTGATCAGGGTCGACTTGCCCGCGCCATTGTCTCCGACGAGAGCAACGACTTCACCGGCACGCACTTCCAGATCAATATCGGTCAGCGCCGACACCGCACCAAAATTCTTTGAGATATTGGTGAGCCGGAGAATGGGACTATCTTTCTCCGGGTTCGCCCTGTGTTCTTGCACCATGGTTTGACGCTCTTTTTAGGTTCGGGGTATCTCCGACCACGCCTTGGCGCGGCCGGAGATCTCGGGAGAACTATTACTTGGTAATGCCGAGCTTTTTGCAGCCTTCGGCGTATTCACCGGTGCAGACCTCGTCAGGAGTCTGGATCTTCTTGTCGAAGACTTCCGCCTTGATGTTGTCTGCCGTCACGACGGCCGGCACGAAGAGTTCGGACGGCGTGTCGTAAAGCGAGGTCTTCGCCTTCGGCTTTTCGCCCTTCAGAAGCTGTACCGCCACCTTGGCAGCAGCGGCAGCCACGATTTCCGACGGTTTGGAAATCGTGTTGTACTGATCGCCGGAGATGATCAGCTGCAAGGCTGCGATTGTCGCGTCATTGCCTGTGACGGGCGGAACAGGGTTTACGCCTGCAGCCTTGAAGGCAGCGATCGCGCCGCCACCCGTGCCGTCATTGGCGGCGACAACGCCCTTGATATCTGCGCCAAAGCGGGTGATCTGACCGGCGGCCCATTCCTGGGCCTTCGGCGGCGCCCATTCCGGGGTGTCGAATTCCGCAAGTGTCTTGTAGCCGGAATCTTTCAGGCCGCGATGGATACCGTCACGGATAAGGCCAGCCGCCGCGTCGGTCGGAGAGCCATTGATCTGCAGCAGGCCGGAGCCCGCTGCAACGCCGCTTGCCTTGAGATGCTGAACCAGTGACTCGGCGATGGCATGACCGATGCCTTCATTATCGAAGGACACATAGAAATCCGCCGGCTTGGCAGGGATCGGACGGTCATAGGCAATGACCTTGACGTCCTGGGACTGTGCGATCTCGACGAGCGCGGCCGCAGCGGCCGAGTCGACCGGGTCGATCACGACAACCTTGGCGCCCTGGGCGATGACCGAATTGAACTGCTGCTGTTGAAGCGCCATATCGGCATTGGCATTTTGGTAGATGACCGTGCATTTCGCGCACAGCTTGTCCATCTCCGCCTTGAACCCTGGATAGTCATGGTTCTCGTAGCGCGTCGACGCCTGGTCCGGCATCAGGAATGCGACCGTAGCGGCGTCTTGCGCATAGGCCGAACCGGCAATCATGGCGGCGGCAGCAACCGACACCCTCATCATTGAACGGAATTCCATTGTTTCCTCCTTTTGAAATCATAACACGTGCCGAGAGGCGCGTTCCGGTTTCATGTCCAAGCCTCTCCTCACGCCTTGCTGCAGAGGCAGCAAAGCGTGCATATCACCGCCCCCGCCAACCCAGGTCGACGCGGGTCATGATCGTGGATCTTCCCGGACACCTCCCGGTCGACTCTCCACAGCCAACCAACTTCATCGATTGAGCATCCGTGCTCAATCGATGAAGCAACAATTGCCACCTTCCTTCAATAATGTCAAGCTGCGATCGAAGTGGAGATATCAGTGAATCAGGACAGGCCGACAAAAAAGACCACGATCTATGATCTGGCGGAGCTAGCGGGAACGTCGGCCAGCGCTGTCAGCGCTGTGCTGAACGGAAATTGGAAGAAGCGCAGAATCAGCAGTCAATTGGCGGAGAAAATCACCCGGCTCGCGGAGGAGCAGGGGTATGCCATCAACATGCAGGCTAGCCTGCTTCGACGGGAGAAGTCGAAAATCATTGGCATGATCGTGCCCAAATATGACAACCGCTACTTCGGATCGATCGTCGAGACCTTTGAGACCATGGCACGCGAGCGAGGTCTTTTCCCGATCATCACCTGTACCCGCCGCGACCCTGAACTGGAGGTCGATGCGGCCCGGACCATGCTTTCCTATCAGGTCGAATGGCTGGTCTCGACTGGCGCCACGGATCCCGACCGCATCAGTGATATCTGCGGGGCCGCGGGCGTGGGAAGTCTCAATCTCGATCTGCCCGGCACCAAAGCGCCTTCCATCATTTCCGACAATTTCACCGGCGCCAGAGAATTGACGCGGCGCATTCTCGTCAACAGCGAGCGCAAGCTGGGCGCGGCTCGCCCTCTTCTATTCATCGGTGGCCGCGGCAGCGATCACAACACCGCAGAACGCGTGCGCGGTTTTCGCGCGGCCCATGCCGATATCGGTGTACGGATCGACGAGAGGCATATCCTGACCTGCGGATACGCACCGGAAAAAGCCGAGATGTCTCTTCAGGCGCTGGCCATGGTAGAGCGTGAGCTGCCGAGCGGCATGTTCGTGAATTCCACCATTTCGCTCGAAGGCGTCATGCGTTGGATCAGGCGCTCGGGCCACTACGTCAATCACACCCCGGTTATGGGGTGCTTCGACTGGGACCCCTTCGCGGCACTGCTAGGCGACGAGATCGAGATGGTGCGCCAGGACGTCCAGGGCATGCTCAACGCCGTGTTCGAGGTCATCGACAATGGAGTCACGGGCCCCTCGCTGATCGAGATCCCGCCTATCTTCGTGGATAGCAACTACGCCCTCATCAATGATCCAATGGCGTGAGAGGCATCGAGCCGATCGCACCGGCGTCTTGATTTCCGTTGCGAGCCGGGCACCCACTGCCTCGACGATTACCTGCCTGCTCACCCTTTGGAGGGGGCGCTGTCCATCGTCCGCGGCTGCGATACGCAAACTTCTCCAAACCATGGACAAAATCGACCGCCCCTTCAAAGGAGGTGGCTCGGTTGTCCGGAAAGTTCGAAGCGTTTCTTTGATAAGTGGATTTCGGCCCCGTTTACCGCACAATCAAATTCGCAAAGTCCAGCACAAACGATTTCTGCTCAAGAATCGAATCCATAATGGCGAAAGTGAGCGGAAAATAGTCGTCACTTTCCATCTTAATAGCCGCATTGCCCAAAATCATCGTTGCCAAGGCGCGGGCCGTGTCCACGCCTTCCACCGTTTCGCCCGCCAGTTCGTTGGACATGAGGTCCATGATGGTTTGGTTGCGGCCCAGACCGTGGCCAAGCCGGCTGTTGCGCCCGCCGCCGACGGTGACATGCAGATCGCCCAGTCCGGCAAGGCCGAACGCGGTGGCGGGATGTCCCCCCAGCCTTTCGCAAAGTCTCGCCATCTCAAGTGTTGCCTGGGTAAAAGCGGCCGCCGTTGGATTTTTCGATTGTCCACCCCCGCGTTTTTTGTCGGGGTATCGTGTCTGCATGGCGCTGACGCCAATTGCAAAGAAGTTTTTGAGGGCGGCGCAGGCTTCGACACCGGTATCATCGGTGGTAATCGACAGCCGATAATAGTCGGTCCGCATCAAAGCAGCGAAACGTTCGGCAACCTGCAGGTCCTTGCAGGCATAGATGCTGGCCGTCGGCTGACGGTTGGCGAGTTCGCGCGCAATGCACGGACCGCCGATCCCGATGAAGGCATGCATTTGGCGCAATTGTGGAGGAAGCGTTTCGGCATAGGTCGCCAACCCCTCGCCCCGGACAGCGAGCCCCTTGGTCACGAACGCCACCGGCAGTCGATTGGCCATCAGATTGTTCAGGACATCGACCGCCCACCCTATGCCCGGGCTGCTGACACCGACAATGACAATGTCCGCACCCTCCAGATGCTCCGGTCCCAAATCATCAACCGATATCGCTGTGACAAGCCGTGAACAGGGCTCGTCAAGCTTCGGATGGCTCCCACCGCGGCGGTGCAGTTCGGCGATAACTTTGCGGTCCAGCGGCGTGCCGACAAGCAGAACGTTATGGCCGTTGTCCGTTGCCGGCACTGTCAGCGCTGTCCCCATCACACCGGCACCGAGAATGACTATTTTCGCCACGATCCTGATCCTTTGGCTCTCTTCGATACTGAGCGGAAGCCCAATTTACCGCATCATGGCAGCGACATTGCCGCCATCGACGGTGATCACCGCACCAGTGCTGGTGCGTGCCTTGGCAAGATGAATGAAGGCCGCTGCAACGTCCGCACCGGTCACTTCGCGGCCGACAAGGTTGCCGCGCATATAGGCCTCTGGCGTCAGGCCACGCGCCCGGCTTCTCTCGACCACCATCTGATCCGTCATCAGTCCGGTGCGTATCCGGTCGGCATTGACCGCGTTCGCCGTGATGCCCGATGGGCCATGCTCAATGGCATATTGCCGCATCAGCGCCATCAGCGCAGCCTTCGATGTGCCGTAAGCTCCGAAATCGGCGCCGGGATTGACCGCCTGTTTGGACACGTTGAAAACGATGGCGCCGCCGCTTCTCTGCTTTTCCATCACTCGGACAACCGCCCGCGCGACATAGTGGTGGCTCCAGAAGTTGAGATCGAACGCCTTTCTGAAAACGTCCTCCGATACCTCAAGCAGACCTCCTTGGAAGGCAGCGCCTGCATTGGAGATAAGAATGTCCACACCCCCGAAATGCTGCGCCACCCTGGCGATGGCCGCGTCCACCGCGGCGGGATTGGTGACGTCGCAGGCGACACCCAGCCCGCCCAGCCTTTTTGCCTCGCGTGTCACACTGTCTTCGGCAATGTCAATCAATGCCACTTCCGCACCTTCGGCACGCAGGGCTTCGGCGATCGCCAGGCCGAGCCCGCCGGCAGCACCCGTGACGATCGCCACCTGGCGCGTCAGCGGCTTTTCTACCTGCTTGGTAAGTTTGACCTGTTCCAGAGACCAGTATTCGATATCGAAGAGGTCCGCTTCCGGCAGCGCCTCAAACGACGAAATCCCTTCTGCGTTGGTGATGACCGCGATCGTCGCTTCGGCCACATCAGCGCCGACAAGCGCGTTCTTGCGCGTGGCCCCTGCCGCAAATAGTCCGACGCCCGCAACATAGAAGACACGCGGCATCGGATCCAGCATCGTCTTGCCACCGCCGGCGCGATCGTTGTTGCGCTGGAAATACGCCCTGTAGTCCGCCTCGTATGCCTCAACGGCGGCCCGCACCGTGTCGCCCCATTCAGCAAGGCGTCCGGACTCCGGCGCCGGCAGAGCGATGCCGAAACGCTTGATGTGAATGACATGCTCCGGGGTGGCATTGCCGCGCTGCACGAGGCTTTCGGCCGTTTCTGCATTGCAGAAATCCAAGATTTTCTCACTGCTGCGGTGTTCGAGAATGAGGCGTTTTGGCGCGCCCTCTATCCCAGTATCGATGGCAATGGCACCCCTCAGGATTGGCGCGATGTCCTTCGCTGCCGCGATCTCCTGCGGAATGGCGACCGGGACGAAAGGCTTCGCGCGGCCCCGTGCCAGACGCCGTTCAGCCTGATCGATCTTGGCGATCATATCTTCATAGGCTTCGCGCGGATCATTCGACCAGGTGAAAATCCCATGTTTCAGAAGGATCATGCCGTCGCCCGTGGGATTGGCGCGAAACGCCGCGTCGCAGGCCTTCGCCAGGACGAACCCGGGCATCACATAAGGGACGATAATCGAATTGGGAAACAACTCCCGCACAAGGTCCTCACCATGCGGCTGGTTGGTCAGAGAGACGATCGCATTGGCATGCGTGTGATCGATGTGCCTGAAGGGCAGGATCGCATGCAGTATCGCTTCCACCGATGGATTCGGCGCATTCGGGTCCATGAGCAGCCGTCGCTGCAGCATCACCATCTCGTCGTCGGTCAGTGCGTCGTAGCCTACCATCGCCTTCAGCGGGTCGAGCCGTACGGCCGGCAGCCCCTGTGGCTCGATTGTGCCCATGTCCCAGCCGCTGCCCTTGACACAGAGAACATCCACCGACGACCCGTCGCGATCGATAAACGCGGTCTTGACCGACGTATTGCCACCGCCGTGCAGAACCAATTCCGGATCCTGACCGAGAAGACGTGTCGTATATGTCCTGATTGCCAGATCGCGGTTGATGCCCTTGGCCACGTAGGCATTGAGCAAGGAGGCAAGTTCGCCGTCGTTCCATCTTGATTTCATCGGTATCACCTTTCATTCCCGCATCCTTCTGGAGCGGGTCAAAGTATGTTGAATGAGCCGCAGTGGCGGGTCAGATGCGATCTTCCGTTGCCGCGTCGAAAACGTGGACTTTCTCTGAAGCGACCGAGAAACGGACTTCGGCCCCCTCGTCAAATCGTGCCGACTTGTCGACAATGGCCAGAAACTGGCCTTCCGGTCCTTGGCAGCAAAGCTGGGCTTCGTGTCCCATGCGCTCGATCAGCAGCGAACGCGCCGCAACAGAGCCATTCGGGTCGACCAGGACATCGGTCGGGCGGATGCCGCAAATCACCTTTTGCCCCACAGATACCTTGAGCGCCGGGTCGAGACGAATGAGGCCGGCACTGGTTTGAGCCGCCGGTACGCCCTGATCGGCGACAACCACGCCGCCGAGGAAATTGATCGCCGACGAGCCGATGAAGTCGGCGACATATTTGCTGGCCGGCCGGTCGTAGACATCGTCAGGCGTGCCGATCTGCTCGATCTTGCCCGCGCGCATGACGACTATCTTGTCGGCCATGGTCATCGCTTCGATCTGGTCATGGGTAACGTAAATCGTCGTCGTCTTCAGGCGATTGTGCAACTGGCGGATTTCGGTGCGCATATGGGCGCGCAACTTGGCATCGAGATTGGAAAGCGGTTCGTCGAAAAGAAACACCGCCGCTTCACGCACCATGGCGCGCCCCATCGCAACACGCTGGCGCTGGCCGCCGGAAAGCTCCTTCGGGTAGCGCTGCAGATAAGGCGTGAGATTGAGAATCTCTGCAGCGTGTTCCACCCGCCTCTTGATTTCGGCGGGCGGCAACTTGGCCACCTCTAGGCTGAAGGCGATATTTTCATAGACCCTCATCGTCGGGTAAAGTGCATAATTTTGGAACACCATGGCGATATCGCGGTCGCGCGGATGTACGTCGTTGACGCGGCGTCCCGAGATCATAAGGTCGCCGGCAGTCACGCTCTCGAGCCCGGCCGTCATGCGCAAAAGGGTTGTCTTGCCACAGCCTGACGGCCCCAGCAGAACGACAAACTCATGGTCCTCGATCAGGAAGGAAATGTCGCGCATGATGGTGAAGGCGCCGAAGGCCTTGCCGATATGCTTGTATTCAACGGTTGCCATTGCAGATTCCACTCTCTGTTTTATATCGGCCGCGCATGTGGGCTATGCACATCCGCGCTCAGTATTTCTGCCGGGTCGGCGTGATGACGATTTCCTGCACGATCGCCCCTTGCGGAAGCTGATAGGCATTCAAGATCAGGTCGGCGACGATGTCAGCGGTAATCCCGCCGCCGATCGCGGCCTTGTTGGCCTTGTAATTGGCGAGCGTCGCCGGATCCTTCACGTGATCCAACACCTCGGTTTCGACGATACCGGGCGACAAGACGATGACCCGCACATCATGCGGAGCAAGATATTCGCGCAGGCTCTCGGAAATCGCGTGGACGAAAAACTTGGTGCCGCAATAAACGGTGTGGTCCGGATAGGTTTTGCGACCGGCAATCGAGCTCATCATCATCAGGGTCCCCGATCGGCGCGCAATCATGCCGTTCAACACCGCATGGACGCTGTTCATCACGCCCTTGGTGTTGATGTCGATCATCTCGTCCCATTCCTCCGGGGGCTGTGTCGCAATATCCCCCAGCCGGGCGATACCTGCATTGGCAAACATCATGTCGACCGGCCCGAACCGGGCCTCGGCCTCAGCAACGGCCTCAATGATCGCCGCGCGGTCCCGAACATCGACCTTTTTCAAGACCACTTCGGGGAGATCGAGCGCCTCCAGCCGGTCCAGCCGACGCGCCATCAGAAGAAGCGGATGACCGGCTGCCGAAAAGGCGCGCGCGGTAGCTTCGCCGATACCGGAACTGGCGCCGGTGATCGCAATCAGGGATTTTCTGGTCATTCCTAAAACTCCAAAATGCACAGGTACGGCGATCCTTGCGGCGACGATCGCGGCAGACGCCACGATCGTCGCCGCGCGGTCAGTCAGCCCTTGAGAACCTCGCCCACCTGCTTGGCGATGTCATCGAGTGCTTCCTTGGGAGAACCGTAGCTGCCTGCAAAATACTTGCCCAACGACACCGGGATCGTGTCGCTCGACAATTGCGCCCATTCCGGAAGATCCGGCTCGGAGCCCATATGTTTCGCGATGGTTTCGCGGACGACCGGCAGGTGTCGTGTGGTGCCGGCACCGACACGGGCCTGCGCCAGCACGCGCGGATCATCATAGACGCTGGCGCGCGTCGGGCCTGTGCCGCCCCCGAGCGTTGTGATCAGGGCCTGGGTATCGGCGCAGGTCGCCCATTGCATGAAGATCCAGGCAGCATCCGGGCTCTTCGAGTATCGGGAAACCGCAAGCGATGAACCACCCTGGTGACCGACGCCGGGGATTTCGCCATACCCGGTTTCCTTGACGGTGCGAAGCGACATGGCCCGGGGCGGGACGGCGACTTCGCAAAGGCCGGAGACCTTCGTCTGAGTCGGATCGTCGAAATACGGGAAGAACTCGCCCCAGGACAGCATGGACGCAGCAACGCCCTGCGCCACCGACTGACCCTGGCCATCCCAGGTCCAGCCGTCGACACCCGGAGGCATCGTCGCCTTGAGCTTGGTCCAGTATTCCAGCGCTGCAACGCCCTTCTCATCATTGCCGGTAAACTTGCCATCCGGTCCGAAGATGGAACCGCCATGCCCCCACAACCATGCCGTCCAGTCGCATTCGAGGCTGTAATGCCCGGACTTCATCTGGCCGGTCGTGCCGTAGACCTTCGGCCCCATCTCATCAGTGATGATCTTGGAGTTGGTGTAGAGCTCCTCAATCGTTTCCGGTGCCTTGAGGCTGAGCTTGTCGTAGATGTCCTTGCGGTAGATCATGATGAAGATCGGGATATCGTAGGGCACGCCGACCCATCGATCCTCGTATTTGGCGATCCCGTCGACCAGGGCGGGCAGGAAGTCGTCGAGATTGTAGTTCGGCATGGCAAGGTCAGCCTTGGCCGAATATTGTTCGCGTGGATCGAAGACATCCTGGCTGAAGCTTGCCGCCCAGCTTTGGTCGATGTAGTAGAGATCGTAGGTTCCCAGATTGGACGCCACGTCGAGCGTCAGCTTCTGCAGCACCTGCTCAAGCGGAAGCACCTCGATCTCGACCTTGATGCCGGTGGCTTCCTCGAAATACTTCTTCAGCTGGCCGTTGATGGCATTCGATGGCGGGGTTGATTCCGTCGCAAGCTTCAATGTCGTGCCGGCAAAAGGCTTACCGACATCCGCGAGCCATTTGAGGATTTCAGGGTTGGGGGTCAATTCCTCGGCTGCCCTGGCACTGGAAAACGCACCAAACGGACGATTGCCGAAACCCATCCCGAGCGCACCTGCCCCAAGGCCAAGCTTTCCAGCGGCTCGCAGGAACTCCCGGCGCCCCAATTGACCCCGGACGAACTTGTCCGTGATCGACGCGAGGTATTGTTTTCTCACACTGTCTTTCATCAACTTCTCCTCCTCTAAATCGGCCGACGGGATCGCCGTCCGGATGCTCCAGATGCGCCGCTGGCGCACCCTCCTATTGCTTCAGCGAACCCATCGTCAGGCCACGAACCAGATGGCGCTGCACGAGCAGGACGACGATGAAGGCGGGAACGATGGCTGCCGCTCCCAGGGCAGCCATGTTGCCCCAGGCCGTGCCGATGGACGTGACGAATGTCGATGACACGACCGGGACAGTCTTGATGCCGGTCTGCGTCAATGTCAGCGCAAACAGAAACTCCGTCCAACTGAAGATGAAGCAGAGCACGGCGGATGCGGCGATGCCCCCCTTGGCCATGGGTAGGACAATGCGCTTGAAAATCGTCCAGCGGGACGCGCCGTCGAGCAACGCACTTTCATCGATCTCAGCGGGAATGTCGTCGAAGAAGCTCTTCAGCAGCAATACGGCCAACGGCAGGTTCATCAGTCCATGCACGAGGATCAGGCCCAGATAGGTATCGAGCAGGTTCAGCTGCTTGAAAATGAAGAACATCGGAATGGCGACGGCAACCGGCGGCATCATGCGGGTCGACAGAACCCAATTGACGAACTCGTGCCGCCCACGGAATTGCATACGCGACAGGCAATAGGCGGCCAGCGTCGCCACCATGATCGCAAGCACCGTCGACATCGAGGCGACGACGATCGAGTCCCACAGGCGAGGCGCCATGTAGAAATTACCGCCACCCGGATTGACCGTCTCCTGTGTGCCGAAGCCGAACCCAAGCGAGATGCCGAAAACCTGCTCGAAATTTCTGACCGTCGGCTCGAACTCGAAGAACTTCGGCGGCCACGAGAAAATATCCTTAGCGTCGCGGAAGGCGACCGAAGTCCAAAAGAAAATCGGGAAGAAGAAGAAGGCAACGACGAGCCAGCCGGCGAGCGTTCTGAAAATCCGCATGGATTTGCTTTGCGGCATGTTACCACCTCACCTTGAAGGCCCGGATGAAGAGATTGGCAAGGATCATCACGATCGCCAGGCTGACCAGGCTCAGCGTTGCGCCATACCCCCATTTCAGGAAGCTGAAGGTTTGCTGCCAAGCGTAGAGACTGAGGCTGTAGGTCGATGTGCCCGGCCCGCCGGAGGTCATGACGAAGACGTAGTCGAAGACGCGGAAGAGATCGATGCCGCGCAACAGGACCGCGACTGCGATGACGCGCGACATCATCGGCAGCGTCAGGCGCCGGAACATTTGCAGCGAGGAGGCACCGTCGATCATCGCCGCCTCGTAGGGCTCGGGCGGCAGGGACCGCAGCCCGGCCATGAAGATCAGCACCATGAAGGGCGTCCATTGCCAGATCTCGGCCACCAGCACGCCCGCGAGCGCCAGTGAGGATGTGGCAAGGATTGGCGTTGCCTTGTCCAGCAGGCCCAGCATGTTAAGAAAATAGGTGAGCACGCCGAATTGCGGATCTTCCATCAACAGGAACATCATGCCGGCGATGGCCGGCGGTATCACTAGCGTCATCGACAAGACGGCACGTAATGCGCCAAATCCGGGCAGTTCCGCATCCAGCAGCAGGGCGACCGCCATGCCCAGCACGATCTCGCAGACAAGTGCGATGGTGAAATAGACGAAGGTCACGCCGAGCGCGCCCCAGAAGCGCGTGTCGTGCCAAAGCTGCACCCAGTTGGCGAAACCTACGAAGACAAGTGCACGCTTGCGCGGCACGAACTCGTGAAAACTCAGCCAGATATTGTAGATTAGCGGATAGATCGTAAAAACGACCAGCAGACTGACCAGCGGCAGAAGCCACGGCCAAGGCGAATCCGAGATCGCTATACGCTTTACCTGTGTGACGGACATTCGTACTCCTCCCTGGAGCGGGCGATGGCGTTGACGCCTCGCTCCGGCGCTTTGACCTTCTCCCGATCCGGCCCGGCACTCCTCTGCCTGTCCGGATCATTCTCCACTCTGTTGCTCTTCGTCGCCGGCGAACCCGGCTCATCCATGCGTCTGGGCGCCGATGCAGCTATCCCACTCTGGCGATCCCGTTCTCTTCATTTTCTTGGGCGGCGCGCTCCCGTGCCATCCATGTGTCCAGTTCGGATATCTCTTCAATGCGCATGCGAATTCCGGCCTTTGTCCGCCGAAACACCACGTCTTCGGCGGCCCGTGCATATTCGTGCCGCATGAGGAAGCGAACTTCAGCTTCGCTGAGATCGGGGCCGAAGCTACGCCCAAGATCGGACATGCTGCGCGCACCGGCCAGGATTTTGCGTGCATCGACGCCATAATGCCGGACAAGCCGCCGGGCGGCGCGTGGACTGAGAAACGGGTATTCCTTGCCCAGATCATGCGCGAGCCGATCGGCGGCGCCCGCTTCAAAATTACCGCCTGGTAGGGGTGTCCGTCCGGTCCATCCCGCACTGATCATCCACTGCGGAAAATGAGCCGACAGTTTACGCAGCGCGTCCTCTGCAAGGCAGCGATAGGTGGTGATTTTCCCGCCGAAGACGCAAAGAAGAGGGGCCTCGCCGGTCGCTGCATCGATTGTCAGCACATAGTCGCGCGTGGTTTCCTGCGCGTTGGCGGCGCCATCATCGTAGAGAGGCCGAACGCCGGCATAGGTCCAGACAATATCGGCCGGTGTTACGGACCGCTTGAAATATGACGATGCCGCCTCGCAAAGATACGCAGACTCGCTTGCCGAGATCGATGCTTTTTCCGGCTGGTCCTTGTAGTCGACGTCTGTCGTGCCGATCAGCGTGAAATCGTCCTCATAGGGTATGGCAAAGACAATGCGCCCATCGGAGTTCTGGAAAATATAGCATCGGTCGTGCTCGTAGAGGCGCGGCACAATGATATGCGATCCCTTGACCAGCCGGATTTGTCCCGCGGCTTTGCGATCGCTCACTGTTGCCAGCACCTGATCGACCCACGGACCGGCAGCATTGACCAATGCACGCGCACGGATGGCCTGACGTCTTCCTGTTTCCACCTCTTCGATGGTGACGTGCCAGAGACCGTTTTCACGCACGGCGCCGGTGCATCGCACATGGGTGCGGATGTGTGCCCCATGGGCTTCGGCATCCCGGGCGTTCAACACCACGAGGCGATTGTCCTGCACCCAGCAGTCGGAATATTCGAACCCGACCGTTGACACGTCGCGAAGCGGTTCGCCGGCAGGATCGCGTAACAATCTCAGCGTCTTCGTGCCCGGCAGTGTCTGCCGCCCCCCAAGGTGGTCGTAGATGAAGAGACCGAGCCGAAGCACCCACGCCGGACGCAGTCCCTTGCGATGCGGCAAAACGAACCGCAACGGCCAGATGATATGCGGCGCGATCCGCCAGAGAATTTCCCTTTCGCGCAGTGCATGGCGTACGAGCTTGAATTCGTAATGCTCCAGATAACGCAAACCACCATGGATCAGTTTGGTCGACGCCGACGACGTGCCGGAACCGAGATCCGATTTTTCGCAGAGAAACACGCTCAACCCGCGCCCTGCCGCATCGCGGGCAATACCCGTCCCGTTGATGCCGCCGCCGATAATGGCTAGATCGTATACCCGGGCGGTCATGCGACAGCTCTTTCTCTGCGCGCAGCGAGAATGCGATTGGCGACCTCGACGAAGCCATGTCCACCTTCAGCGCGTGTCACATAGGTCGGCTCAGCCTCGATGCGTCCCTGGAACTGCACGACGTTTGCCACACCGCAGGCATTCGGAAAGAAACGGAACATCGGCGCGTCGTTGGGGCTGTCGCCAACGAAGACGATCTTCTCTTTCTCCACATCGATATCCAACCCGAGTACATCGGACGCAAACCGCCGCGTCATCGTCAGTTTGTCGTAGGTGCCATACCAGCCGTTGACGTGAATGGAGGACACCGTGGCGACCGCGCCCTCCTCTTCGAAAATCCGCTTGATGCGCTCCACCTCGCCGGTCGGCAATGGCGGCACATCCTCGCAGAAGTCGATAGCGAGATCTGCCTCGCGATAGTGCTGGTCGGCTGAAATGGCGGCGCCAGGGACCTCAGTGAGAATGCGCGCTCGCACAATTTCCAGCTTTTTTCGGTCATCGGCGCGCTGGCCATCATTGATCGCAAACACACGGCGCATCCGCCGGCTGTCCTGATGATAGGAGAAATAGAATGCGCCGTTTTCGCCGACGACACCCGAGACCGGCCACATTCGCGCGATCATGTCGCACCAGCCCGCCGGACGGCCGGTGATCGGCGCCACCGCGATGCCCGCGACAAGCAGCTTCTCGAGTGCTTCGTAGGCGCACGCGGGCAGACGACCGTCATTGGTCAGCGTATCGTCTATATCGGCAAACAACGTGGTGATCCTGCTTGCAGCGTCTGCCGGCATGTCGGAAATCGCGCGCATGGCCTCAGATCTCCTCGCTCGCGAAATCCTCGAGGAGGCCGGCGTCTGCGGCAATATCGAGGAAGGAGTACCGATTGCGCATCTCGCGCGAGTGAACAACTGCCTCCCGGTAAAAGTCGACGGGTAGGCCCAGCTCCCGTGCTGTCGTCGGACCACCTGCCGCTTTCAGCAACCGCGTCATTTCGTCGACCGGAACGACGAAGCTTTTCAATTCTTCCCGCAGCACCGGCCAGAAATCGGCGATTTTCTCATTCAGCGCGCCGATTGCCTTGTCATTGAAAATTTTCGGCTGGATCTCGTCGAAACACTGCCTGGCAATGCTCGGTCCCATGCGCCGGACCATGCCATCGAAGCTGATCTTCGTTGCTTTCATTCTTGGGGCTGCCGCGCTGTTCAGATAGTGGCGCTGCAACCGGCCCATTGTCAGCACGCCGACACCCACCTGCTGCCCATGCAGCGTCCCGGGGTGCCTGTCCCCCGCAAAGCAGTCGATGTAATGCGAAATCTGGTGTTCGCCCATCGAGCCATGGTTGGACATGCCGGTGAAGGAGACGCCAAGGCCGCATTCGGTCAGCACGCGGTAGAGATAGCCATGGGCGTCAATATCACCGCTGCCGATACCGGCGGCATTCCGGTTGAGCGCGATCTCGTCATCGGCCTGGATGATATAGGGCGCTTCGGAGTATACGGTTCCAAACAGCCGGTGCGACAACCACCAGTCCACTTGGGCGACGGAGCGCACCAGGCAGTCGGCGAATCCGGCAGCCGCCAGGTAGGCCGGCGCGGCCGCCGACACCGAGAGGTCGACGAAAAACCCCGCCGGCGCGTGGGATGGCAGCGAGACTTTCAACCCGCTGTCGAGGGTGATCGAGGCTGTGGTGGATGTATACCCATTCATCGATGCCGCGGTGGCGAAGACACAATACCGGCGGCCATCAAGTCCCGTCACATATTTGACGAGGTCGTTGATTGTACCGGAACCCACCGCCACCACGCCTTCAGCACCCTTCAATTTTTCGGTCACGAGCGCGATGGTTGCCATGTCGGCATGCGGATGATCGAGAAGGATCGTCTTAACCGGGCCGAGCTTTTCCAGCGCGCGGGCAACCCGCGCGCCCATCGCGTCCCAGGTCGCTTTATCGGCAACGACGGTAAAGGTGTCGCCCAGACCAAGGCTTGAAACCAGCTCCGCCTCGCGCCCTTCGAGGCTCTCGGCGATAACGATGGATTCATATGGCACGACAGCGCGCTTTCCAGTCTCCGGGTTCGTCCAGCGGCCTGCCACGATGTCATCAATAAGCGCGGTCCAGCCGCCCTTGGGAGCGCTTGTCGCGCCACCCCGGTTCTTTGCCGTTTCCATTCTGCAATCCGTATTTCACTCGATTTGTACAAGTGACAACATGTGGTGACACTTGTCAACACATAAGACAACGCATGTTGACATTTGTCATAAGATGCCGTCAGATACGCCAGAACAACGAAATCGAGGAATCACATGCTTGATGCGGGCGTCCCCCTGCCCATGGAATTCGACGACGCCGTCACATGGGCTGCATGGCTCTACTACGCCGATGAGATGACCCAGAGCGAAATTGCCAAGACGCTACGTGTATCGCGTGCGACCATCGTCAATTATCTTCAAGAGGCGCGCGATCGGGGTATCGTCTCGATCCGCATCAACACGAATGCGAGTGGGCGTACACGGGTCGCAAGGGGCCTGGTAGAGAAATTCGGCTTGCGCGGCGCGCTGGTGATCCCGCACGCCGAGGATCGCGACCTGGTCTCTCGCCTGGGCGATGCCGGTGCGCGCGTCCTTGCCGAGCAGATCGTGGCGGGTGACGTGATCGGTGTCGCATGGGGACGCACCGTCTTGTCGGTCGCGGACCAGATTTCGCTGCCCGAAGCTGTGCAGAATCTCACGGTGGTCCAGGTCTCAGGAAGTTCTACCGGCGAACCGGATTTTTCACCCGAACTCTGCACGTCGCTACTGTCGAGCAGGATCGGCGCGCGCTGCGTCAACCTTCTTGCGCCGGCGGTTCTTTCGACCAAGGAATTGCGAACGATGCTGCTCGACGAACCGATCCTGAAGAAGCAGTTCGATCTGATCCACTCCACCAACCGCATCCTTTTTGGTGTCGGCGACGTCGGTACGAAAAGCACTGTTCGGGCGTCGGGCATCGCAAGCCAGGCGGAAATCGACAAATATGTCGAGGATGGCGCGGTAGCGGTCATTATCGGCCGCTTCATCGATGCGCACGGCCGGGCTGTCGGCGGAGACCACGACGAGCGCATGGTGGGCATTGCGCTCGAGGAATTGAAGCAGACTCCCAACAGGATCTGCGTGGCCGGCGGATCCGGAAAGATCGAAGCGATCACCGCAACGCTTGAGGGCGGCTATGCCACCCATTTCGTCACCGACTTGATTACCGGAGAGGCCTTGCTGGCGGCTTAACATGCAAAACCGGTGGCCGATGCGGGCGTCGGTTGCGGAGAATAGAACAGACCGGATGCGGCGTGCCGCTCGATAGTCGGTCAGCGGAAGGAGGAGCCGCTTTCATGCACCGGAACGAACGCTATGTCATCGGCATCGATTCGTCGACGCAATCGGTCAAGGCGATTGCCTGGACGCGCGAAGGCGAGCCTCGATTCGAGGGGCGTGCACCCCATACACTCTCAAGCCCGGACGCCTATAGGTCCGAACAGGACCCCGACGAATGGTGGAGTGCGGCGACGATAGCGCTCAAGGCTGTAACGGATGCGATCGATCCCGCCCGCATTGATGGCGTGGCGATCTCAAACCAGCGCGAAACTATGGCCTTACTGGGGGCCGATCGACGTCCGCTTGCGCCCGCCACGATCTGGCTCGACCGTCGCGCCCGTGACATGACCACCGTTCTCTCTGACGAAATAGGCGCGGAAACGCTGCATTCGATATCTGGCAAGCCGGTGGATGTTATCCCCTGCATCTATCGCCTGCGCTGGTTGCGTGGCCACCAACCGGACCTGCTCGACAGAGCCGCCTATATCCTCTCCGTCCACGACTACCTGGTCATGCGGCTGAGCGGGCAACCCCAGGCAACGTGGACCAGCGCCGATCCGTTCGGCATTTTCGACATCGTCACCAAGACCTGGTCGCGCAAGCTCCTCGATCACCTGAAAATCAGCGAGGACAAGCTTCCACCGCTGAACCCACCTGCGTCCCAGATAGGCGTGATTTCGCAGGAAGCCGCCATTGCGACGGGGCTCGGAGCGGGAACACCGATTTACGCCGCCGGTGGAGACGGCCATTGTGCGGGCCTGGGGGTTGGCGCAATTGAACCGGGAACGGTCTATCTCAATCTCGGCACAGCCGTGGTTGGGGGAGTCTGGTCTGCCACTCCCGAACTCAGTTCCTATTGGCGAACGCTGGTGTCCCCGACCGGTGAAGGCTACATGCTGGAAAGCGTGCAGCGCAGCGGCGCCTTTTTCATCAACTGGCTGCTCGATACTTTTGCCGGCGGACGGGCCGATCCCACCGTGTTCCAACGGTTGGAATCCGAAGCCATGCGTCTGCCAGTCGGCTCCGACGGGTTGACAGTCTGCCCTTATCTGGTGGGTTGCATGGATCCGCATTGGGATGAAAATGCCCACGCGACCTTTACAGGTTTCGGATCTGACCACGGCATGGGACATCTCTATCGCGCATCCTTGGAGGCCATCACCCTGGAATTCACCCGCGCCCTCGAACAGATGCAGGCGAAGGGCCTGGCCACTCATCGCATCTTCGTGATCGGAGGTGGTGCCTCAAGTGCGCTTTGGCGCAAGATGGTCGCGGACGCGACCGGCCTTCCCGTTCACCGAAGCCTGTCCAACGAAGCCTCCGCGCTTGGCGCCGGCATGTCGGCAGCCGTCGGAGGCGGTTGGTTCCGGACCTTCCAGGAAGCGGCTCGCGCCATGTCCAAAACGACAGAGGCGACAGCCCCCGACCTTGCCGCCCATGGCGATTGGTCCGGCCTATCCAAACGGCAAGCCCGCGTCTATCTCAACAACTGTGGAGAATTCTAAAAACCTTATCGGCATTGCCATGCGCGATCGGCTGGCAGCACTTGGATGGTCACACATTGATGGCCGAGTGCCAGGGGCACAAGCCTATCAGCCGGGCCTGAACTCGACATCCTAGCGCGCTGCGCCGCAACGATTTGAAAGGACACGACAATGAAACTCGCTGTAGGCGGCGATAGCGCAGGCGAAGGCCTGGCAAAGATCCTCGCCGATTACCTCAAGGACCGCCACGAGGTACATGAAGTATCCCGCACTGATGCCAGTCCTGACGCCTTTTACGCCCATCTCGCCGACCGCGTCGGCTCGGCCGTGCTCAGGGGCGACTATGACCGCGCGATCCTCGTATGCGGCACCGGCATCGGCGTCTGCATCGCCGCCAACAAGGTGTCCGGCATTCGCGCCGCATTGACCCATGACACTTATTCCGCTGAACGCGCGGCGCTCTCCAACAATGCGCAGATCATCACCATGGGCTCGCGCGTCATCGGTCCGGAACTTGCAAAGTCAATAGCAGACGCCTTCCTGGGGTCGGAACAGGAACTGCTCAAAATTGTACGTTTGTACAAAAGGTGAAAATTCTCGCCGGATACGCCTTGCGCGGACTCCAAGTGTGCGAACTTCTCTGTGGATAGGCTGCCGTAAACCATCTGGTCTCGTTTTCCCTGTTCAAGAATCGGCGGACCATAACGGTCGCGCCGACAGCAATTGCATTGCCATCGACTGCTTGTGATCGGCTGACGTACGGAGGTCAGGATGGGCAGACGCAAGCTTCTCAAGGTTCATGAGCGACAAGAGCTCTTCGGTATTCCAACCGATGAGGAGAGTCTGATCCGGCACTATTCGTTGTCGCTCGCAGATCGGTTGGAAATAGAAGTTCGCAGACGTCAGCACAACCAACTTGGCTTCGCGGTTCAACTTTGCCTAATGCGATATCCTGGCCGAGTGCTTAGGGCAGACGAAATTCCACCGAGAGCGATGCTGGGATATGTCACTCAGCAAATCGGAGCTGATCCTGCATCGTTCAAACTCTATGCCCGCCAAGACGAGACGCGTCGCGATCATGTCGCCCGATTGATGGATTACCTAAAGGTCGGAAGCGCAACGGCGCGGGATCGCCGAGCTGCGCTCCTTTCGGCGATCGACGCGGCTGCGATGACGGACAAGGGGCTTCTGATTGCCAAAGCCGTTGTGGGCACGCTGCGAGAACGTGGTGCATTGTTACCTGCCTTGGAGACAATCGAACGAATTTGTCTTGCTGGCCGGGCCATTGCCCGCCGACGCGCTGAGACGGCGCTGATCAAGGATATCGCGCCCGAGACCCTGCAAACGCTTGATAGATTATTGGAGGTCGACCCGACAATCGGGCAGACGCGCTTTCATTGGCTGCGATCAGCCGCAGAGGCGCCAGGAGGCTCGAACCTGGTCGGGCTAATTAATCGGATTTCGTTCCTGCGAACACTCCGCATCGATCCAGGTCTGCAGTCCCGCGTTCCTTCCGGGCGGTGGGATCAGATGATCCGTGAGGGTGACGCGACAACGACTTCAACGCCAGTCGCCGGCACGCGCTGATTGTCGCGCAAGTTATCAAGCTTGGCCAGAAGCTCTCCGACGATGCGGTCACGATGTTCATCAAGCTGATCGGCCGACTGTTCTCTCAGGCCCATAGCCGGAAGAAGCGGCGGCATATGGACAGTAGGACAGAAACATCCAAAGCTCTCCGACTGTTCCTCGATACAATATCCGCTTTGCAGTCCGCGAATGATCGCGGACTGGACGCTCTTCAGGTTATCGATCGCGAGATCGGCTGGCATCGCTTGCTTTGTATGAAGCCTGAACTCGCTGCAATGGTCGATGACAATGAAGCCTCACCTTTGATCCTTGCGGCCGAACAATACGGAACAGTCAATAAATATGCAGGGGCGTTCCTGCGGACATTCACGTTCCACTCGGCGCGGAGGCACGATCCGCTGCTGGCAGCAATTGAAATGTTGAAAAGGCTTCACGCACAGGGGCGTCGTGTACTTCCAGACCGCGTCCCAGCAGCTCATCTCGGCCACGCAGAGCGAAAGCTCATCCTTGGAACCGGGAAGCCTGATCGCAAGCTGTATGAAATTGCGACCCTTGCCGTCTTGCGCGAGCGGCTTCGTTCGGGGGATGTTTGGATTGATGGCAGCCGATCATTCCGACCTATCGATGAACACCTCATGCCGAAGCCGGCATTCATCGCCATGAAAGAACAGGACAAGCTCGGGCTCGGTGTTGATAGCGATGGTGCGGCCTGGCTGAACGAGGCGAGACAGGTGCTGGACTTCAACCTCAAGCGCCTCGCCTATCGCGCACGGGCCGGAAAGCTGGAAGGTGTTCGCCTTGATGCCGGAACGCTGATCGTCACACCTAACGCAAGCGATGTTCCTGCCGCGGCCGAAGATCTGAACGCCGAGATCAGTGAGATGTATCCGTTGGTCGAGGTTCCAGACCTGCTCAGAGAGGTGCATGAGTGGACCGCGTTTGCCGATCAGTTCACCCACGTCCGCACCGGAGACGCGCCGCATATATCTGCCATGTTGGCCGGCGTATTGGCGGATGCCACAAACCTTGGTCCGAAGCGGATGGCCGTCGCGTCGAAAGGCATCAGCGCCCATCAGATCGGCTGGATGCGAACCTTTCACGCCCGGTCCGAAACCTATCGGGCGGCGCAGGCATGCGTGACCGATGCCCATACCTGTCATCCCCATTCCCGCCTCTGGGAAAATGGAACGACCTCTTCGTCCGACGGACAGTTCTTCCGCGCCAGCGATCGGGCTGCAAAGCGCGGCGACGTCAACCTGCATTATGGCAGCGAGCCAGGCTCCAAATTCTACAGTCATCTCTCGGATCAATATGGCTACTTCAGCATCTTGCCGATCAGTCCGACCGAGAGCGAAGCAGCCTATGTGCTCGATGGTCTGTTCGACCAGGATACGATCCTCGATATCCAGGAGCATTTTACCGATACCGGTGGCGCCAGCGACCATGTCTTCGGGCTGTTCGCCTTAGTCGGCAAGCGCTTTGCACCACGATTGCGCAATCTCAAAGACCGGAAATTCCATACATTCGACAAGGCTGATGCCTACCCGGCGCTGACCAATCAAATCGGCGCGCCGATCAACGCTTCTCTCATCTTCGACAACTGGGACGATCTGCTCCATCTCGCAGCATCGATAACGACACGAACCGTTGCGCCCTCGACCATACTCAAAAGGTTGTCAGCATCGCCGCGCGCAAGTCAGCTAGCCAAAGCTTTGCGCGAACTCGGCCGGATCGAGCGCTCTCTGTTCATGATCGAATGGTATTCCAGCCCGGCACTGCGTCGACGGTGTCAGGCTGGCTTGAACAAGGGCGAAGCAGCTCATAGGATAATTCGCAAGAGCGACTGGAACCAAACCCTGCCGTTTTCCGTTGCGGCTGAATGAAGTGGAAACAGAACACGCGCGGCGTCGCCGCCAGAAGAAAGCGCTTGCCAGATTTAGGCCCTGCCGGTGGTGGGGAAGGGCGAGGAAGGGTTCAGACACGAATGATATTGAGTCGCAGAGCGCTTACGACCGCCTGCGTTCTTGTCGTGCATCCCAGCTTCTTGATCGCGCTGCCAATGTGATTATTGACCGAATTCTCTGACAGATCGAGAAGTTTCGCAATTTCATTGCCCTTCTTACCGCCGGCAGTCAGCCTCAGACAGTCCAGTTCGCTTGGCGTAAACTCGATGGGCTTGTGTTTCTCGTTCAATGTGAGCTGCGAGAGCCGGTCGTAGATGAGCGTGGCTATGAACAGGAGCTTCGCCATTTCGATCATGCTGAAATTCCGTGGCCCCGAAATCGACATCGCACCGCGTCCACCCGCGGCATCGTGAACCGGAAAATAGGCTCCTTTTTCCATGCCATATCGGTTGAACAGCTCAATGACCGTGGATTTTTTTCCTTCTCCACGATTGGTATTGATCGCCTCGACATCATAATTGAACGGGCTGGTTGATCTCATCATCCGGCGGATGACCGGACTGTCGATCATCAGATTATGGGCGTCATAGTAGTCCACCATTTCCGCCGGCCAATTGGTGATGATCTTCGTTGCGCCGATTTCAACGATGTCGACAGTCGGTAGCGTCATGAATAGGAAAGCATTCATTCCAAGGTCCTGAGTGAGACCCTTCATATATTTGAACACTTCGTAGTGCGTGTTGAAGCCTGCGGCGACTTCCTCAATTCGATTGAATTCGGCCTCGAGCTTCATGTCTTTCTCCGATCAGCAGTCGCCTCCGGGCGCTTGGCGACTGGTGTGCCTAGCGAATCCGCTCGCATCGGAAGTGGATTCTACACCCATAGACGACAGTGCAACATGCATTCGGGGGGCATAATTGCAAGGCCCGCGAGGGGGCATAGTGCGGCTATTAACTCTTAACAACTGGTAAACACATCTTCCTATTTCATGATGCAACAATGCGGAAAAATGCCCGAAACAAGCTTTCCAAGCCCGCCTTCGCGAAGTCTTCTATTGGGCAGGGATCCGCAAAGGAAAATCTTATAACGAACTGAGTTCATTTATATATTTCTCTTACATCCAATCAACTCGAAGGAATCATTTTCGGGAATTATGCGGTTAATGGATCCTTAAAGTTTTTAATAGATTTTATCTTCAGATTGCTCGTCCAATGCGACCGCGTGGGGGTGGAAGCAGTCGCTCTCTAGTCTTGAGTGGGGAACAGCATGACGGGAATAGCATTCGGCTTCGGATCTGATGCCAAGGCCATACTAGCCGCGATGAACCGGTCACAGGCCATTATCGAATTCGACCTCACCGGCAAGATCTTAAAGGCCAATGCAAACTTCTGTGCCGCACTCGGCTACGAATTGTCTGAGATCGTCGGCCAGCACCATCGGATGTTCGTCGAGCCGGCAGAAGCCTCTTCCAACGACTATCGCGAGTTCTGGGCTAGACTCAATCGAGGTGAGTTCGACCAGCGTCAGTACAAGCGCATCGGCAAGGGGGGCAAGGAGATCTGGATCGAAGCCTCCTACAACCCCGTCATCCGCGGCAGCAAACCCTACAAGGTTGTCAAGTTTGCAACCGACATCACGGCACAAAAGCTCAAGGCCGCAGAGGATGCCGGCAAACTGAATGCACTTTCGCGCGCCCAAGCGGTCATCGAGTTCACACCGAAGGGCGAGATCCTGTCGGCGAACGAGAACTTCCTGACCGCGCTCGGCTATCAGCTCCCGGAAATCCAAGGCCGGCACCATTCGATGTTTTGCGACAGCGCTTACACCAGCAGCGATGACTATCGACGCTTCTGGCAACGTCTGGAAGGTGGCGAATTCGTGACTGACGAATTCCTGCGCATTGGCAAGGGCGGCAAGAAGATTTATATCCAGGCCTCGTACAACCCGATCTTCGACATGAACGGCAAGGTCTTCAAAGTCGTCAAGTTTGCAACTGACGTGACTGCCCGCGTGAACAATGTCGACCAGTTAGCCGGGTCTTTGCAGGCTCTGTCCGATGGGGATTTGACCCAGGAGGTCGCAACCCCATTCATCCCCACGCTGGAAAAGCTCCGGATCGACTTCAACGCGGCGACCAGCAAGTTGCGAAAGGCGATGCAGGGCGTGTCGGAAAATGCAACGGGCATCGCTGCCGGCGCCCAGCAAATTCGTTCCGCCTCAGACGATCTGTCAAAGCGAACGGAACAGCAGGCCGCATCCGTCGAGGAAACAGCGGCCGCCCTCGAAGAAATCACTACGACTGTCGCCGATTCCAGCAACCGTGCCCAGGAAGCCGGCCAACTGGTGCGAAAGACACGCGATAACGCCGAGCGCTCCGGCACGGTGGTCCGAAGCGCAGTCGATGCGATGGGGAAGATTGAAACGTCGTCCGCGGAAATCGGCAACATCATAAGTGTGATTGACGAGATCGCGTTTCAGACCAATCTTTTGGCGCTCAATGCGGGCGTCGAGGCGGCACGCGCCGGCGATGCCGGCAAAGGTTTCGCGGTCGTGGCGCAGGAAGTCCGCGAACTGGCCCAGAGATCAGCAAAAGCGGCAAAGGAAATCAAGGAGCTGATCACGGCGTCCAACGAGCATGTGAAAAGCGGGGTGGCTCTCGTAGGCGAGACCGGCAAGGCGCTGGAAGAGATCGTCGCCCAGGTTAACCAGGTCAACGCAAATGTTATCGCAATCGTCGAAAGCTCAAAGGAACAGGCGACGGGATTGAAAGAAATCAACACGGCCGTAAACACCATGGACCAAGGCACGCAGCAGAATGCAGCCATGGTCGAGGAATCGACGGCCGCTGCTCACAGCCTCGCGAGAGAGGCCGATGCACTTTTCCAGCTGCTGGGTCAGTTCAACATTGGAGGCGGCATGACCTCACGTCACATGCGCCCGGTCGTGGCAACCGCCGCGTCCAAGCCCGTCATATCGGCGGCGCGGACAATGGCCGCTAAGGTCGCTGCCGCCTTTCAAGGCAATGCCGCGGTCGCCGGTGGCGACTGGGAAGAGTTCTGATGCCCGCGACGCGGCAGTTGATCTCGACGTGATAGGCTCGAGATCGGCGGCTTCTCCATTCAATCAGGTTTCATCAACGAATGTACAATAAGCTATAGCTAATACCGAGGGAACAGGTCGTGCCTTGGCAAGTCTTCAGGAAATGTGGCTGCGGTCTCGCTGTTAGGGACATTGCGCACGGTGGATCGGCGCACATCGGACACCGTCAAGCAGCAAAACAAGCGTGGCAGCCAGTATCGGCGTGCAGCGTGAGCTTGAAGAATGTCTCTGACATTACGCTCAATTAGAGAACAATCATGTTTTTAGACGAAGATCATGAAGCACTTGTTGCAGCCGAGCTTACAAAGCAAACTCTCGTGGACACGCAGGCCCGCATGGGGATGATGCTGGACCTCATGCCCATGGGGCTGCTCATCCACACCAGGCAGGGAATTATCTTCGGAAACCAAGAAGCGGCACGCCTCCTCCAGGTGTCACAAGATCAAATTGTAGGCCGTCATTTTCTCGATTTCCTTCAAACGCAAATCGATGACGCCGCGCAACAAATGGAAGAGGCGTTCGAGGGGCGGATCTGCGAAAACTCAACGGAAGCCGACATACGCACGGCAGAGGGGATGGTGCGCACGATCAAGCTGATCGCCGGGGCGTTGCCCTGGGACGGCAATCCGGTGGTCCAGCTTCTCCTGCAAGACATCACAGATCTCAAGACCATCCAGAAGGCATTGCATCGCTTGACCATTACGGACGAGCTCACTAGCGCCTTCAACCGCCGCCATGCCTTTGCGGTTGCGAACACGTTTTTCAACAGCGCGCATCGCAGATCTCATGCCTTGGCCGTTGCTGTCCTTGATATCGACCATTTCAAGCGCGTGAATGATACCTACGGTCATGCTGCCGGCGACATCGCGCTCAAAACATTTTCGCAAACTGTAGGAGAGTTCATTTCGACACCGCAGTTCACCGGCGCGACATTCGCTCGGGTCGGCGGCGAAGAGTTCCTCCTCCTACTTCCAAATATGGACGAGGACGCGGTGATTGCTGTTTGCGAACGGGTTCGGTGCTCCGTCGAGCAGCAGCCGATTGTTACCGCATCTGGCGTATTCCACACGACGGTATCGATCGGAATTTCGGTGCGCCGTCCTACGGATGATTCCTTCGACACGATGTTTTCGAATGCGGATCGTGCCCTTTACCGAGCCAAGGAAAGCGGCCGAAATCGGGTCTGCGTCGATGACGAAAGTCTGGTATCGGCTCAAAGATCGACGGTTTCCAAGTGAATCAATGGCCTGTCGCAGCATCATGAGGCGGCATTCGAAGGGTATCATGATGAGCAAGCCGCACTGTTATCTTTCACTTGGCCTGATTGTCTTGTCCTTGAACTCACCGCTCTCCTTGATAGGATCCGACCGCGAAAACCCGAACTCAACTGCCCGGCCTGCCCTATTCCGAGCCGCGGTAAAACTCTCACTGAAATTCGCTCAGTCGGAGTCGGAAGGCGGAGTGGGGTGGCTGCGTTCCTCGACTTCGGCCATGCTCCACTCACGGAACAGGCTGTAGGCGACCGCCAGCAGCGTTGGACCAAGAAAGATTCCGATGAAGCCAAAGGCGATGACGCCGCCCAGGAGCCCGAAGAGGCCGAGCAACACGGGCAGGTTATTGGTCTTTCCGAGGAGGTAGGGTCTGATGAGATTGTCAATGCTGCTGATGAGGAGCAAGCCCCACGCTGCGATGAAGATGCTCCACCAAACGGCTCCCTGAACAAGAAACCATAGCGCCACCGAGCCCCAGACGAGTGGGGGGCCCACCGGCACAAACGACAGGATGAACGTAAGGAAACCAAGTAGCAGGGCCTGAGGTACACCGGCGATCCAGAAACCAAGGCCGGCCAAGAGGGCCTGGGCAAGGGCTGTGCCGATCAAGCCGTAAATGACGCCCTTGACGGTCGCGCCCACAACAACAAGCAGCTCTCGGGCCCGAGGGCCGGCGAATCTTTCGCCGACTGCGCGCACGTGGGCCGCCATCCGCCGGCCGTGAAGGAAGAAGAAAAAGGCGATGAACACGCTCAGTCCGAGTTCTAAGAGCCCAGCGCCGAGCACCGCCCCGCCGGCTACTGCTAAGTTTGTGGCGGGGCCGATCAGCTTCTTGAGCTCAATGGTGAATGCGGGCGCATTGTGGGCCAAACTCTCCCAATAGGCAGCCAGGTTTTCGCCGATTAACGGGAGTCCTGCGACCCAACGAGGCGGCGTCGGCGGGCCCTGCTCGAGAATCTGGTTCATCGCCGCGAGCAAGTTGCCTACGCTGTCCGTCAATGTCGGCACCATAACGGCGAACGGTGCGACCAGAACGAGGGCAACCAGCAACGTCATCATGGCTGCGGCCAGACTTTTATTGCCACCGACTGCGCGCTCGCACCTCCTGTAGACGGGCCATGTCGAGAAACAGATCACCGCCGCCCACAGGATGGCTGAGAGGAAGGGCTGAAGCACGAGAGCGCAACCGAACGCAAGCAGAAGAAGGGCGCCGACCCCCAGAATTTGTTCGATTGGCTTGCCGAGTGGTATCATGCCCAATCTTCCTGTTGCTTCCGGCTAGATTATCAGCGAACGACGCAATGTGCAGCCAGCGGAAATGTCGGCGTGTTGGGCCTCACTGAGACAATCCGCGCGACAATTCTGGCGACAATCCCAGAAGCGCCGACCCGATATGGCATCTGGTCCACAGCTTAGCCAGGCGGCGACATTTGGCGGGGAGGGGTATACTATGCGTTGAATCGAACCCTCATTGCGAACAAGTGATCCGCAGCCGCCCATGATCGATTTTCAAAATATTGAAGACGCGCAGACGTTGGCGCAAGCAATTGACCATTCCAGAGCCCTTCATTGTCCTCGATGACCAGTTTCGTGTGCTTGCTGCCAGCCGTTCTTTTCATGAGACGTTCAAGTTCGATCCCGAACATACAAGAGGGCGTCTGCTTTACGCCCTCGGTGGCGGTCAATGGGATATTCCCGCCTTGCGCGTTGTTCTTGAGACGATCATTCCCGAACATGCCTCGATGGAGGGCTTTGAGGTTGCGCATGATTTTCCCGATCTCGGCCGCCGGATCATGCTGCTAAACGCCCGACAGGTCACCTACGGAGATAGCTCCCGCTCGACGATCCTCCTGGCGTTCACCGATGTCACGGAGCGCCGCAAGATCGAGTGCGAAAAGGAAGAGCTCCTTAAGCAGACAGAGCAGTTGCTACATCAGAAGGAAATCCTGCTGCAGGAAATGCAGCACCGCGTTGCCAATAGTCTCCAGATCATCGCCAGCATATTGCTGTTGAAAGCGCGGGCGGTCACGTCCGAGGAAACACGCCGTGACTTGCGCGATGCCCATCAGCGCGTCATGTCGGTCGCCGAGGTGTAAAGGCACCTCCACGTATCCGGCATCGACCAGATCGAGGTCGGATCCTACCTGACGAAGCTTTGCGAAAGCCTGGCATCCTCGATGATCGGCGAAAGCCAACCCATTGCGATCAACGTGATAGCGGACGAAGGAAGGATCGGGTCCGACAAGGCCGTCGGCCTCGGCTTGATCGTCACCGAGCTCGTGATCAACGCGATAAAATATGCCTTCCCCGTCGTCAAGGCGGACGCCGTGATCCTCGTTACCTATGAGATCAGGGGGCAGGATTGGAAGCTGATCGTTTCCGACAGCGGCATAGGAAAGCAAGCCGATAGTGCAGCCGAAACAAGTGGCGGACTAGGCACGGCGATTGTTCAGGCTCTTGCCAAACAGCTCGACGCGCGAGTGGACATGGTCAGCAGTCCCTCCGGCACGAGCGTGTCGGTTACGCGAGCGACCTTCACGTCGCAATTGCAGCGAGGGGTGTGAACTTCTTTCCGTGATCCGCCGACCGCTCCTTCACCAAAACGCCAGGTGCCTATGAGCGGAACCCTTGCTTGTAATCGGTGCCGATCAGTTAGCCGCCGGCGCATCAGAAGCCCTGGCTCCCGACGTCGAACTTCAGGTGTTCGGCAAGAAAATTCACGAATGCCCGAATCCTTGGAGAAAGCTGACGGCTCGTCGGCCAAAGGGCCGCGAACTCTCCTGGCTCCCTGACATAGTCGCCCATGAGCGGAATCAACGTTCCCTGCTCGATCTGCGAGGTGACGGCGAATGGGGGCAAAAACGCAATGCCCAGACCCCCGCTCGGCGAGATGAATGAGCGGTTCGATTGTCGTGGCGCTCATGGTTTCCGGAATCGCCAGATGGGTGCCCTCATCCACGATCAACGGCCATTCAGCGCCAGCTTTCCGCTTGCAGGCGAGCGCTGCCGAAGGCACGCATGTGACGCCAAATCTTAATCCAACGGACATCGGAGGCGTCCGTCAATATCCTGAAGTCAATCTCATAAGGGCCGGCTATCACTCGGGTGGCGACGAAGGCGGATCGTACTCTGTCGCGGTCGGCCGGATGAATCTTTGCCGACAAACGCTCGAACGTCAGCGGGCTCCCCCGCAAGACGTCCCAGAGTTCGTATCCTTTGGCGTCCATCAAAAAGGTACCATCGTCGACGTTCCAGGTCCAAAGGGCGACGCCTGCGGCCTTGATCGCACTGCGTAGCTGCTCGGGGTTCCAGTCTGGCTCGTCGCCGGTTTCGTGATCGGTCACAAGATCTCTCTGCGTCGGAGGAACTTTACTCACCGTATATAGTTGTGATGCGCTCAGATTTCCTGAAATGCGGTGGATTTTATCGGCAGCGCGTGTGATTCACGCCTGCTAAGCGGTCAGCCGCCGAAGCGTGTGAGCGAGCTCATCGACATCGTAGGGTTTGGAGAAGAACACTCCGCGCTCAGGGAGGTCCTCCCTGCTGATCGCCACCCTCCCCGACACGATGATGATCCCGATCAGCGGCCATCTTTGGCGGACTGAAGCGGCCAGCGCCAAGCCATTCATCGTACCCGGTAACTCGATGTCGGTCAGGACGACGGCGATGTCGCTCCTGCCTTCTAAGATGAGGACCGCATCTTCCGCGTTGGTCGCCTCGAGCGCTTCCAGTCCGACCGCTTCGACCACGTCCACCGCCATCATCAGCAGCAGGGGCTCGTCCTCGACGACGAGAACTACGTGTCTTCCGTGAGGATGCGTCATGCCATATTACCATGGATCATAACCGTGAACCTCCGCACTTCAGTTTGGTTCCCGAACGTCCATGACTTCGAGCGTCGCGGCCGTGCTCATCGAACTCGCCGACAACGACATGCTTGGCGTCCCTGCCAATTGCGACGAACGCGATCTTGCCGGGATGCCTTGAGCGGGGCGGGTCGATAGGCTCATTGCCCCCTTTGATGCGTGGCAGGTTTACAGCGTCCGTCTGGCCGGGCGACTTGAATTGAACACAATCCGAGCCTATCTGGTGATCATCGGCGTTGCTGGTGAGTGCTCCACGCGAGTGTTCGCGACTGCCGAAGTCGCTTATCTGCTTTTGACCACGGATGTACTGGCACTGGTGTGAAGAGCGATGTTGGAAAGGTCGGTGCGGTTTCGCCCCGGCCTTTTTTATTTGCCCGCTGGTCAGGGTAAAGAGCTTCGCCACGCGTTTGACGACTCCTCGGTCTACGCATCTGGGCGATCGGGAAACCGGTCGTGGGGAAGTTCCAGCGTCCCGCGCTCGTTGACGCTGCAAGATGGGAGGCCCATCTAGGCCTCACGATGTCAAAGCAAATGAAGACTGACGCTCCGGAACTGATCGATGCGTGGACGCTGCCGTCTGCTGCGACGCTCGGGTCATCCGTTCGCGCCAAAGGCATCCTTCTCGAGATACGTGCGCGTCGTCCTTTGGCCGTACGAAAATCCCTCGATCTCAGTGGACGGGATCTTGTCCTGACGATGCCGGAAAGCTTTAAAGACGGGTTCCGCGCCGCCTCGGCAGTCGTTGCCAACACGCTCGAAGGCATCGAAAGCCTGCCTGTGATACCCCGCGAAATCCAGGACATCCTTACGATCTCCGCGACCGAAAGACATCGATGGCTCGCTGATGCCGCCTGCCTAGCGCTGGGACACGGACGGTAAAATTGCGAGGCCGCGCCAAGAAGATTACGTTCCACGTCTTCGATCCGCGGTTGGCCGAGGCGTTGCTCGACCGGGGCGTCGTCGAAGAATGGCGCGAGGAGGACGCGGTCAAGGCTGCGGAAAACAGGAGGCGGGCCGCCTGGAAGGCAAAGGTCACGCGCTCGCTGAAGGGCGGAGGCAAGCCCACTTCGTCATCTGGAGGTAGCCCTGACGACGCTAACTGTCCGGACTTGCCAGGCTGGGAAGAGTTCGGGCGCGACGGGTTCCTGCGCTGAGTTTTAAGGGGAAATTTCCGAGCAATCCGATCGGGCCACTGCCGGTTCGAAGTCAGGCCGTTGACGCGCTGTCTCTCATAAGGTGTTGAGTTCGCGGCGAACGGGTAAGGTGCTCGCCTGGCGTTTCGTTGCCCGCACCGAGAAATCGGAAAACCCGGTGCGTTCACCATCTCCGTCGCGTCCGATTGGCACGCCGCGACCTCGGCGAATTAACCGGCAGCCGCAGGAATGGTTCCGCCGTCCCGAGACTCTTTAGCCCTGTGAAAAATCTCTCGCCTTCACCTCCAGCGTGCGTATGAAGCACAACTTTAGGGGTTGGAGGTCCTATTGCCTATCTGAGGCTTCTTTGCTCTGCCCAATGGATCGGTTACTGCACGCCTTGTTGTCCGCTCGTTTTGCCTTGGCCCCCGAAGAGATAATCCGATTGGAGTCTCGTCGCCATATATTAAAAAAAATCAATTGCATACTTCCTGCTGCGGCAAGGAACAAAAAACTCTTCTGTGGGTTTTCAGCGCATGGATCTGCCTGATCCGCAAAATGGAGGAAACACCATATGAAGAAGATCATGTTGGCAGCGGCAATTCTTGGCGCCTCTGCCGTCGCAGCCTATGCTCAAACACCGCCGGCTCCATCTCCGGATGGAAATACACCTGCAGTTGCAACCCCAGACACCAAAAATCCGACTGCGCCCGTTGAGGGTGCCAACAGCTTTACCGAAGCTCAGGCGAAGGATCGCATTGCGGAAGCGGGCTACACCGACGTCAAGGATCTCAAGCTCGACGACAAGGGGATCTGGATGGCCTCCGGCATGAAGGACGGCAAAGCCGTCTCCATTGCCCTTGATTATCAAGGCAACATCGTCGCCAAGTAACCCAAGGAGAAGCATGATGAGAACTGTAACCGGACTTTTCGACGACTACTCGGACGCTCGCTCCGCCGTCAACAAATTGGAAGCGGCAGGCGTCCCCTCAAACGACATCAGTATCGTCTCCAACAAGGCTGGCCGCATCGATCGCGACTCTGACGTTGGCGAGGATGCCGCGACCGGCGCCGGCATTGGCGCTGCCGTCGGTGGCGCTGGGGGCCTACTCGCCGGACTGGGCCTGATGGCCATTCCTGGTGTCGGACCGGTGGTTGCCGCAGGCTGGCTTGCCGCGACTGCAGCTGGGGCTGTCGCCGGCGCCGTCGCTGGTGGTGCCGCTGGTGGCCTGATCGGTGCACTCACCGACTCCGGCGTCTCGGAAGATGATGCCCACCTCTATGCCGAAGGTGTCCGCCGCGGTGGAAGCTTGGTCACGGCCAAGGTCGACGACGCCCGCGCCTCGGAGGCGCAGGCTATTCTGCAGGGTTCAAACTGGGTCGACCCGGTCGAACGTCGGCGTGCCTATAACGAACAGGGATGGACCCGGTTCGACGACACGCTCGATCCATACGCCCCTGAGCAGATCGCGCAAGAGCGCGACCGGTACCGGCGGACCGCCATCTAACCGGCTTCGAGTTCAACCCTCCTCGTAGGTGGCAAGGAGGGTTGAAGCGCATCTTGCGCATCGAGAACTATCTGGAGATAGCGGCGAAAGACCACTCGTCGCTGAAAGACATGGCGTTTTCGCCGAGGGGATCGATGGCCGCGATGGGCTATGCCATAGCCGGGGACGAAATCCGAAGAGCTGCTTCGCGAACTTCGCCTTGGAGCAGCAACGCCGATAGCGCGCGATTTCCCGAATTTTTAAATCGATTCTTAACGAGTTACTCTGACACCAGAGCTGGCGCGGCGAGCTTGTGTTCAAGAGGCGACCGGGAAAATTCATCTTCGTCAGCGCAAACGCGAAAATAGGTCTATGCACCCGCTGATGTCGAAGATCGCGGCGTGATCCTAAACCTCACGAAGGCCTTTATAGGATGCGTGGCGGCAACTGCCGCCATAGTTTCCAGTCCGGAACTCGATCTGGGCGATCAGCGTCGGCTCCGAGAAGACTAGGTTCTTGCATTTCGATGATAACCACTTTTGCGGTCACGGCGCCGCTTTTGCGCGTGTGGCTCGTCAAGGCTTGAGCTTTACAAGCTGCTCCCCGCTTCTTGCGTCCCAGATCGTTAGGTCGACTACAAAATCTCCCCTCTTCGATATCAGGTCGAGCAAGGCTGCGGCCAGACACCCCGCGCAGATAGGGTTGGTCGCAAGGTCGAGTGTTTCATTGCTCGTCAGCGCCAACCGAAATGAAAGGTCACCGTCTTCCACGGGAGAAAATGGAGTGGCACTGTCGAATTCAAGATAGGCGTCCGCTTCACCGTCGGCAGAAGGCCGACGACGTTCGGCGAGCTCAAGACGTCCTTGCAGCGCAATTTTGCCTTGGCTTTATCTGCCGTAGACATCTCGCTCAAGGCCATGGACGTGCTGCGAGGAATGCCGCCCGCCCCCACACCACTCGTGGCCGCAGCGCCTTCCGAAAGCGTCCCGAGAGTGGATTGGACAGGAGCATCTTCCGAAACTCCAAGCCTTGCTGCTGCGGTGGCCAGGCGCGAGCCTCCGATGTTCGCGTCGACATCAGCGTTGACTCCGTTCGATCCGCCGATGCTGGCGGTCGTGCTTACGTCGAGGGCGGGTCTGCGACGGCTCACG
Source organism: Rhizobium sp. 007 (assembly GCF_015353075.1). Taxonomy (NCBI): domain Bacteria; kingdom Pseudomonadati; phylum Pseudomonadota; class Alphaproteobacteria; order Hyphomicrobiales; family Rhizobiaceae; genus Rhizobium; species Rhizobium sp. 007. Next base: position 150,772 of record NZ_CP064188.1, on the reverse strand, counting down.
GATGTGCTGCTGTTGATCCCGTTGGAGCCCCCAACCGATGCGTCCACTCCGAGGCTGCGTATCGGACAGCATCGCGGACCTGTGGCGCGGCGCGAAGCTGCGAGAAGCCGCTCAAGAAGCGTCTTTTGAGGCAAGGACGCGCACACCGACTGCGCGAATTCGCTTTGCCGCCGCCCCGCCCAACAGAAATGCTCCCGAGGCAGACGCCATAAGACCGCAAGCCTTGTAAACCATCCTACTACCATCTATATACCATCTGATTGGATGGAGAAGCCGATGGCTGATAATGTTTACAAGCTCCGCGACAAGGCTGGCGAGTCGGAGAAGATCACGGTCAATCTTGGCTATATCGACCTCGGCCGGATCGACCTTCTCGTGCAGGAGGGGTTCTACTCCAATCGCACCGACTTCATCCGCACCGCAATCCGCAACCAGCTGACAGCGGAGGGGGAGGCGGTCAAACAGTCGACTATCCGGCATACGTTGGAGTTAGGGCTGCGCGACTATAGCAGGGCCGATCTAGAGGCCGTGAGGGCAGCCGGCGAAAGGCTTCACATTAAGGTGCTCGGACTTGTCCGCATCGCCCCCGACGTAACACCCGAACTCGCCTTGGCAACAATCGAATCCATCACCGTGCTCGGCGCGCTTCAGGCCAGCAGCGAACTGAAATCAACGCTGGCGGAACGCATTCGCTAGGGCTGCATCCCGACCAAACAAGGATAGGTCCATGAACGACGATTTCTTCACCACCATGCGCCGCGCCACATCGTCCACACGCGCCTTGAACCTCGCCGAGGCGACCCGCGTGATCCAGGATGCACTTTCTGGTCATCCGGCCTCCGGCGCCGGCAGCTCAAATCCGGACATCACGCCACCTCCACCAGTGCGTCGTCCGAAACCCTTTCCAGTCGATCCTGACGCTGAGACTATCGAGGCGGAAACAAAGCAGGCCGATGAAACCACTGACAGGATTAGCGGTGTCGCGCCGTCGCAAAGGTTACGAAGACCGCTCGAGGAGATACTACGGATCTTGCGGGAGGGACGACTGGCTGCCAGTGCGTTTGAATCGATGCCTGGCAGGAGCTTCTCCGGCGTGCCGAAACATGGCCCCTCGCCCACGGTTCCAGACGGGGCGCGGTTCACGGCGCGATCCTTCACCTGCGCGGCGGGCTCGCGAAGCTACAAGCTCTATGTTCCCGCGTCCGTTTCCGATCGACCGCGCGGCCTGGTTGTTATGCTTCACGGTTGTAAGCAAAACCCCGACGACTTCGCTTCAGGAACAGGCATGAATGCCGTCGCCGAGACGCACGGCCTGATAATCGCCTATCCTGGCCAGACCGGGGCGGACAACGCCTCGTCCTGCTGGAATTGGTTCAGGCCAGCGGACCAGATGCGCGGTGCTGGAGAACCTTTAATCATTGCGGGGATCACCATGGAGCTGATGTCCGAGTTTCACCTCGATCGCAGCCGGGTTTTCGTTGCAGGGTTGTCGGCCGGCGGCGCAATGGCGGCCGTCATGGGCGAGACTTATCCCGATCTCTTCGCAGCCGTGGGTATCCATTCCGGGCTAGCCTATGGTTCGGCCAACGACGTTATGTCCGCATTTTCCGTCATGCGCGGGGACGCAAGTTTGCTATCACCCTCGAAACGGCGCGCTAACGTGGCGTACCCTGTCCGCACGATCGTCTTCCAGGGCGCCGCAGACCTGACCGTCCATCCATCCAACGGCGAACGGATCGTTGCGGCGGCCAGTCCGCCAGGCGCCGACAGCTTCACCCGAACGAAAACCGGCCGTTCCGCTGGCGGACGGACCTATAAGAGAACAATTGTCACAGATGCGGAGGAGCCGCCAATGCTGGAGTACTGGCTGGTAGAGGGTGCTGGTCACGCTTGGTCAGGCGGCCATGAAGGCGGTTCATACACCGACCCGTATGGGCCTAATGCCACGAGCGAGATGGTCCGTTTCTTCCTTGGAAAGTCAAACCTTTAAGGTTGGTCGCAGGAGATCGCATTACCCCGATCGCTCCGGACCAATGAGGCCCTTTCCGGGTCAAGTCGATACCGCGTCGAAAGCGTTCCGAGGGTAGTGGATTCGTCAAGAGCGTCTTCCATGATGCCAAGCCTGCCGAGGCGGTTAACAGTCATTTTCCCAAGGAAGCAGCGATCGGAGCCATTAGTATCGCTGCAAGGCGGCGTCCCTGCTGGTCAGCGCAGCCGGTCTGCGGTCTCGCCGAGAGTGTCCGCCACATAGGCTCCGCGTGATCCCATCGGCAATGGTGCCCCCGTGGTAGTGTCCTTCGCCGTCTGGTGTTCCAGCTCGGCATTCAGCTCGCCTCCCACGATCAGGATGACGATCGACAGCCAAATCCAGACCAGGAAACCGATCAGCGCACCGAGGGTGCCGTAGGTCGCGTCGTAGTTGGCAAAGTGGTTGAGATAGAACGAAAATCCGACCGACATCGCAAACCATGAAAAGGTCACGAGAAAGGCACCCCACGTCATCCATCGGAGCTTGGCGGGCTCGCGGCTCGGACCGAAGCGGTATACGGCGGTGGTCGCTGCGGCTGCGATCAAAAGCAACAACGGCCACCTCAGAAGCAGGGCCATGTGCTCCTTGAATAGGTCGAGCCAAAGATAGGAAAGCACCACAGGCATGACAGCGACCAGTCCTATTATTGTGGCGGCAGAGAGCATCGCGCCGAAAGTGAAGCACAGCCCTACGAGGTTAAGCTTGACCAGTCCCCGCTTTTCCTTTTCTTCATAGGCCACGTTCATCGCATCGAAGATCGCCAGCGTCCCGCTATGCGTGCTCCACAGGGCGATGGCAAGGCCAACGAAGAAAGTGATGCCCAGCGTCGAATCGCGGCTTTCGGCGAGGCTCTTGATGCGATCGGCGATGAGATCGAACGCGCCCGGCGGAAGCAGTCCTGACAGTTCCCGGAGATGGTCAGCCATGGTGGCCGGATCTGCAATCAGCCCGTAAAGCGCGACGAGTGCCGACAGCGAGGGGAACAGACCCAACAAGAGGTAGAACGTCACTCCGGCTGCTATGAGTGTCACACGATCATCGATGACTTCGTGAACCACCCGCCAAAAGACATCGCGCAGGCCCTTCACAGGTATCGCCTCGGGGACGCTTGCGCCCCTTCCTCGCCCAGCCTCGAGCTCAGTCTCCACTGATCCGTCTGGCGTGTCTCCATGCGTGCCCTTCAGTGCGACCAGTACGCCGCCCACCGCGACAAGGAGGGTGGCGACGCTCGACAGCTTGATGTGCGGACGACTGAGCATGGGCAATTCCGTTTCAGCGGGGTGTGATGGCGGTTTGCAACGCTTCTTACTGGGATTGCGGTTCCCCCTTACTCACCCCTGATTTGAACGCGTCGGCCTCCTCGACCACCCGAGCCTTGGCGGCATCGTGAACGTCGGACGCGGCGGAAACAGCCCTGCCATAGACGTCGGACGCGATCTCCGTTCCTTGATCCATCATCGAAGACGCCTGGGCCGCAACCGTGTCTTTTGCCGCGTCGGCGGCTTCGCCGAGATACTCGTCTTCGGCCTCGGTATGCGGCAACGCCGCACCGATCGCCGCGCCCACTGCAAATGCGAGAGCGCCGCCGACAAGCGGTTGGTCGCGGAAGTGGATTAGAATGGCGTCGTTCAATCTGCTCGCCTGCTCTTGCATGCTTGTTCCTGCCGAAGCGGAGCGCTCCGAGATCGAGCTCGCGGCATCCGACGCGCGCGTTCCGATATTGCTCGCGGTGTCTTTGACTTGAGCCCATGTTTTTGAAGCCCATCCCGACGCAGCGTCAAACATCGCCCCCGTCTCGTCGGCGATCTGCTCGACCTGCCTGCCGGTGGCATCCGCAAAGCCGCGGTACGTCTTTCCCGCGTCGTCGATGAAATGCCCGGCGCGGCGTCCGGCATCGTCGGTCAGGGCCTTCAGCCGTTTGCCTGAAGCGTCGGCGAAATGGCTGTAGCGGACACCGTTTTCGCTCTCCGGCGGGCCGAGGCGCCGCACAGCTCCCTCGACCTGATAAAGGGGGTATTCATTATCCAAATCGGCGCCTGATGCGGTGGCAGACGAAGACGGAGCTTGCTGCTTTGCCATGAGCCAAGCCAGGCTGACGCCCATCAAGGCGACCGGCACTGGATTGTCCTTCAAAGCCTGGCCGAGATTTCTGACGTACTCGCCCCCACCGCTACTCCTCGCGTAAGCCAGGACTTCGTCGATGAGCTGTCCCGGCGACATGCGTTCCTGGATGACGTCTATGCGATCTCCAATGCGCTGGCGATCGGCGTCGATCTCTCGCTGGAGGTCGGAGGAAGTCTTTTCAATCGAGTTGGCCATCAGATCTTCTCCTTCACGGCATCGACGTCGCGGCGCAGCGATGCCGTCGTGCGATCAAGCTTCAAGTTGCTTCCGCGCAGTGCGCTCAATCCTCGCGACACCATCGCCCAGGCGATCACTGCAATGATGAGGCCGACGATGAGCGCGGCAAGCGCGCTGGCGTTCGGTTGCGTCATGCCTTGGCCGACCAAAAAGGATGCAAGGCCACCGACGAGCGCGCTCAGAAGCACGCCGACGGCGCCGATGGCGAGCACTACACCAACAATTAGAACCTCGATGCCGCTCAGTGCCTGTGTGAGTTTTTCGGACGCCTCGGTCTTCGCAAGGTCGATTTCTTTGCGCAGAAGCCCTGTCACATCGGCGACGAGTCCGCCCACCAGTTCGGAGAGCGGAGTGTTTTCGGATGAGTTAGCCATTTGCCGGCCCTCCGCTCTTCAAGGAGGACTCTTGGGTCGCCTGAGGCGCGCGGCGGGAGCTCGCACTCGTGGATCGATTTGCCGAGGCGGTTAGAAAGCGGCTGGCCGCCAGCCCTGCCAATGCCGCGATGCCAAGGAACGCCAGTGGCTGCTTGCGTCCGAAGTCCTCGGCCATTGTTGCTACTTCGCCGAGGTCGCGTCCCTCCATCTGCTTTGCGAAACTTTGCACGCTATTCCCGATCTGCCTGGTATATCGACCGACCTCGGGCTGGTTGGAACTCTCGAGTTCCGAGCCGACCTTTTCGAGAGCGCTTGCGATGCCGCCGACCTGACGGGCAGCAAAATTTGTCTGCTCGGAGACGGCTTCCTTCACCTTGACGACCGCGGTCTCGGCACCTTCCTTGATGGTGTCGCGTGCAGCGCTGAGATCTTCGGCGACCTTCTCCTTGAGGTCCCCCAACTGTGCCTGGTTTGTCGTCGGCGGATTCGAGCCGCCGTCGTGTGACGGCGGTTGGCGTAAGGGCGCTGCCCCGCCTTCTGAAAACTCGTTTGACATTGAAGCCTCCCATGCATGGTTGACGGCGGCTGCCGCATCTCAGGAACCATCGATTGGAAGATTTGTTCCGCTCCGGTGATATGGTTCGTGGAACCTCTCGCCTGCGATCGTTTTTGTAAGGCGGATCCTGCGGATGGCCGCGTTCAAGCCGGCAGCGAACTCAGTGGATGAGCCGTTCCAATGCCGTCACAAAGTCGTCGTGGACGATGCCCAACGACGCGCGCCGTCCCACGCCACCCTACCCCGAGCAGCATCAGGAACCACCGGGGAAGACCGCCGCGATGCAGCCGGTTCCGGATCACGGGGAACACTCCTACAAGGGCAGAGGAAGCTGGAAGGCAAGGTTGCTCTGATTACCGGCTCGGATTCCGGTATCGGGAAGGCCGTGGCGATCGCGTTCGCGCGCGGACATTCTCATTTGAACGAAGACGAGGATGCCAAGGACACGGCAAAATGGGTCGAGGAAACCGGCCGCAAGGCTGTCGTCGTCCCCGGCGATATCAAGTCGGAGGAGCGCTGCAAGGCTCTGGTTGAGCACGCCGTTGCGAAAAGAACCCCGCAGAGGGCGGCGCAGGCTGTGGAAGGAGGATCGCGCGGCGTTCCAAGGGCAAAGGAAGGAGCAAAACAGCAAACCACACCACGCGATCCCAACGGCTAGAACAATGAAAGCATTGCAAAGGTTCCGGTGCGGCAGCGTACCGATCATAATCGGCTTAGATGAGGTCGGATAGCGCCGCCAAACTTCCGATGACGCCGGCAATCGCGCCAAGCATAGCCAGCGCTATCAGCAGGCACATTCCCCATCCCGGTTCGCGCGGATCGCTTTGATCTTCCGGCCTCACGTGCTGATTTCCCTTCTCGATGTCACGATATTGGCCGCTTCCGGACTCGCATTTCTGCGAGTTGCAGGATCAGATTCGGCCGAATCGCGCTGCGGACGCAGCGCCGCCCTTAACCGGCTTTGCGAAGTCATCGTGTTGCTTATCCTGAGGTCGGCGATTGACCACGGGGCGACCGGACGGGGTTTGCTGGCGGGGGTCTGTCCCATCCCTCGTTACACCGGGCGTTGGTGGCAATGCATGATGCGCCAACGCGAGCCTGGATGACCTTGCTACGACGGCGGGGATGTCACGAAGCCATTTCATGGCCCTGTTTCGCGACGTGGTCGGCACGACGCCGCAGGCTTATTTGACCGGATGGAATTTGATTCTTGCTCGACGCAAGCTTTCACGAGGGGCGAAGGTGAAGGCAGTGGCGCGTCAGGTCGGATTTGGCAGTGCGGCGGCATTCTCGCGCGCATTTTTCCGGAAATTCGGAGACTGGCCGTCAGTCCGATAGGCGCGCGATAGAGGTTGCCCACTGGTCCGATGGCTTGAGCGCTTCAGGTGGAGCCGGCTCGCAAAGGCGATTTTCCCGCGTCTGAGCTCCCTCATTGCAGTTGAAGGGATCCGACCCGACGGCTGCTCTCAATCACCCAAAATACTAGCAATTCTCACCAAGTCAGCGACTGATAATGCGTGCATTTTCCGCATCATGTGGTCGCGGTGAAGCTTCACGGTGGCCTCCGCGAGCTGAACCTCAGCCGCAATCTGCTTGTTCAGCTTCCCGGCGACAACAAATGCCATGATCTGCCGCTCACGCTCGGTAAGTTTGGAATACCTTTGGCGCAATGCAGCAGTTTGATTAGCCTCTTCGCGTCGAGCATTATCACTTGCCAAAGCACGGTTTACCGCTTCAAGCAAGTCCTGTTCGCGCACGGGCTTGGTAAGGACATCAATAGCCCCGGCTTTCATTGCGCGAACAGCCATAGCGACATCGACATGAGCGCTTATCAACACAACCGACCTTGGATACCGGCTTTTCGCCAGAGCCTCCTGAAACTCCAGTCCACTCTGGCCTGGCAGCCGAATATCCAGAACAATACAACCTGCACGGTCGGGATCATCGGCAGCAAGGAACTCCGGCACCGAGCCATGGGTTTCAGTGGCAAGCCCTACGGATTCGAACAGTCCTCTCAAAGCTTCGCGGACGCTTTCGTCGTCATCTATAATGATGACGGTCGGCGGACCTCTTTTGCGATCATCGATCATAGTCGGCTGCGACCTCCGCCATTGGCAATGTAAACGTGAACACCGTGCCAGCTTGGCTGTCTGCCAGCGAAACCCAAATCCTGCCGCCATGGGCTTCGACGATTGAGCGACATATCGAAAGTCCCATCCCGATACCGTCGGCCTTTGTGCTGTAGAACGCTTCGAAAACTCGGTCCAATTCGTCGGGCGGAACACCGCGCCCCGAGTCCGAGACACTCACTCTCACGAATTGCTCCTCGTCCTTAGTGCATCTGATGCCGATACGTCTTTCGCTCGAAGAAGCGCCCATCGCTTCGGCGCTATTCATGACCAAGTTCAGAACAACCTGTTGCAGCTGGGTGCGATCCCCAATGACCTCCAGAGGCCATTTCGGAAGATCGAGATCGAGTTCGATATCTCGGTGGCGGAGTTCCCCCCTCAAAAGATCCAGTACATCACGCAGGGCGCCCTTTAAGTCAGTTTGCTCCATCCGGGCTGGTGACTTCTGAGTCATTGCTCTGATACTCGCGATGATGTCGCCGGCGCGATGACCATCCTTGACGATCCTCTCGGCCGCGAGCCGCGCCTGATCGATATCGGTATGTCCCGGTTGCAGCCAGCGCAGGCATGTGCCGGCATTTGTGACGATTGCCATCAGCGGCTGGTTAACCTCATGGGCGATCGAAACCGCAAGTTCACCCGTGGCCGTCATTCGCGTCACATGCGCCAGATCACTCTGGCTTTGTCGCAAAGACTCTTCCGCTCGTTTCCGATCCTCGATATCAACGACGACACCGTACCATCTCACGACATTTCCATCCGAATCCAGAAGGGGGCTTTGTCGAAGGTTGAACCAACGATATTCGCCGTCTGCGCGTCTAATGCGGGCGTCTACCGGACGACTTTTTTTCGAGGCCACGATATCGTCCCAGGCCACACGCATCGGCTCGACATCATCAGGATGAAACATGCTATAAAAGCCGAAACCCACGATTTCTTCGACAGGTAAGCCGACATAATCAATCAAGTTTTGATTGAAGTATTCAAGCCGGCCATCCGAAGTGCAGGACCAAGCCATCGCGGGTATCGTGTTGATGATAAGATGGAGCTTGTGTTCACTCTCCCTCAGTGCAGCCGCGCTTTCTCGAAGAGCATTCTCCGCGGATTGCAGATCCTCTATGTCGATATTGCAGCCGAACCAACGCACAACGCCGTTGGCATCGATCAGCTTGCGGCCTGAGAAGTAGAACCAGCGGTAGTTGCCGTCCGCTCCGCGAATACGCCCCTTCAGAACAGTCTGGTCGGAATGCTCGAGGTCTCTCTTCCAGATGTCGATCATACCTGGAATATCGTCTGGGTGGTAAAGGTCGAGGAAGCCCCATTCGAGGATTTGGTCGGCCGGACGACCAGCATAGTCCAACCAGCTTTTATTGACGAAATCGGCGCTACCATCCGGCCGCGCTGACCAAACGAGGACAGGCAACGAATTGATGATGAGGCTCAGGTTCTCTTCGCTGGCCGCAAGTGCAGTCTTCGTCTCTTTCAGTGCGTTTTCGGCCTGTTTGCGGTCTTCGATGTCCAGGACCACACCATACCATCTCACGACATTTCCGGCGGCATCGAGCCGCGGCTTTTGTCGAAGCGTACACCATCGATACTGGCCGTCTGCTCGCCTGAGCCTGCCCACGACCTCTCTGGCCTTCTTCGAGGCCATGATGTCATGCCATTCCGAAGCGAGATGTGACGTGTCGTCGGGGTGAAATAGCTTGTAGAATCCCACTCCGGATATTTCTTCAAGCGGCGCCCCGATAAACTCGAGAAAGTGCTGGTTGGCGAAATCCAGCATGCCATCGGATGCTGCGGACCACACCATGGCGGGGATCAGATCGATAATGGGATCGGTTTCCGGCTCTCTATCCACAACACTCTCCGCTCGGAATTTGTGACGCTCCGGCTACCGCGTTCAATCAACAGCAATGCGTATCGATAAGCTCCGGGGAACCGACAGTGCCCAAAAAATCCCGCCTCTATGACAGGACATGTCCAAGCACAGTCGATCGTTCGAAGGAAATAGTTACGGGATTTCTGTGAGTTACGTAAGGACAAATCGATATACCAAGGTCTACGTCGGCAATGCGATCGTCTAGTTGCACGTGACCTAGATCGCAATTGAGAGCGATCACCAACCGGCTTACTCCTACATATCGAAGCCCCTCGATGAACGATGACGTTGGCTGATCCAGCTTGACGTACAAACCGAACATTTACGTGCATTGAAATTAGACCTCACCGCCGTTTCCTGACCCGGGGCAACAACTTCGGATAGCCGTTTCCGTCAAATTGGCACGGCCTGAATGAGCAAAGCAGCCCCATTCGAAACCAACTTTCGTTTTATCTCGATTATTGGGAGACCATCATGCGTAGTTTGATCATATGCCTCATGCTGGCGACCGCCAGCATGACTGCCGCAACAGCGGTAAGCGCGGTTCCCGCACAAGCCACACCGGAAGACCGCAAAGCTCCGGTTCCCATCCACTACCGAACCGCGAAAATCGAGGGCCTCGATATCTTCTACCGGGAAGCCGGTCCGGCCGAGGCTCCGGTGGTACTGCTGCTCCATGGCTTTCCGACGTCCTCCCACATGTTTCGGAATCTGATCCCGCTCCTTGCAGACCGGTACCACGTCATTGCGCCGGACTATCCGGGTTACGGGCAAAGTGCATCTCCCGATCGCAGCAAATTTGCCTATACGTTTGGCGGGATTGCCAATATCGTCGACAAGTTGCTGGATCATCTGGCGGTCAAAAGCTACACGATGTACGTCATGGATTACGGCGCGCCCGTCGGCTATCGTCTGGCGCTGAAACATCCGGAACGGGTCAGCGGCCTGATCATCCAGAACGGCAACGCCTATGAGGAAGGGCTGAAGGAGTTTTGGGATCCGATCAAGACCTATTGGTCCGATGGGTCAGAGAAGAGCCGTGAGGCGCTCTCCGGTCTGGTCACCCTTGAAACGACCAAATTCCAGTATCCCGACGGCATGGAAGACGTGTCGCGCATCAGCCCCGACAACTGGGTTCATGACCAGGCTCTCCTGGACCGCCCGGGCAACAAGGACATACAGCTCGATATGTTGTATGACTACCGCACCAATGTGCCGCTCTACCCTGACTTTCAAAGCTTCTTTCGTGAGCGAAAACCGCCCACGCTGATCGTCTGGGGCAAGAACGATCATATCTTTCCTGAGGCCGGCGCTCATCCTTATCTCAAGGATCTTCCGGATGCCGAGATTCATATCCTGAGCTCGGGTCACTTCCTGCTCGAAGAAAAGCTGGACGTCGCTGCTCCGCTCATCAACGATTTTCTTGATCGCAACGTCGCAGAGAAGTGACCATCATGCATTGTCGCCGGCGGTGCGACCCAGGTTCCGCCAAGCCAAGGTCGCGCCTCTGAACAACGAGACGAACATTCCGGATTTTGGAGATCACCCATGCCGTACCACTTTTTGGAAGTTGCAATCACTCCGAATGTGCGGCTGGCACAGGCCGAGATGGGTGCGGATCAGATCTGGTTGGGAGATCACCATCGCGAGTCGGATAGTTTCACCGAGAGCGAGCTTGCCTTCATTGCTGCACGGGACAGCTTCTACATTGCATCTGTGTCGGATACCGGGTGGCCTTATGTGCAGCATCGCGGTGGGCCACGGGGCTTTTTGAAAACCGTTGACAAGAAAACCGTTGCCTTCGCCGACTACAGGGGGAACCGCCAGTACATCAGCACCGGAAACTTTGCCGCAAATGACCGGGCCTGCCTTTTTCTGGTGGATTACCCCCGGAGAGCGCGTCTCAAGATCTATATGCACGTAGAGAAGCTGACACTCGATGCCGACCCGGCCCTGACTGACCTTGTTTTCGACGCCGGCTACCGAGCAAAGGCGGAGCGGATTTTCCGGCTCAGGCTGGAGGCGTTCGATTGGAATTGCCCTCAGCATATCACGCCTCGCTACACCGAACCCGAAATCGAGAAGGCCGTAACACCATTGCGTGACCGTTTGGCGCAACTGGAAACGGAGAATGCAGAATTACGTGCTCGGCTCAAGGCACTTGGAGAACAATGATGGACACGACAAGCCCGCCTCTGCCACGTTTTTCGATCGCCTCCGCAACGGAAAAGGTGCGTCCTGCCGAGGATGGCTGGAATATGCGCGCATGACGTCATAGGCGCGCAGACTGCTGGGCGGCTTGCGCATCGCGAGCTCGATTTCCGCGCTGCGAATGGCTGGATGGACTGCGCCCGCGACCTGCGCCGCGATCCTGTCCTGGAATTCGAAGATGTCCTGGATCGCGCCCTCATAGCGCTCGGACCAAAGCTGGGTCCGCATCTCAGCTTCAACAAGTTGCACCGAAATACGCAGCCGGTCCCCTCCCCGGCGAACGGTCCCTTCGACCACTAAGTGACTTCAAGTTCCCTGCCAACGTCACGCACGTCGACGAAACGTCCCTTGTACAGCAAAGCCGGCAGCTTGCTCAGCTGCCGAGCAGCGCTTGGATCACGCGTATCGCAAGAGGAACCGCGCCAATTCGTGCCGTGCTTTCCTGCGTCATGACGCTACAACTAGCGAAGTCGTCGACGTTCCAGACTGACAATCTGCCCCGACGACGATTGTAAGCGAGCTACGATTTCACAGACGCCGCCTTGCGCTGAAACGAGCTCAGTTGCCCGCGTGTCAGGGGTCTTGAAAGCAGATATCCCTGGAGATGGTCACAGCCGAGGGCGCCGAGCGTCTTCCGCTGCTCATCCGTCTCAACACCCTCGGCAGTGATTTCGAGCCCCTTCGCACGCGCCATGCTGATCATGCCGGCGATGATTCCCTTGTTGCCGCTGCGGCTCAACTCGTCGACGAACACCTTATCGATCTTGATACGATCGATGCTGACGTCCTGCACGCGCCCGAAGGAGGAGTAGCCGGTCCCAAAATCATCGATGGCAAAGCGCACACCTGCCTTGCGGAGCGCCCCGATCGTCCTTTCGCATTGACCGGAACCGTCCAGCAGCAGGCTCTCGGTGATCTCGATCTCAAGCCTGTTCGGGTGAATATTATGCCACGCCAGGGTGGAAAGTACACGAAGCGGATAGGAGTCCAATTTCAGCTCGGCCGCTGACGCATTGACGGAAACTGGGAGATCATCCCAAGCAGAGATCGTCGCACACGCGTCATCCAGGACAATGGTTCCCAGCGCCGTGATCAGTCCTGTTTCTTCCGCGATCGGGATGAAGATATCGGGTCCGATCAGCCCTTTCTTGGGATGCCGCCACCGCACGAGTGCCTCCACAGAACACATCTCGCCAGTCGTTGCCGAATAGACGGGCTGATAATGGGTTTCGATCTGCGTCTTCATCTCGACGGCATGGCGAAGATCGTTTTCAAGCTCGCGGCGCGCGCGCAACAGTTGATCCATGTGCTCGCCGAAAAGCGCGTAGCGGTTCCGGCCGGCCGCCTTCGCGTGATAGAGCGCAATATCGGCCTGGCGCATTAATTCCGTTGGATCCGCCTTTCCAGCGGTGGATGCCGCCCCGACACTCGCGCCAATCGTTGCCATGGCGCCGTCGAGGTCGAATGGCTGCTCCATTGCGCGGACCACGTCTTCGGCAGCTTTCACGAGATCCTGCTCCGTGAACCTCCGCAGAAGTGCAGTGAACTCATCGCCACCAATGCGGCCGATGATTGCGTCAGGCAGCACCTCCCGCAGCCTCTTTGCAACCATTGCTATTAGGCGATCTCCTGCGGGATGGCCAAAGGTGTCATTGACCACCTTGAACCGGTCGAGGTCGACGAACAGCACGCCATGAACATCCTCAGGCAAAGCGGCTTTCATCTTATTTTCGAGAGCTTCGTTGAAACTGGCGCGGTTGGCGAGTCCAGTGAGTACGTCGTGATGGGCAAGGTGCTGCAGTTCGGCGCGGCTAGCGGAAAGCCGCTCCGACCGGCGGAACAGCAAGGATCCCAGTATGCTCGTGGCGCCAAAGATACAAAGGAGGCCGACGCCAAGGGCGGGCAAGGTCTCGTTCCGGACGGTAGCGCCGGGCCGGAAGGGCGTCCAGCACAAGTAGCCGATCGTCTCGCCCTTTGACGAGATCAGCGGAACATCGGCATGGTCGCGATCATCGACCAGGCGGGTGAAATGCATGTCTTCGAATTGATACTGGCTCCCGATGATACTCGGGAAGGTACCGTCGAGGAAACGCACCGCAACATGCAGGTTTTCCTGGCCCGGCTGCTGTTCCAGTTCTCCGGTATCCGAGACAATCGGCTTAACGCTGACAATGGCGGGCCTGCCGTCCACGATCTTCAGGTCGCTCTCGCCGATCGACAGAACACGATCGGTAACGCCGGTGGTGTCGCCCGACAGCAACCGTTCCCGCAATCGTGTGATGAGTGGGAGATAAGCCTGACGGAACTCATCCGGTGCCACCGCTTGGCTTTCCGCAGCCACGAATTTGTAGATGTCTGTGTCGTCCGCAGCGACGACGAACGCCGCATCATGCTGGAAATAGGTATGCATCCAGCTGCCCAGGTTCGTCTCAAGCCAGTCGGCATCACGCTCGGCCGTCTTTGTGACCGCGTCGTCCCAGACCGTGACGCTTTCCTGGTCGTGTGCGATCGCCGCCCGCATGTTCGAGACGATCAGAGTAACGAGATCCTGCTGCCGTCTCCCGGCGGCCGCGTCCATTCGGGCGGCTGACCAATACAGGCTTCCAAGGACGAGCGACCCGATGATCATTGAAATAATGAGGGGAAGCAGGCCCAAAAGGAATAGCTTCGACCGTAAGAACCAACCCATGCGACCCCCGGCATCTATAATTTTGAATATGATAAAGCAGGAACGCTTAATGGCGTTGCAATGGCTATCGTTCCTGAAACGTTAATCAACAGCAGCGCGCCCCACCAGCAATCTGGACTGTAGTTTCGTTGATGTGCTCGCCACTTGGACGGCTCAGCATCGCCGGCAGTTGTTGAACGACACGGCCGCGCGGCAAGCTGTCGCGCGATTAGCCTTGCTCTTGATGATATGAACCGGCAACCCCGCTATTTCGATCGCATGGGATAACAACGATTTATGGAACATCCACTCAGCAACCACGACCAGCGGAGTCACGGCCTTAGCGTCGCGTCAGCGCCGGCCTGGCGCACATCGTCTACGTCTGGGTGTTTCCGGCTGCGATGGCGATCGATCCTGTAACATCGTCGTCCTTCGATGAGCGCATGCTCGTCAAGCGGACGGCGACCTGGTGAACGGGTCAACTCGAGTCCAGCCTCGGCACGATCAACCTTTTCCGCTATAATGACATGCTCAGATGTCGGCTTCATGATACCGTGACACCGCCGACCATCAGCTCTTCAAGGCAGGCTTCACCCTGATCTCCCGCGCGATCACAATATACAGAGGTATAGTGGGTGGCGGCCTCAGTGCGCTCCGGCGCCGCCGCCACTCGTACGCTTGGTAAGCAGAAGCGCGACCGCTGCGATCGCCAGGACGACGCCGATGACCGCGAACGTGTCGCTGAAGCCCATGATGAGGGCCTGGCGCTTCACGATCCTGCCCAAAGTGACCACCGCCTGGCCCGTAGCCTTGGCGTGGTCCGAGACACCGTGGGACTGGAAGTAGCCCGTAAGCTGGTCGAGGCGCTGCCTGACCTCGTCTCGGCTGGCCGTGATGGACTGGCCAATGATGTTCGAATGGAACTGTTCGCGTTTTGTGAGGACGGTTCCCAGAGTGGCCGTCCCGACGGCGCCGCCGAGGTTTCTCAGCATGTTCGTCAGACCTGAAGCCGCAGCAGCGTCCGCCTGGGCGATGCTGCCCGTCGTGATCGCGGTGATCGGCGTCAGCACGAGTGCCTGACCGATGGCTCGCACGATGTTCGGGATCCAGAACTGATCGCCCCCATTGTCCGGCGACAGCATGACGTTCATGAAGCAGCTAATCGCAAATATGCTGATGCCAAGGAAGCCGATATAGCGGGCGTCGAAACGCTTCATCATGATCGGGACCAGCGGAATGAGCAGCAGTTGCGGCAGGCCTGTCCATGCCAGGACGTTGCCGATTTCCTGCGCGTTGTAGCGCTGCACCTGCCCAAGATATTGGGGAAGGATGTAGACTGTGCCGAATAGAGCGACGCCGACGAGCACGTTGACTGCAACGCCGATGCCGAAGTTCCGCTGCTTGAGCAGCCGCAGCTTCACGAGTGGCTTCTCGACAGTCAGTTCGATCCAGATGAATGCTGCAAGGAATACGAACGCCACGACGCTGAGCTTCAGAATGAACGGCGACGAGAACCAGTCGTCCTTGTTGCCCTCTTCGAGCACCGTCTGCAGTGCGGCCAGACCGATCGCCATGGTGAAGATGCCCGCCCAGTCGCCTTCGCGTAGAAGGCCGAGACGCATGGGCTGCTTGTCGAGGGTCGCGGCGAGCGCGAGCGCCATAATCGCGCTGGGGATCGTGTTGATGAAGAAGATCATCTGCCACCCGTAGTTCTCGGTCAGGTAGCCACCGATCGTCGGGCCGATCGCAGGTGCAAAGGTGACCGACAGTGCGAAGATCGCAAGGCCGATCGGCTGCTGCGGCTTCGGCAGTTTCGTCAGGACCATGGTGAATGCCATGGGAATGAGGATGCCACCGGCGAATCCTTGGAGGCCACGCATCGCGATCATGGAATTAAGGTCGTGGGTGAAGGCACACGCCATCGAGAAAAGTGGGAACAGGATCGTGTTCACCAGAATATATCTCCGGAATGAGAACACGCTGCTGAAGTAGGCCGTCAGTGGAATGACGATGATCTCGCCAATCAGATACGAGGTCGAGATCCAAGCTCCGTTGTCGATGCCCGTCCCGATGCCGCCTTCGATGTCGAGCAGGGAGGCGTTTGTGATCTGGATGTTGAGAATTGCCATGAAGGCGCCGATCATTCCTGCGAGAACGGCGATCCATTCCTTGGCGCCGGCCTTCTGCGAGCCGGCCGATACCGGCATTGCGGCTGATGTCGGCAACGTTGTGACGTTAGTCATGACTTGATCCTCCTGGATCCTTGTCGGTTCGCCGGGCGGCTATTTGCCGGTCTTGGTATCGATGGTTGGGGTGACGGACATGCCGGGGCGGAGATCGCCCGAGGCTGCACTTTCCACGTCGAGCACGATGCGCACCGGAATGCGCTGGACGACCTTCGTGAAGTTGCCGGTCGCGTTGTCGGGAGGAAGGAGAGCGAATTCCTGCCCGCTGGCAGGGGCCAGGCTTTCGACGCGACCGTGATAGATATGACCGGGGAACATGTCGACGTCGATGTCGACCGGCTGTCCGGGGTGCACGTCCGTCAACTGCGTTTCCTTGTAGTTCGCGATGACATACGCAGCCTTTGTCGGGACAACCGTCATGAGCTGCGTGCCTGCCTGGACGTACTGGCCGACGCGAAGAGTGCGGTTGCCGACGACGCCATCGATCGGAGCAACGATATTCGAGTATGAAAGATTGAGTTCGGCCTGATGCTGGATCGCCTGATCGCGTGCCAACGCAGCGGCCGCCTGGGCCAGTTCGGCCTTGAGGATGTCAACCTGCTTCATCGCTCCTTCGAGCGCCGCAACGTCGCGAGCCGTGGTGGCTCGGTTGGCAGCGATCTGGGCCGACGCCTGCTGCGCCGTCTGGACCGGAGCATAGCCGTTGGTGGCGAGCCGCGAGTAGCGCTTGTCGTTCTGCTCGGCGAAGGTCTCGTTGGCGCGGTCGACTTCGACGGACGCCTGTGCAGCCGCAATCACGGACTGCTGTGTTTCGAGCGCAGCCTTCTTGGCGGCGACCGTGGCGCGCGCCGCATCGACGTCCGCCCTCGCCTGCTCGAGCGCCGTCGCGTAGTCGCGATCGTCGATCGTCGCAAGGACCTGCCCGGCTTCGACCGTCTGGTTGTCGCCGACGAGAACCTTGGCAAGGTAACCCGAGATCTTGGGCGCGATCGCGCTGTTGTCGGCCTTGATATAAGCGTCGTCCGTCGCGACTTCGAAGCGTCCGACCGTCCAGTAGTTGTGGCCGTAGTAGGCAGCGCCTGCGATGACTGCGAAGAGCGAGACGCTCATTGCGAGCTTCTTGATGCCGCCGCCCTTTTTCTTGGCGTCGATCAAAGCAGTCGGCGCGGCAACCGGTGTCGCGATAGCCGGCTGTGCGGCTTCCGCAGTTGCAGGCTGTGCGGGTATTTCGGATACGGCAGCCTTGCGGTCGGGCTTGCCAGTCAGTGCGATAACGTTCTCGTCCATTGAGATCACTCCTGATTTTCGGTTGCCGTCGCTTGGGCCGCAGCCGCTTGGTCGCATTAAGGAAAATTTCTATTTTCCAAAATATGCGCTATGTTTGCGATGTCAAGAAGAATTTGGAAAATTATCATGTTCCAAAATAAAAGTGATCCGCGCGCCCTCCCGGATGGCCAGTGCGATCGCGAGCACGGCTCGGCATAGCCTTCGGCTCGAAAATGGCGGGCGCCTTCGCTCGGTCGCATGGCCCGAAAGGGTCTCTTTCTGGCTCTTCGCCTCGTCTCCGTGTTGTCGGTCGGCCCTCGTTTTACGATCCGCTCGGTGCTGACGAGCTTTTCCAGCCGCTTGGAAACGATACCGACGTGGACCGAAACGATCGATTAGTTTAGGAAACTTGATATTTTCCTAAATTATGACTATGGTGCGCCAATAGGAACATTGGAATTAAAGATGCACCAAAATGCCCAGGTAGAGAAACGTTCGCGCGGCAGACCGCAGGTCCGGTCGGACGAGGAGACGCGAAGTGTCATCATCGACGCGGCGAACGACCAGTTCAAGAAAGCCGGATATGCGTCCGCCAGCATTCACGCGATCGCTCAGACCGCGGGCGTCTCGACGAAGACGCTCTATAGGCTGTTCCCCGCCAAGGCGGACCTGTTCTCCGACGTCATCTCGACCAAGATCAGCAGGTATTTTCTCGGACTCGACGCCCAGAGCCTGTCTGGACTCTCTCTTCAGGAAGGATTGGAACGTCTTCTGGTCGCCTACGGAAGGCTCACCCTGTCTTCCGAAACGATCATCATCACGAGGCTTGTCCTCAGTGAGTCCGATCGCTTTCCGGAGATCGCGTCCGTGTTCTACGAACAGGCAATCAAGCGCACCAGCAAGGCGATGGAAGAGTGGTTGACAAGACAGGTAGAGCTGAAGGCTGTCCGTCTCGACGACGTCGCGCTGGCCACCGGGATGCTGCGAGGAATGATGGCCATGGAACCCCAGCGCGCTGTCATGCTGGGACAGGTCTCCGACATCTCCGACGACCAGATTATAGCCAGAGCCCGCGCATGCGCCCATCTCTTCGTCGACGGCTGTATCGACCGGTAAATGAAGGTTCATGACACAGGCGGTCTCGGCGCGGTCGGGCCTCGAAAAGGCGTCCCGCTTAACGCAATCGCGGGACATCATGAGCAGAGCCGTCACCAAGTCATTGGTGTGCTCAATCTCGCCCTTTCTGACATTTGTGTCGGCCGTTGACGCGCCTGAGCGTTTTCGATCATCACGAGCGGTGGGGGCCGCATTTCGGATTTGACGCCGAAGAAGCTCCAATCGGGCGAGACCGACTATAGTGGTCGCATCTCGAAGATCGGCGATGTGGGCATGCGAACCGCGCTCTACGAGGCGGCCAACGTCATCTTGACTCGGCCGGTCAAAGGCTCGGATCTTAAAAGCTGGGCGCTGGCGGTCGCCGGACGTGCAGGTCCCAGAAAGGCGCGTGTTGCGCTGGCCCGCAAGCTGGCGGTGGTGTTGCACCACATGCTCAAGGACAGAACAAACTTTATTCCCCACAAGGCGGCGGCAGCCATGGCCGCCTGAGCGGGAAGGAGACAACACGGCGTTAAAGTGGGAGCAGCACTCAGGTGACTGCGCGTCCCTAGATTGCCCAGCCGGTCCTCTGCAGACCCCATAGAGCAGCGGCGCAGCGTCGACTGCGGACATATGTGGACGGCCCCCTCCTTGCAAGAACTCTTATGAGGATTTTGATCGGATCGCTGCGTTCATATGTCCGGCCTGTTGTTGCGCTCACAAATGAACGCTGGCCAATCATCTTCCAGGAAATCCGGGCGATCTTGTTGGCCAGCGCGATAGCACGAGCTTGTGTGACTTGCGCTTGAGCAATTCGACAAGCCATGGTGAAGCGTTCCTTCCTCGTCCCGTTCGCAGGTGCTGCAACACCGCGGTCGCGCCCACAACCAGTGTTTTGCGCAATGCCTCATCTCCGGCCCTCGTAATGACACCAAGCCTGACCTTACCCGCAGTCGAATGGTCCCGGGGCGTCAGCTCCATCCAGGCGGCAAATTGCCTTCCCGACGCAAACAACTCCGGCGCCGGCGCTTTCATCACCAGTAGTACTGCCGCCGATCGGCCCGACACCCGGGATTTTTTGCAAGACGACGGCAGCATTCGTTATTTCGATACCAGGCCATCAGTTTTGCCTCCACTTCCTTCCGGCGCCCATCTAACTGCACAAATTCGTCAGCGAGAAAGACATGTTTTGACGTATCCATGCCAATACGAATAATCTGGTCCACGGACGGCTCCCTTTGCTTGAGTTCACAACGACTCACTCTGGCACATTTCGATGCCGTTCGGGGGGCCGTCCACCCCAACAGAAGCAAGCACTCGGCGAGGGATTAAGCTAAAATAAAAAGGGATTGACTCGGGAAAGCCCGTTACAGAAGACCCAGTTTAATCCGACAGATATTTCCTAGCGACCCTCAAAAACCCAGCGTTTCTGGGGTTTCAAATCCGGTCCTTCCTTCGTTTTTGCAGCCGACCCACCTTCCTATTCAGTCGAGTCGAAATCGTGCTCGCTGCTATTGAGCATCGCGGCAAGCGTGTGCAGGCCGCTATCGAGTTGATCCATTGTCGGCGCCGCCAGAGCGAGCCTGACGGCGTTGGGCGCATGGCCTGGCGTGACGGCGAAGGTCGTAGAAGGAGTCAACGCAATGTCGCGTCGGGCCGCGGCAGCGACAAAACTCTGCGAGCGCCAGTGGGCTGGCAACGTCAGCCACAGATGATAGCATTTCGGGTTGGCCTGGATCTCGAAATCCGAAAGACGATCGGCCGCCAGATTCTGGCGCGCTCGCGCGTCGAGGCGCTTTAGCCTGGCAAGCTCGGCAACGGTGCCGTCGCCTATCATCCGCTCCGCCGCCGCAAACGCGAATCCCGATGCGGTCCACCCACCCGAACGCACCGAAGCCATCACGCTTTCACGCAGTCGCTGCGGCGGCACGATGAAGCCCAGCGTTAAGCCCGGCGCGGCCTTCTTGGAGAGACTGTCGATGACAATGCAGCGATCGGGCGCGAGAGCGGCAAGCGGCGGCTCGTCGTCGAGGAAGCCGTAGACATGATCTTCGATGATCGGAAGATCGAGATTCTCGACGACGTGCAGGAGATCGGCCCGGCGCGCCTTGGTCATCGTCATGCCCAACGGGTTCTGAATCGCGGGCTGAATGTAGATCGCCGAGAGATGGGCCTCGTGATGCGCCTTTCGCACCGCGTCGGGCCGTACGCCGCCTTCGTCCATCGCCAGCGGTACCAGCGAAATACCCAGCCGGGCGGCGATGCCCTTGATGAAGGGATAGGTCAAGGCCTCCACGCCGCAGCGGCCGCCCGTGGAAACGACTGCGGCGAGCGCGGCGGCAATGCTCTGCCGCCCATTACCGGTGAAGACGAGCTGTTCCGGATCGGGGGACCATGTGCCCTGCGAAAGATGGGCGGCCGCAAGGCTTCGCACCGCTGGTGTTCCGGCGCTGGTCGCCTGTCTCAATGCGGCATCGAGCGCAGCCGGCGTCTCCAGACCGTCCAGACTTTTCGCTATGAGCGCGGTCTGACCCGCAAGCACCGGGTAGTTGAACTCGAAGTCGATCCGGATGCCGCGTGGCTCGCTTGGCGCCGCCGCGCCGCGCCTGGCCTCCCCGGAGATGAAGGTGCCCCTGCCGACTTCGCCAACGACAAGCCCGCGGCGCAATAGCTCGGCATAGACGCGGCTCGCCGTCGAGGCGGCGATCTTGCGCTCGTAGGCAAAGCTGCGCTGCGGCGGCAGGCGGTCGCCGGGTTTGAGCGTGCCATCGGCAATCTCAGCGGCGATGGTGTCGGCCAGCTTCAGATATTCGGACTTCGACATTATTGCACCGAGTTCAATGTTTCCATTGCACCGAGATTTTATCGGAGCATACTGTCTACGTCAACCGGATTGCACCCGGCACTACCAACGCTGCAGTCAATGAGCACCCGGCCGCGCTTCACAAGCGCTTGTGCCGACGGCGTCGCATTGCCGCAGAGTAACCACTGGAGAACAACAATGTCTACAATGCTATCAACCATCATCCGGCCCGCAGAAGAAATCGCTCGCTTTCTCGTCCGCCGCGCCGCCATTGCGAGGCTTTGCGAACTCGACGACGACGCGCTGAAGGACATCGGTCTCGCACGTTCCGAGATCGAAGCGGCGGCCTACGGGCTCATGACCGCTTCCAAGCGGGCGAGGCTATCATGATAGCCTCATCGGTTGCGCCGGAGCTGACGGCGGCCACGGTCCTCGTCGCCTTTGCCGGCGTGTTCCTGATCTGCTTCATGAAAGGCGCATTCGGCG
Source organism: Rhizobium sp. 007 (assembly GCF_015353075.1). Taxonomy (NCBI): domain Bacteria; kingdom Pseudomonadati; phylum Pseudomonadota; class Alphaproteobacteria; order Hyphomicrobiales; family Rhizobiaceae; genus Rhizobium; species Rhizobium sp. 007. The sequence continues at coordinate 128,726 of NZ_CP064188.1, read as the reverse complement.
GTGGATTCGCCATTGTCGGCATTCCACTGTTGTCGATCGTGATGGATCCGGTGACGGCCGGCGGCCTGCTCGCACCGTTGTTTGTCGCGATGGATCTGTACGCGCTGCGCTACTGGAAGGCCTCGACCTGGTCGAGGCCGGACCTCGTCCGGTTGCTGCCTGGACTGCTGATCGGCATCGGGCTCGGCTATCTGCTGTTCCGATTTCTGGATCATCACGCCATCGCGATCATCATGGCGGTTGTCACCTTGATGTTCGTCGGCCTGTGGCTTGCCGGAGGCGGGAAGGTGGCGTTCCGGCAGCGATCGACGCCGAAGGCGATCACCGCCGGTCTCACCTCTGGAATTACGACGATGGTGGCGCATTCGGGCGGACCGCCCCTTGCGATGTATCTGTTGCCCCTCGGCCTCAGCAAGGAAGTCTATGCGGGAACGACGAGTCTGTTCTTCACTGTCGGCAACGCGACCAAGGCCGTACCATGGCTGCTTCTGGTGAGACCCGCGGGCAGCGACTGGACGCTGATGGCGATTTGTCTGCTCGCCATTCCCAGCGGCGTTTGGCTCGGCTGGCGGATTCACGGCATGCTGGACCAGCACCAGATCTATCGAGCCTGCTACGGATTGCTGGTGGTGACTGCGTTGAAGTTGTTGTGGGATGGCGTCTCCGGGTACCTCGGGTGAGTTCCTCCCGCCTGCGATTTTCTATCGGACGCACGCTTGGTTATGCGGCCGACTGTAGGCCCACCAGATCGGCCCATACTCGAAGGCCACACGCGGCAATATCGACGTCACGATCCGGCTGCTTTGACCGGATCGTAAACGGAGTCGCGCTTGAAAGCATCATTGCCGGCTTCAACGGCCGGCGATGATACCCCCATCCTGGCGCCGAAAACCAAAACCTTTCATCACTGATACGATCACGCCATGCACATAGAAGTTTCCCGTCCCACCCGCGCGTGTCGCTCCGTATCAACCGCGCAGGCGGTCGCTGAAATCGACACTTGCCGCGATCATTGCCGGCTTCGCCGACAGGGAGGTAGGCGAATCGGTTGCGACGATTGCCCCCTCCGTCGCCCTTCAGAACCGCGTACAAACGGGTCATGGGCCGCTCGCCTCGGCGACCCACCGCTGTTCGATAGTTCATGCCGCCCGGCCGGAGAGTTTAGCCTCCGTTTCGATCGAGCGCGACCAACTCCGTAGCGCTCCTTCAGGTCAGATAAGCCCGAGCGCCAAACCTTGGTCCATTGTTCAGCCCCTGTCTTTACCTTCCCGTCTTTCCGGGAAGGGTGCCCGACCCTCAAGCCAAACTCCTACTTGCCTTAAGACGACGTAGTCGCCCGGATGTCCCGAATCGACGGATATACGACATTTGAGACGTGTAAGTCTTGGCCTAATATCAGGATAAGAAATTCCAACCTATGGAGATTGTTATGACTGAGAACTCGAATGGTACCGCACTCATCACTGGCGCTTCCTCTGGTATTGGCGCGATTTATGCCGATCGGCTGGCGCGCCGGGGCTATGATCTGATCCTCGTGGCCCGCAACAAGGAGCGCCTCGATGCGCTCGCCGAGCGTCTCACCGACGAAACAGGCCGCGCTGTCGAGGTGGTCGCGGCGGACCTTGGCAACAAGGATGATCTCGGCCGCGTCGAGAAAGTACTTCGGACCGACGCCAGCATCACCACATTGGTCAACAATGCCGGTATCGGCGCGACCGCCCCGCTGCTGGCGTCCGATATCGACAAGATGGAAGAGATGATCACGCTGAACGTCAATGCGCTGACGCGGCTGACCTATGCTGCAGTGCCCGGCTTCGTGAAACGGGGCACCGGCGCGATTATCAACATCGCCTCGATCGTCGCTATCGCGCCGGAACGGCTGAACGGCGTGTACGGCGGAAGCAAAGCCTTCGTGCTGGCCCTCACCCTGTCGCTCCAGAAGGAGCTTGCCGACAAGAATGTCCGAGTCCAAGCCGTTCTTCCGGGCGCTACGGCAACCGATTTCTGGGGCATAGCCGGAAGGCCGCTGGAGCATGTGCCGGCCGAGATCGTCATGTCCGCCGAGGACATGGTGGATGCCTCCCTTGCAGGCTTCGATCAGGGCGAGCGGATCACCATTCCCTCGCTTCCGGACACGCGCGACTGGGAGGCTTACGAAGCGGCGCGGCAGAAGCTGATGCCGAGCCTTTCCCGCAGTGCGCCCGCCGCCCGATATCGCGTCGGACGTAACGCGCTCGCCACCGCCAATGACCTCACCAATTGAAATGTATGGCTATGTCGGCGGCGTTCCGTCGATCCCCGAAACAAGGAGAATGATCATGTCGAGATCCTATTCGATAATTGGCAAGCGCAGTCGTCTTGCCGCTTATGCATTGGCTGGAGCGATCACAATCTTTATTCCCACAGTCGTGGCTCATACCGAAACAAACTTTCCTGAGCGAAGTGGCGTCGAGGTTGCGCAGGCTTCCGCAAAGGGTGCGTCCGAAGCCCAGCCGGCTATCGACGAAACCATCCGACCCTTCCAGTTCCGTGCCACCGACGAGGCCCTAGTCGACCTCCAGCGGCGGGTCAAGGCTACGCGATGGCCAAACCAGGAGCTTGTCGGAGACGACACCCAAGGCGTGCGACTTGCCACGATGCAGAAGCTCGCCGACTATTGGGCCAACCAGTATGACTGGCGAAAGGTCGAGGCGAGGCTGAACGCCCTGCCCCAGTTTGTGACGAATATCGACGGCGTCGACATCCACTTCATCCATGTGAAGTCGAAGCACCCGAACGCGCTGCCGGTCATCATCACCCATGGCTGGCCCGGTTCGATCATAGAGCAGCTGAAGATCATCGATCCGCTGACCAATCCCACAGCGCACGCCGGCACGGCAGCCGATGCGTTTGACGTCATAATTCCATCAATCCCCGGTTACGGCTTTTCCGGTAAGCCCACCGAGCTCGGCTGGGACCCGCAGCGTGTCGCCCGGGCCTGGGCCGTTCTGATGAACCGCCTGGGTTATAAGAAGTATGTCGCGCAGGGCGGCGACTGGGGTGACGCCGTCAACGAGCAGATGGCGCTACAGAAGCCTGCAGGGCTGCTTGGCATCCACACCAACATGCCCGGCACGCTTCCCGACAACATTTCAGCGGCGCTGGCCGGCGGTCCGCAGCCGACGGGCCTGACGGGCGACGAGGACTATGCGTGGAAGCAGCTCGATTTCTTCTACAAGCACCGTGTTGGCTATGCACAGGAAATGGGGGCTCGGCCACAGACACTCTACGGCCTGGACGATTCGCCCATCGCCCTTGCCGCGTGGATGATTGACCATGATCCGGAGAGCCAGAAGCTGATCGGCCGCGTCTTTGACGGGGCTTCTGAAGGGCTGACGCGCGATGACATCCTCGACAACATCACGCTCTACTGGCTGACTAACACGGGGCTGTCTTCGGGGCGCCTCTTCTGGGAGAGCAAGCTCGCATTCTTCGCTCCCAAGGGCGTTACCATCCCCGTCGCGGTGAGTGCTTTTCCTGACGAAATCTACACCGCTCCCCGCAGCTGGACCGAGAAAGCCTTCCCGAAGCTGATCCACTACAATCGACTGCCGAAAGGCGGGCACTTTGCGGCCTGGGAGCAGCCGGAGATCTTCACCCAGGAGCTCAGAGCCTCGTTCAAGTCGCTGCGCTAGTCGCTTTGAAAAACCACGGCGCGCTCGGCGCGCCGCTTTCCCAGCCACGTTCCTTCATTGGAGAAAACCATGACCAGTGCAACCAAAACCTCTACGACCGACCTGAAACTTGAGGTCTTCGTTATCCCCGTCTCGGACGTCGACCGCGCAAAGCGCTTTTATGACGGTCTGGGTTGGAGGCTCGACGCCGACTTCGCTGTCGGTGACACATTCCGGGTCGTGCAGTTCACACCGCCAGGCTCGCCGAGCTCGATCCATTTCGGCACGGGGTTGACGTCGGCCGCACCCGGCTCGGCAAGCGGGCTCTATCTCGTCGTGTCGGATATCGAGGCCGCGCGCGCCGAACTCATCGGTCGTGGCGCCGACGTGAGCGAGATCATCCACCGCGCCGGTCCTGGACAGCCGCCGGTCAGCGGTCGCGATCCCGAGCGGCGCAGCTACCGCTCCTACGCCTCGTTCAGCGATCCGGACGGCAACGGATGGCTACTCCAGGAAGTCACCGAGCGATTGCCTGGACGCGTGGATACGGACATTACGACGTTCACCTCGTCGACCGAGCTTGCGGCGACACTCCGGCGCGCGGCGTCCGCCCATGGCGAACACGAGAAGCGAACCGGCGGCAGGCATGACGAGAATTGGCCGGACTGGTACGCCGACTACATTGTACAGGAGCAGGCCGGCAAGCCGCTGCCGTCATAAATCTTCGCGATGACGTCTACGGGTACGCAATCTAGCGAAGGCCGGAGTGCGTACCCGCCCGCTCCTTCTCACCTGCGTGGCGACCCCGCAACAAGGCCGGGGTGGCAAAGTCGCCGGTGGCTTTGCGACCGCACAGCGCGTCTGAGATTACGACGAGGCCGACGGCATCCGGTTTCCGAAGAAGCGCCGCGCCTTTCTCCGGGCGCGCCATGGACGATAACGTCATCGAAGATCCGCCGCTGGTGTCAATCGATCTGAGCAACGTCCGGTAGGACACAGGACTTTTTGCGATGGCGTAAATGTGATGTATACTGCAGTTACAGACAAGGGTGGTGCGTCATGCACAAAATCGGCTACGTCGTCTTTCCAGGATTCCAGCTCTTGGGTTTTGCAGCGGTAACTGCCTTCGAGATGGCCAATCTCCAGCTTGGAGAGCCGGCCTACCAGATCGAGCTGCTTTCGGAACCCGGCGGCGAGATCAAGTCGTCCGCTGGCTTTGGGGTCAACACGAAAGCCTTCGACGAGCACACCGCTTACGACACCGTGATCTTCGGAGCCGGTACGACGATTGAGCCGGTGACAGCCGGGCTGATCGCATTCGCGCGTCACTCCCTGCGAACCGCGCGACGGCTGGCCGCGCCCTGTACCGGCGCCTTTATCCTTGCGGAATCCGGATTGTTGGATGGGCGCCGGGCGACGACGCACTGGTTGTTCGCACGCCAACTCCGGGAGCGCTTCCCGGCCGTCAGGGTCGAGGAGGATCGCATCTTCATCGTCGACGGTACCGTGTGGACGTCGGCGGGGATGACAGCGGGCATCGACCTGGCCCTCGCCATGATCGAAAAGGACCACGGCCAGGACGTCGCTCGCTCGGTCGCACGCAAGCTGGTGGTCTACCACCGCAGGGCCGGCGGCCAATCGCAGTTTTCGGCGCTGCTCGAACTGGACCCGAAGTCGGACCGGATCCAGAAATCCGTAGAGTACGCCAAGGCCAACCTGCGCGGCGTTCTGTCGGTTGAGGAGCTCGCGGATGCGGCGGGCTTGAGCGCGCGTCAGTTCAGCCGAGCCTTCCGGTCAGAGACCGGTCAGTCGCCCGCCAAGGCCGTGGAGAACCTGCGCGTGGAGGCGGCACGGCTGATGATGGAACAAGGTCGCCACTCCATGGACGTGATCGCGGAGGAAACCGGCTTTGCCGATAGTGATCGCATGCGCCGGGCTTTTCTGCGGACGCTTGGACAGCCGCCCCAGACGATCCGGCGCAACGCCCGCGAAAACGCAATGGCTTCCTGAATGAGGAGAGCGTGAGAAGATCGCCACCGGAGATGGAACGATTTAGCCGCCCTACCGGTGTCGACGTGGAGGCCACGGACCGGTCCGAGGTCGAGAGCATGATGGCAACCGCATGACCCGCTTCGTGGATCGCGAAACGATAGCGCAGATTGATTGGTAAGGGAGGACGGTTGCTCCGGATCCCCTCCTCGATGTCATCGTAGCGGATAGCCCGCTTGCCGCGGAGGCCTTCTTGCGCGCAGACGATGAAAGATCGTTTCGGGTCAGAGAGTTTTCCGTGTTTGTCAGCGGCCGACTGGGCTATGAGGCGACAATCTGGGAACCAGACCTGGAGGGCCATCTCATCAAGAGGTTCAACGATCATTACGATCTGGTCAGGCAACCACTCGGCATGGGATGGGACTTTGTAAACGGATACGTGGAGAGACATCTCTGAGCGCGGCGGTGCCGCCGCCACTTTTTCGGAAACGGCACAGGCCCGATTGCTTCGGCTTGCTTTCGCACGGAGGGCAAACGCGCGACTGCTTACATTTGGTAATTTCTTGTCGCTATGGCGCGCTCCTAATGCCGGTTCTGCCGCAAACGATCGAATTGCGACCTATTCGACTTTGTATGGTCTAGGTTGCATTTTCGCCGACGCGCATGCCGCCTTCTGAGCGTTGATGCTCCGCCCAAACGCGTTTGACCTGGCTTTCACTGCATCCTACGAGTTTAGCAGTGCGAGCGATGCTGTTTCCGCCCGTTCGCAGGGCGACGATTCTTTCGTGTGTCGCCGTGTCCGCCTGTCGGCCAGCGTATTTGCCGTTGATCCTGGCTCGATCGATGCCCTGGCGCTGGCGCTCACGCCGATCCTCGAAATCGTCACGAGCGACCTGCAGGGCGAGTTTCAGCAACATCTCTTGCACCGACTCGAGGACGATCTTCGCGACCCCCTCAGCGTCGGCCGCGATATCGCTCAGATCGACAATACCGGGCACGGCAAGCCGTGCGCCCTTCGCGCGGATTGTGGCAACGAGCTTTTCGGCCTCTGGCAACGGCAGGCGGCTTATGCGGTCGATCTTCTCCGCAATGACAACCTCGCCCGGCTGGAGCTCAGAGATGAGGCGTAGCAGCTCCGGCCGATCGGCGCGAGCACCCGACGCCTTTTCGCGGTAGACGCCGGCGATGTAATATCCGGCCGCTTTGGCTTGGCCTACCATCGCCTCTTGGCGAGCCAGGTCCTGTTCTTCGGTGCTGACCCGCAAATAGATACGCGCGACGCGCAAACTGGGGATTTCTCGCCTATTCATGCCTTACCCGCGACGTGCTCGTCTTCGTATTCCAGCACGCGCGCTGCTTCGGGAATCAGGGCCAGCCGCTTCGAACTGTTGCGGAGCCGCTTCGTTTCGACGGCATTGAATCGGCTCACCGCTATTCCAGCGAACGCAGACGGGCGAGTGCGTGTCTGGCGTCATTGACCATGTCGCGCACGACATCCCCTGCGGGACGAACTTGCTTGATTTGACCGCAGACCTGTCCCGCGTACAGCGCCAGGGGTTCCATTTCGCCGGACATGCCGCGCAACGGTGAGTGAGTGCTGAAGCGGTAGACCGCGTCGTCGCCGTCGCGGGCGATGACTTCGAGCGGAAAATCATCGGGACCATGTCCGAGTAAGTCGTTCTCATATTGCTTGGTGACGCTGTTTTCGATCGTGCGGACCGGGGACTGCGGCGGCCAGCCTATCGCGAACACGTCGTTGTAAATCGCGTCCTCCGAGGCGGCGTCGATGACACGCTGTTTATGATAGTCGTGTGCGTAGCATTCGTCGGTCGCCAGAAAAACCGTTCCGCAATGAATGCCTTCAGCACCCAGCGCGAGGGCCGCGACCAAACTCGCCCCTGAACCGAACCCTCCGGACCCGACGACCGGCACACTCACCGCGGCGACCACCTGGGGAAGGAGAACCATCGACGTCACCTTGCCACGAACGTGACCACCCGCTTCGACACCCTGGCAAATGATTGCATCAGCCGCGGCGCGTTCGGCGGCGATCGCATCGGCGACGCTTCCAACCTGATAGAGAACCTTGCAACCTGCTGCGCGCGCTCGGGCGACCAAATCCGGCCTTACGTCCCAGAAGAACACGATTACCTTGACCCGTTCAGAGAAACAAACCTCCAACTCCTCCTCCAGGAGAACCGGATCGGTGACGGAGGGAACGAGATTGACGCCGAACGGTCGATCCGTTCTGCCCCTCACCGCCTCGATCTCGCTCCTGATCAACTCCGGCTTCTCTTTGACCATGCCGATGCAGCCGAACGCCCCGGCCGAGCTGACCGCCGCACAGAGTTCGGAGCGACCCGGCCCGCCCATTCCGGCTTGGATGATGGGATAATCGCAGCCTAGCACCTTGGTGAGACGCGTATGCACCGGTTGAGACATGCTGGGCATCCGGAAGCCCTCCGCTATGAGTTGGCCAAAGCAAGGAATTCGCAGTAAAGCTCCTCGCCGTGGTCAAAAGCAACAGGCCTCGCTCGCCGCACTACGTGGCCTTGGCTGCAATTCATTCTTGGAATTTATGGCGGCTACTTCGGCGGCGCGGTCGGTTTGATGATGATTGCGGCGTGGAGTCTATTGCAGGACATCGAGATCAAAGCCCTCAATCCGCCCCGGATGTTACAAACGGCATAGCTGTTGTGGTCTTCGTGATTTTTGGAGCTATCAGTTGGCGGAACTGTTTTCCCCTGATGGGTGGGGCAATTGTTGGCGGTTGGCTAGGTGCGCACCTCGGCAAGCTGTTACCCGCGTCAGTAGTGCGAGCCGGCACGTTGACACTTGCAGTTATCACGTCAGCCATATTTTTCGCCCGGGCCTATTTGTGACGCTACTGGCTTTCATGCCCGGCGAGGTGCTGGTCGCCGTAACCGTCACGGCCTTGACAGACTGCGGCCCGAACGCCCCGAGGCCCTTGCCGCCGAGGAAGCTGGCCAGCCCAAAGGTCAAAGCGCACGCACGAGTATAATGTTCGAGTTCACCACCAACCTTGTTCGGGCGGAGCAGCACAATCTCGGCAATGCCCTCTAAATGCTCCACACAGCGCGAACTTCACTGTCGGAAAACTTAAAGCAGGTTTCTCAACGTCTTGAGGCCAATGCGTGAACCACAAATGACAAGAACGATTGTCTTTTCTTTGAATCGAGCAGGATTGCGCTCCGCCGTGTCAAGCAAAGCGGCGATGGCCAGCCCCGCCGATCCCTCCAAGAGATGGTTCTCATTCTCAATGTAAAGCCGCATGGCGGCTTTTGTCTTTTCCTCGGAAAGCAGATGCCAATCGTCGACGAGCTGCGAGACCAGAGGCAGGGTCAGCGCATCCTCCTCCATGCCACCGGCGCATCCGTCAGCAATTGTTGGCTCAGCGCCGAAAACAACCACTTTGCCGGCTTGGACCGATGCGTACATCGCATGATCGGTTTGGGGAGAGCACGCGGAAACGCGGACCGACCAATTCCCTTCAGGTACCCCGCAATACCACTGAGCAGACCACCGCCTCCGACCGATAGAAACACTTCGTCGATGTGGCCGACTTGTTCAATCAACTCCTTGCCAATCGTCCCTTGTCCGCCGATAATTGCCGGGTCATTGTAGGGGGAAACGAATGTGAGCCCTTGCTCGTCCGCGAAAGCGCGGGCGTAGATCTCAGTTTGTCCGCTGTCATTCGAATAGAAGCGAACCTCTGCGCCCAGACCACGAACTGCGTCGACCTTAACAGTCGAGGCGTTTTCCGGCATGAAGATCAGACTTCTTGCTCCAAACGTATTTGCGGCATACGCAACAGCAGCACCATGGCAATAGGAGGGGTCAATTCCTCGATTCGCTTGACAACTGCTCCAGAGGGATCCGGATGCGCTGCGCTCCCCTGACACGCAACACTACATTACGGGCGCTTGGCCGGCTTGCTCGGCAGGTGGGGCGTCGGCCGTTTCTGGAGGCAGGGTGAACTGGAACACTGCCCCCCGCGGTTCGTTCGCAGATGCCCAGAACTGTCCGCCGTGCGCTTCGATGATCGAGCGGCAGATCGACAGCCCCATGCCCAGGCCACCGGGCTTGGTCGTGTAAAACGCCTCGAACAGGCGCTCCACTCTTTGCGGGTCGAGCCCCGGGCCGGAATCGCGTACGCTGACGCGCACGGCGCCCGAAGCATCCGCCTCGGTGCTGATCAGCAAGTCCCGTGCCCCGTCACCGAGGCTGGCCATTGCTTCGATGGCGTTGACGATCAGGTTCAAGATCACCTGTTGCAGTTGCACCCGATCGCCTTGGATGAGCGGCAGGCCCTCCGCCAGCCGCGTCTGTATCGAGACGCCGTGCTTGACCGCTTCGCCCTGGAGGAGCGCAAGGACTTCGCGGATCGCCTCGTTGATCGCCAAGGCATCCTTCTGCGGCGGCGCCTTGCCGATGAGGCCGCGGATCCGGCCGATGACGTCGCCGGCGCGGTTGGCGTCCTTGGCGATGCGAGCGAGCGCCTGCCGCACCTCCTCCAGCTCCGGCGGCTGGGCGCCGAGCCAGCGCAGCGCGGCTTGGGCATTGGTGAACGTCGCGGCGATCGGTTGTTTGACTTCATGGGCGATCGAGGCGGTGAGCTGGCCCATCGTAGCGACGCGGTTCGCGTGCGCCAGCTCCATCTGCATTTCGTGGAACCGCTGCCCGCTCTCCCGGGCCACGACCTCCGCCGCCCGGCGCGCCTCCGCCGCGGCAGCCATGGCCCAGAAGGCCAGCCCGACGAGCCCGAGGCCACCCACGCCGGCGAGCATTGCGGCGCGCAGTTCCTCCGCCCGGGCCGCGGCCGCCTCGGCGGCTATCGCACCGCTCAACGCGCCGGCCGTGGCACGGATTTCGTCCATGATGGCCCTGCCGCGGCCCGTTTCCGCCACCGCCAGCGCCCCTGCCGCGTCGCCTGAGCGGCGAAGGGCGATGGTCTCCGCCATATTCGCCAGCTTCGCGTCGGCGAGCGTCTGGAGGTGCACCAGGCTGGCCGACTGCCCCTCGGGCAGTTCCACGTCGGTGGTGGCCAACTCGTCCGGCAGACGGGCAAGCGCGGCCCGGTAGGGCTGGAGGTAGTCTTCGTTGCCGGTCAGGAGGTAACCACGTTGGCCCGTCTCGGCATCCTTGAGGGTGGAGAGCAGCACCTCCAGCCGCAGGGCCGCTCCCACGGCGTCCTGGGCCGCGGTGCCGGCTCGCAGGGTGGCCTGGGCGCCATAGGCCATCAGCAGAACGGCGGCGCCGAGCAGCCCGGCCGCGACCCAACCGGCGCGGCCAAGCTTAGCCACGCTGGACACCCAGCCCACCTCGGGGCGAAGGGCGAGCGCCCCGACCGCCAGCAGGCCAAGGGCGATCCCCGTGTGCAAGGGCGGGACATGCTTCATGAGTAGGGCGTTGAGCGGCTCCAGGCCCAGGGCATAGCCGAGCAGTGTAACCCCGGCCGTCATCAGCCCTGCCGTGGCCAGCATGGAGAAGGCGAGGCGCCCCACTCGCCCCCGCGCACGCAGCGCGAGCAGCATCGCCGCGGCTATCGTCAGGTGGCCCAGCGCCGTGAGCGGCGTCATGCGTCCGGGTGGGGTGAAACGGCGTGTCTGCGACGCGACAACGGACTCCGGGAACAGCAGACGGTCGGTGCCGAGATCGAGGCCCGTGACATATTGGATGAGCGGCGCGCCCGCAATCGCGACCAGCGCAAGTGTCAATACGGCCAAGGCCACCTGGGTCCCGCGCTCGGGAGAGGCGGCGAGCCAGAGTGTGAGGGCGCCGAGGACCAAGCCCACCGCGGTCCAGGGCTGCATGGCGCGGCCGATCCCGGCCGTCGTCAGCACGCTGAGGTCGAGCGCCCAGCCGAGCAGGACGGCAAGGCCGATCGCCCCGGCCGCCGCGGCCGCGGCGCGGGCGAGCTGCGCGGCCAGGGCGGGAGGAACGGGCACAAACTGGGCCGCGGGAGCTGCCTTGTCCATTCCCCCTCCTTCCCGGCTTTCTCCACTGCCGGTCGCAGACGCCGTCGTTCCGAACAAGACGGGATACGAGTGGCAGTGTAATCCTGCCTCGGATCGGGCACAATCCAGTTGCTATGTTACGTTCCGTATTGATCACGCCAGTGGAATGCTGGCGGAAAACGATCAGGTGGCCGCATCGGAAGTCCCGTCTGCATCCTCGTCAAGCAAGCCGTTTAAGAGCCGTGCCCGCAAGGAGAGTAACGAGTGTCTCTTCCTGGCACCATACGTCCGCTTTGAGCATCGGAATTGTCACCCGGAACGGCCGAAACGAAGGAACAACGCCGCTCGATTGCGGACTTCAGAATTGAGAGGTCGCTCGACACGGGGGGGCCCCGCATGGACGGGGGGCCGCCCGCTCTCATATCTCCGTATGCTCCGCTAATTCCAGCGCATCCTCAATATTCACTCCCAGATACCTGACCGTATTTTCGATCTTGGTGTGGCCCAACAGGATTTGGATCGCGCGAAGATTGCCTGTCGCCTTGTAGATCATTGCGGCCTTGGTGCGCCGAAGCGAATGCGTGCCGTAGTCTTCTCTCCGTAGCCCAATTGCAGTTACCCATTCGTCCACCAATCGAGCATACTGACGAGTACTCAGATGATCGGTGTGGTCGACTCGTAGGATCGTATTGTGCAATACCCATTTCAGTTCTCCTTCGGCCGACATTGGCCGGGAGGGGAACGCATGGGTGCAGTGATTGAAGGAGCCGCAAACGGATAAGTCAGCTTTCAAGTTGGACGGGCTTGAAAGCTGACCAGCGCGTTTGGTGTGGTAAAGTTAGCTTCGCGCCTCGGAGAGCCTTGCGTCCGAAACCAACCATTCAGCCACGATCAGCCCGTGAGGCGCGCACGAAACAACGTGGAGCCGTCCGTCAGGCGCGACCTAGAGATATCCCGCAATCCAGCCTCGGTCATCCACGCACGATACTTCCGCCATGGCACGCTTGAACGGACTGAGCAGACATTTCAGTTCCCCTGTGGCACCCGAAAAGCCGGAAGCGGGCTCGATGCCTGCTTTCGGCTTCACCATGCGGGGAAGGCCCGGCCTTTCGGCAGGGCCTTCGGTGCTGGATCAGGCTGATTCACGGTTCAGGCGAGACCAGACGAGGACATAGTCGCCGTCTGCTTCTGCCGGCCACAGTGCTGCGCTGATCGGAGCGTTGAAGCTCGGGTCGTCGAGCTTGAGCGAGATATAGGGCTCGCCACTGCCCGAGACCGCCTTCCAGCCGGCTCCGACTTCGGCGCCGTTGGATACGGCTCGGAAGTCCGGGGCGTCGCGCGAGACGCGCTCGATTGAGTGCAGGCGGACCTTCATGTTAACCGTCAGAGTGCGGACGTTGCCCTGGATGACGTTGCCGTTGGTGGTGAATTCGCCGATGACTGCCATGATCTGGTTCCTTTCGGTTGCTCGAGCCGCGCCCATCGCGGCCTCGATGTCGGTGGAAGGACCGGGGGCGATCGGCAACGCACCCTGCGGGGCCCCGTTGCGCCTGCGCATCGGGGTGGCAAGGGCTGGAACGCAGTGGAAGGCGGGCGGGCCTGGCTTTTTTGTTTCGCGATGCAAAGCCGAAGGTGGCGGAAAAAAGCCGGAGACGCCCGTTGCGGTCGGCTGATCGAGACTCTAGTCGTCCGTCGGTCACACCAGCCTCATCGAGGTCTGCGTCGGTGCGCGCATGTACAAGAGGAGGGGAGGGGAGCGGGCCGGCGCATCGTCGTTCAACAGCCTGCGCAGGCAACGTCATTCAGGGCGGCGTTTTCGGTACACCAGGGAGCGTGTCCGTCTTTTCGGTCGAGGCCTTTGCTGATGCTGCCGCTTGTTGTGGTCGTCCAGCGGCCAAGTCGTGGCCGGGATGAAAAAACCTCGCGGCGAAAGTTCGAGACCCTCTCGTCAATCGGCAATCTCAACCTCCTGCGATCCTGCCTTGAGGGCCCGGCCGCAATCTGCGGAAACCAGCTCATCTGATCATGGCGACGGGCAAAGCCGATACGGCTCCGGCCCACCGCAAGGCGAGGATATCCCCGCGTCATCATCGGGTGCGGTCGATCCGTCGGCGATGGGCAGCCAGGGCTGGACGTAGCGCCTGGCGGATGTGCATCCACAGGTTTCATGCAATTGCGTTTTTGCCGAGCTCAGGCCTCTGCAGGTCTTCGGCGTCGACGATCGTCGGAGCGCCGCCGCGCACTTTGCGCGCGGCAAGCATCGGTCGTCGGACGGAGTGGAAGGCGGCTTACACCGCCGCCCCTTCGTCTATCTGATCTGGTTGCAAGTGGTGCAGGTAGCTGACAGCGCGCTGCGCATGACCGGCCGCGACAAAAATTGCACGCTTGTCGCTGGCGAGAACCTTGCGCCAGGAGTCAAGATAGCTCGCATGATCGGGCCGCGGCTCGAGTTCGGGAACGATGCCGAGATCAGCGCAAAGGAAGCAACTGCCGAGCTCGGCGATCAGTTCCTCGCGGGCGCGTTCGCTTTGATCCCCGGCATAGCGGCTGAGATCGCGATCGAGTCGATGCGGTGCCGCCGTCCAGTGGGTCAGTTCGTGACTGAGGATCGCAACATAGGACGCAGCGTCGCGGAAGGCTTCGAAGGCCGGCATCTGGATGTAATCACGGGCTGGGGCATAGTATGCCGCCGATCCGCCGTGCCGGATCAGTGCGCCGGTGTTTGCAAAGAAGCGATCGGCATGTCCGATACGGACAATTGGATCCTGAACCGATGTGACCTGATGGAAGCCCGCATCCAGTCCGGCAATCTGATCGACATTGAAGACCGTGTACGGCTTGAGAAACGGGATATTGCGCTCGATGTCTTCGCCCATGTCGTTGGTTTCGGTAAGGATGAAGGAACTGGCGAAGACGATCAACGTGCCGGTCTCGCCCTTGCGGACCGCAGCTCCCAGTTCGCGGGCCTGGCGAAACGTCATCCAGGTCGGCGAGGTGAAGCCGCGGGCGATCGCCTCTGACCACAGAAGCAGGACGTTGATGCCCGAATAGGGTTGGCCGTTGTGGCGTAAAGGCCGGGTGATCCGGTCGTTCGCATGTGCTGAGCTCCAGGGCTTAATCCAGGGCCGCACCCCCTGTTCGAGCTCGGCGATGATCTTGTCGGTGATGCGGCTGTAGATGTCGGATCGTTGGTGAGTTTGTTGCCTGCTCATGTCGGAACCTCCGTTTTGAGGCCGCGACCATCGCGACCTGCTACGGCGGTCCGAATGCCGGGCTTTAAGCGCAGGCCAGCACCCGATAGGGCCGGAACGGAAGAGGAGGACGGCAAAGCCGTTGCGGGGCGGCGCGGGCCCGGCAGGACCTAAAGCCGGGGCAGGACGCGATGGTCGCAGCACCGCAAGGATTGTTCGACGGCTGGGCCAAACACCCTGCCAAATCCGATGGCTCGAAGAACGACCTCGCAAGATCGTGCCGGTAAGAACGTCGCGGTGACCTCGTCAGCGCTCGGTCGTGCCCATGACCATGCGGATGTCGATGATTCGGCGTCGTGTGATGCGGTGGATCTTTCCAGCCAACCCACGCCTTGGAGTCGATTCCACGCACCGACTTCAGCTCAAAGGCGCGGTTGGGCAGATCAAGCTGTCCAGTTTTGTGCAAAACCGTCGCAAAGCTGCCGCGCCGGCCGCGGCGATCAATGGATATTTTTATTGCACGACAGCCAGCAACCGGATTCAGTACGCAGGGCGATTTGCCCTAGGAAGGCCGCAGACGTTTGACATGCCGCTGTCCTTCGGTGATGCGAGGACGCCGATGATAGGACGCCGGGGCATCGTCCAGGTTAGCGATTCTGTATGCCTTGGCGATCGGTGCGGTGACGTGCCCCCGTCAAATTAGGCCATTTGGAACTGGAATTTTTCACCGACTGCGCCCGGCAAGCTGTCCGCGGGAGGCCCCGAGGGTGCCTCCTCACCTTTTAGGCGGAAGTCGACGTGTCATGCGGGCCGGACCGCTCTTGTGAGGCCTGCCTCTCCCCCACCCGGAAGGCCGAACCCAGCTCGCGGTGGCGCCGACCGTCGGCACAATCACGCGAACCGGGTCAGCGTTCTCGCGCGGGCTTTTGCGGCTTCTTCCTCACGGTTGCGCGGCTGTTGCGAAGTTTCGAGCGAATCGAGCAGTTCGCGGGCACATGCCGCGATCGAACCGACCGCGCGGTCGAACGCCGCTTCATTGCGTTTCGCCGGTTTGGTCGTTCCGCTCAGCTTTCGCACGAACTGCAGCGCAGCGTCATGAATTTCCTCGTCCGTCGCCGGCGGATCGAAATTGAACAGCGTTCTTATGTTTCGGCACATGGCTTGCTCCCCGTCTTCTTCATCTTCATCTTCATCTCCTTCCCACCTTAAGGGCGGGGCGGCCGCTTAAGGGGCGCCAGGGCTATTGCGAAATGCTCGTGTACGTTTAGATAAAGCGCCGCCAACGGAAATCTAGAAACAGACCTGCTGTCAACGTCTCTTCACAATCGATCCGTAGTGAAAGGAAGCGCAAGGTAAGGAGCTCATGGACAAACCCTGGACCGCCAGCCACGGACCGATCGCAGCAACAGAGTTCGATGTTCAAAAGGCAGGGGCAATCAGCGTACTGCTGATCCGTCCGATCGGCATTCTCCCCAATAAGCCAGGCGATCCGATCCGTCCCTTCGCGCTCGGCCTCTTCAACGATATCCGCGCGCTGGCAAAGCCTGATGTCAAAGCGACGGCATTGCGCCGAGCCGTTGGCTCCTTTGTCCACTCAAAACGGTACTATTTCGCGAGCGCCCAACCTTGCTCGATGCGCCATGACATCGATGGCAATCCCGTGGAACCACTTTCAACCGAAGACCGACTTGTTGCGCAGCGACGCTTTCTCAGCCTGAAACGAAGCAATGACGAGAATAGCGCCTCTAGTATCGAGCCGGCCGCTCCGCCAAGCAAGACTGAACAGATCCGCGCCGCCCTTCTCAGACGGGATCGGCGGACCTAACGAGCGCCATCCATCTCGGCTTGGTGGGCAGGTCTCCCACGATCCGTGCGTGAAGATCCTTCGATGAAGAGCGAGTGCGCACAGAGCGAGCCGACAAGAACTCCGTCCCCGGGGCGCCCCGCGTCAGGCGCTTAACAAGGTCGAAAATCGCGCCTGCGTTTGAGGTTGCCGCCCAAACGCGCGGTAACAGAGCTGCTTCGATATCCGAAACGTCTGCAAGCGGAAAAGGCCGGGCGAGCCCGGCCTTCGTACTGTCGGATCAATCGGCGTCAGGCCTGCAGGTTGTCCGCCGACATCTTGCCGGACTTGCGATCCTTGACCAGCTCATAGGTAATCTTCTGGCCGTCGTTGAGGCCACGCATGCCGGCCCGCTCGACCGCGGAAATGTGTACGAAGACATCGCCGCTGCCGTCATCGGGCTGGATGAAGCCAAACCCTTTTGTTGCATTGAACCACTTCACGGTACCCGTCGCCATAGCGTCTTCCTTTGATCATTAATCCTGCCGCACCCTGGTGCGGCAATCGCAACTTGCGGCGACATAAATAGACGCTTCTGAATGCAAGGCAAAGGCAAAAATCCGGTTTGCGGCATCACACTGCCCATTCAGAGCGTTAATGTCTAATTGGCTGTCTGCCGCCGCGCTGCCTTCCTCGACGACAATGCTCAGGCAATTCCAGGCTGCAATCCGCGCGGGCCCCTGCTTTGCAAAGTTTTCGCCATATCAATCGAGCGAGCCAGTCTCATGAGCAAGCAATTCAGAAGTATCATGATGTCCTCGACACAATTCGAACGGCAATTTCAATGCCGCCCGCCAAGCAATGGAAAATTCAAGTGGCGTCTCGCGGGGGCCAAAATTCCCGACGCGCTAAAACATATCCGCAGCATTGCCCAGCACGTCTGCCGACCATGCGTCTGTGATATCGAAGATCCAACTGTCCGCCTCGATAAGAAACTACGACGCGCTTCCGACCAGGGAGTAGCCTTCCCCTCGCGCCGTTCGGATAGCCAACTTGAACGCGCGGCGGGCGAGAAACGGCATCAGAACCGGGTCTTAACGGGATGCGACGGTGGTTCATGGCAACTACGCGGTCTCGCGGAACGGATAGGCTTGTTGTCGCGTTGCACTCCCAACGTTGAACTGACCAATCAATTCGCGTAGCGTGGCGCTCTCGTTGGCCAGGGATGCGGAAGCGGCACTCGCTTCCTCGACCATAGCGGCATTCTGCTGGGTCGTTTGATCGAGGC
Source organism: Rhizobium sp. 007 (assembly GCF_015353075.1). Lineage (NCBI taxonomy): Bacteria > Pseudomonadati > Pseudomonadota > Alphaproteobacteria > Hyphomicrobiales > Rhizobiaceae > Rhizobium > Rhizobium sp. 007. The sequence continues at coordinate 110,844 of NZ_CP064188.1, read as the reverse complement.
TGTTAACTGCCGTGTTTATCTCCGCGAGACCCACTGACTGCTCGCGCGACGATACAGCAATCGCGTCGACGTGTCGGTTGATCACCACCACGAGTTCCCCAATCTGCTTCAGGGCACCGCCGGTTTTCGAGACGAGTTCCACACCTGTCGCCACCTCACCGCTCGACGTTTGAATAAGCGCCTTGATTTCTTTCGCCGCCTTGGCGGAACGCTGCGCCAGTTCGCGTACCTCCTGGGCCACGACCGCGAAACCCTTGCCAGCTTCGCCCGCGCGTGCAGCCTCAACACCTGCGTTCAACGCGAGCAGATTGGTCTGAAAGGCGATTTCGTCAATGACACCGATAATGTTCGATATCTCGTTGGAAGATTGCTCGATCCGGCTCATCGCGTCGACTGCCTGGGTGACAATCTGGCCCGACGTCGCTGCGCTGGCGTTGGCCTCGGCTGCAACCTTCCGAGCTTCCTCGGCGCGTCTCGAAGATGAGGCGACGTTTGCCGTGATTTCGTCCAGCGCGGCGGCCGTTTGCTCCAGGGCGGCCGCCTGCTGTTCGGTGCGTCTTGCGAGGTCATGCGCACTGTTGGCGATCTCGTTCGATCCGCTGTCGATGCCTCCTGTCGACCCGGCCACTTTGCTCAGAGTGCGACAGAGTTGGGCAACCGCGCTGTTGAAGTCGCTTCTTAGCGCCTCGAAATCAGGATCGAACGTCTCGCTGATCCGGATTGTGAGATCGCCGTCGGCCAGCATCTTCAAATTTGCAGCCAATCCATTCGTCGCCTTGGCCATCGCTGCCGCGCGCGCCCGGTCGATTTCCTCCCGCCGCTGGCGCTCACTTTCTGAAAGGGCTCGGTTTGCCTCGATTTCCTGGTCAGCTTTGATCTTATCGAGTGCCGTCTGCCTGAAAACTTCGACTGCTCCGGCCATCGAGCCGATTTCGTCCGTTCGGCTCGCATAAGGAATGGCCGAGGCCGTATCGCCTGCTGCAAGCCCCGTCATCGAACTCGTAATCGCCTTGATTGGACGGGAGATTTGCACGGCAACGTAGGCAATGGCTCCGGCGACGAGCGCCAGGACAAGGGCGATGAGCGCCCAGGTGCTCCAAAGGATCGTCGCATAGGTCAGCCTGCTGCTCTCATATGAGGCATCCGAACCCCTCACGTTGATGTCGAGCAGCTGGCTCGCATCCTTTTCGGCTTCCTGGACAATGGGCTCCATATCCTTGTAGAAAATGCTCTTGGCTGCGTCGTTATCGTTCTTTCGGGATTTCTCGAGCATCGGCGCGGCCGCACTGGCATAGTCGGCGGCGCGTTTTCCGATCTGCTCCAGCAATTCCTTCTCGCGAGGCGACGATATCAGTGCACTATAGGCTTCGATCGCTTTTGCCAGTTCCTCCCTCTGCTCGGTAACGTGCTTTTCCGCGGCTGCGATCGCCTCATCGCTGATGGACATAATATGATTGGCATACGCAAACTTCATTTCCTGGAGTTTGAGTTGCATATTCCGGACTACGGAAACGCTCGGCAGCCAGTTCTTGGCGATGGCAGTGGTGTCTTCATTTACCGCTCGCACGCTACTCAGCGAGAATAAGGCGAAGGCGAGAAAAATGGACGCAAACGTCAGATTGATGACGCTCAGGGAAGTTCGGACGGTAGGCCTGCGCATTTATTCTCACTCCTTTAGAACGATGACAGGCCAGGTCACCAGACTTGGCTTTTGGTAAGCATTTTATGAATTTTAGTCTTGTCTGTTTAACTAAACGTCAAACTCGCATTTGGTGTGCTAGCCCTTTGGCGCTCGCCAAATAGCAGTTTCAATGCGCGCGTCGGCCCAGCAACCGAAGGCAAACTCGACCGGCGAAAAATTGGACGGATTATGCCAGCTCGAGCTGGGCAACGGCCTCGCCGAGCACTTGCAGCGAAAACATCCCAGGGACCGAGAATGCGCACCCTTTTCCGTAAGTTGCTCATCGCGTCGAGCAGATGGCTGACCGAGCGCGCCAAACGGTCGAGCCGGACCACGACGAGGGCCGTTATGGTCGCAAGAGCCGCAATACACACTCAGATGCGTCGTACTCCATGGCTGTACCGAGGGCCGCACGCCATCGTCGAGCGCGGCTACGATTTTGTCGGTAACGACTGCGTATGTCCACGCGCTGCGGTGTTCTTTATTGCCTTCTCCATCCTCTTGCCCATTCCTGCGAACCGCGCCCGTCGCGGTTCGTCATGGCAGTCGAGGAAGCGGAGGTCGGATGCGGCGCACCTGCTGGCATGCTGGTTGATAATTCGACCGTAGCGGGCAAGCCGAAACGGTAGTGCGGGACGACGTTCCACTGCGCGTCCATCTCGAACCGTGATGGGCAAGGCCCCACCAACGACACGAAAGACGGCCGGTGCGCTGCGCCACCAGCCTTATTTCCAAGAAGAAGGGGCTTTTGCCCTTCCGGTCAGTCAAAGGCGGACATCTGTAGCGAAGCCGCCTTCTGATCGATCGACCGAGCGGAAGGTGCCTGGCCCCCGCGCGCTCATATGGCTTCCAGGTCTCGCCGGTGATCTCTTCATAGGCGCTGAGAGCGCCTTCAGCGGCCATGCGCAGAACGTGTGCCTGCAGGGGCGCGCCCAAACAAGCGGTAAGGTGTCGCGACAAGCAGTATGCTGGGATCGTCGCCATCATTCCGTTACGACCGCAATGCGCTCCTTGCGTTCTACGAGCCGCCAATCCGCACGTTCGTCCGGGAAATTCATGATTTCGAGAAGCAGCGACGTGTCGATTGGGTTCAGCCAAATCTTGTAGATCGTCGTCGGGATCTTGATTTTCACTCTATCCCTCACCCGCAGTTCGCGCAGATGCGCCAGGGCAGCTTTGTGCGCATCCTCTTCGGTCGCTTCATATCCGAGGAGTTCGTCGCTTCCGGCAATCAGCTCGAACGCATAAACTGGATCGATTTTCATAATGTGCTCGCCTCCCGTGACGATTTGAGTGATGAAGATGGCAGGACCACAAAAGTTGGCAGACTAAAAAAGATGCAGTTTCGTTAGGTCAATATCGGCAGGAAGCACGGTGATTGCAGTGTCGTCGTCTTTCTTAGACTTCGAGTTCATGCAGCTTGCCTTCGACAACGTGAATGAGCAGATGGACAGCTGGTCCGCCGTCTTCGTTGGGTCCATCAAAATAATGCGCTTCGGTTGGAACGCGGGTTTCAACCGGTGCAGCGGGACCAACGATGCGAAACTGCAAACTGCCCTGACGATCAATCGGACTGTCACGGGCCGAAAGCAATTGCATCCGCAGCTCATGGCGTCCGGGAAAATCCCGGGACAGAAGCTTTTCGGTGATCAATACTTCCCTTTTGGAGAGTGCACGCCAGCTTTCGGTATTGGTCGACATGCCACTGGTTCCCATTCTTCGACGACCGCTCCAAACACCAAGCTTGCCATAAAGAAGTCGGAGGCATATCCCTAAATTCTCGGGGAAAGTGGCACAAAGTTGCACACGGCGGTGAGAGACTAGAACGATCGAACTCCGGCGTCGACGGCGACTACATCTGTGATCTTGCAGGGGAGCCTCGAGCAACGTAAGCCATTGATTGCCTAGATCTTTTTAAGGTTGATAACGACATTATCGCCTCGCCGCGACGCGTAACTCCTCACCCTTTCTCGTTGAAACAAGCGCATATCCTTCGCCATAGACTGTCTTGATCCGGACGTCATGACAGGCGGACAGAGCCTTTCGAAGGCGAGCGATATGGACATCCACAGTGCGGGTGCCAACGTCGTGCGGCTCTCGCCAGACGGCAGTCAGCAAATCGCCCCGGGAGCAGGTCCTGTTGCCGTGGCGAATGAGTGTCTCAAGGATTCGACCTTCGATCGAGGTTAATGCCAGATGCCTTCCACTGATCGTGACGTGCTGTGAATCGGACGAAACCGATATATCGGTGGGCAAAGCTGACGGCGGGACTTCACCAAAGGCAGACGGATTACCGGCCGCACGACGTGCGTGCCGGAGAAAGGCAAGCAGGCGTTCGGGGGCGAGCGGTCGCATGATGCCGTCATCAAGCCCGGCCTTGATCATCTGCAGATGCATGGTTCGCATGTGGCCGGCGATCAACGCGCCGACGGCAAGTCCAGCCTGTTTTGACAGGCTGCAAAGGGCGACGATATCGCCGCGCCACGCAACACCATCGAAGATGACGGCAAGCAGCCCGCCTTTCTGCAGACAACATTCGACATCGGCGTCACTGTCGGCGAGCTGGCTCGGAAACCCCTCTACGGACAGGATGTGGTTTAAGAGAAGATAGAGCTCCGGATCCTCTGTGCAGATCAGCACCCGATTTTCCATCGCAGCCCCTCCTCTCAGCTTGGCGTAAACTCGCCGCCATTGACGTCGAGTATCGCGCCATTGACGAAGCCTGCCTCGTCGGATGCGAGAAACACGATGGCGGCCGAGACCTCGTCGGTTGTCCCCAAGCGGCCGGCCGGAATTCGCGTAATTGCCTCACGATTGGTATCGCTTGAAGCCGGACCCGTCATTCCGGTCAGAATTCGGCCGGGCGCAACAACATTGGCGGTGATACCGAAGCGCCCGTATTGGGTTACAAGCGAACGTGACAATCCGGCAAGGGCTGCCTTCGAGACCGCATAGGCCGGCCCGGCAATCAATGGTCGCGTCCGGCCAGCGAGCGATCCTACGAAGATGATGCGCCCGAACCGGTTGTTCTGCATATCGGGCAAAACGTACTGGCAGCACAGCATAGCACCTGTCAGATTGATGGAAAGCACGTCATCCCATTCCCCGAGCGGAATGGTACTTACCAGTGACGGGCCATTGTTGCCTTTCGGTGAGACCCCGGCGCAGCAGACCAGGACCGACGGCGCACCAAAGCGAGCACGGATGTCATTGAAGAAGCTCTGAATGGCTTCGGGCTTGCGAAGGTCGACCTGCGAGGCGACAGCGCGACCCGCTTCGACGCTCTCGGCAAGACTGGCGCCGGCTTGCTCGACGCTCTCGGCGCTGTGCCCGAAAACGCCTACGCGATAGCCGCCCCTCAGGAGCCGACGGGCAGTTGCAAGGCCGATGCCAGTGGTCCCGCCGCTGATGACGGCAACCCGCCCCGTCCCGCCGGTGCTCATGCCGCCTCGTCCATTGCGGCAAAAAGTGACAGCGGCGGATGGGCCTCGGGATCGGTCAAGACCTCGATCATCAAGGGTTTATTGCCGGATAGCCCCGTGCGGATATGGTCGGCAAGCCCGTCGGCGACGCTGACACGGACGGCCGGGCATCCGCACGCTGCAGCGATTTGGCTGTGATCGACATCGACAAAATGGCAGGCGCTGGTGAAGCGTCCGAACTTTACGGTCTCTGCATCGCGCTGAAACCCCAGGATGCCGTTGTTGAGAACGATGATCAGCACAGGGATGTTGCTTCGGACCATTGTCTCGAGCTCGGCCCAGCTGTGGGCAAAACCGCCGTCGCCGACGAAGACGACAACAGGCTTGTCCGGATCGGCAAGCTTTGCGCCCAGCGCAAGCGGCAATCCCCAACCGAGGCCCGCAAGACCGCGCGGCGTCAAAAACCGCATCCCGGCTGAAAGCGACCGGAGCTGTCCTGCAACCCACATTGAGGAGTAGCTCGCGTCTGCGACGACCGTCGTATCTGCTGTCAATTGCGATTGCAGCTCGCGCATGATCCGTTCCGGCCGGATCGGAGTTGCACCTGAATGACTGACGCGTTGCCGTTCGGCGTCAAACATCGCCCAGCAATTGGCGATGCGTTCGACCAGTTCCGCACGCGCGGCGTGACGTTTCGACAGATCGCGCGTCGCAAGGGCTGCCCGTAACGTGTCAATGGTCTCGGCCGCATCACCTGCTAGCCTGACGGCTTCATAGGTGCGTCCGATTTCCGAAGGGTCGACGTCGATATGGATGACGGTCGAGGCTGGGTTAATCTGACGCCAACTGTCGGTGCCGTTCTGATTGGTTCTCGTTCCGATGAGGAGAACGACATCCGCCTCCTGGACAAGGGCAAGCGTATGGCGGCCGAGCGAATTCGGACCGACCAGCGCGCCCAGGACACCAGCCGATAATGGATGATGTTCGTCGACGGCCCCCTTGCCCATATTGGTCGTGAGAACGGGAAGGCATGCTTCCTCCTGGAGCTTTGCGAGCGACGGAGCGGCGCGGCTCGCATGCACGCCGCCGCCGGCGATGACGACGGGCGCCCGTGCCGCGGCGATCATTGCCGCGGCCCGCGCGATATCTGTGTCCGCCGGACGGTTGCGGTCAAGCGGCCATCGTCCCAAGCTCACCGACCGGCGCAGCACCGGCTCCTCGATCTTTGCGCGCAGGAGGTCGGCGGGAAGCAGCAGGGTGACAGGCCCCGGCCGCCCCGATACCGCGGCGGTAAACGCGGCGTCGATATAGTCGTCGATGCGTTCGGGAACGATCACCTTTCTCACCCATTTTGTGCAGGACTGGAAGAGCGCCAGATGGTCGAGTTCCTGGAACGCGTTGCGATCCGCCTGATCCCGTTCGACGTCCTGAACGAGGGCAACGATCGGCACGGAGGCCTTCAGGGCTTCGGCGAGCGGCGGAACGAGAAGTGTTGCCGCCGGACCGTTCTGGGCGGCGACGACCCCGACCTTTCCCGACCGCCGCGCATAGCCATCGGCCATCGTGCCGCCCATGTTTTCCTGCCGGTAGGCAACCTGCCGGATGCCGATCGCCTCGGCTGCGAGAATGACGGCGGACGGAAGGCTTTGGGCAAAGATCATTGAAACGTCGTGCCGCTTCAAGCTGAGCGCAATACGCTCCGCGACTGTCAACATGTCAGGGGAATGTGTCATCGGGAGGCCTCGAATTCTTGAGCGGCAGGGGTCGAGAGGAAGTCGGAGAAGGTCGTGACGACCGCATCGGCGTCGTAGGCCGTCATTGCGGTCGACAGGCAGGCGGCGGCGCCGTTCGGCAGCAGGATGCCGCGGTGAAGGAAACAATCGGAAAGCGCGGTATTGATGTCGTTTTCGGCCTGTGTCGGATAGCCGCTTCGATAGTCGCTGGGCACCTGCTTCTTCGGATGGATGCGAAACAAGGAGGCGGCACCGCTGACGCTGAAGGGCGCGCCGGTGCGATCGATTGCGTCCTGCAATCCGGACCGGACGTGATCACCAAGGCGCTCCAGACCGTCGAAGGCGTCCTCGGTCATCGCCTCCATCGCAACACGGCCGGCCACCATCGACACGGGGTTTGCCGAAAATGTTCCGCCCTGCGGCAGGAGCGGCTTTCCCTTGTCGTTGGCGAAAACGCTCATGACGTTTGCCCGTCCACCGACAGCGCCTACTGGAAAGCCGCCGCCGATGATCTTGCCGCAGGCAATCAGATCCGGTTCAAGGCCATAGCGGGCCGAGGCGCCGCGATAGGACTGCCGCAGATTGAGCACTTCATCGGCGACGAGGAGAACGCCATGCTTGCGCGCGGCAGCCTGCAACGCCTCCAGGAAATCCGCCTTCGGCTCGATCAGCCCCGCGCGGCTCGGCATGGGATCGATAAGGACGCAGGCCGTTCTTGCGCCAACGTCCGCCATTCGCCGTTCGACGCCCTCGACATCATTGAAGCGAATGACGGCAACATCGTCGGCGACCGACGGGGGCGTCCCGCGATAGGCGGGAATCGCATCGGGTCTCGACCCGTCCCCCCAACGTGTCGGTGAACTCGACTGACCGGCCTCGGCCCAGTCATAGGCGCCATGATAGGCGCCCTCGACGCGGACGATGCCGGTCCGGCCCGTAAAGGCACGCGCCGCCTTGATCGCAAACATTACGGCTTCCGTCCCGCTGTTGACGAAGCGAACGTGTTCGATCGCCGGAATGCGCTCGGAGAGGAGTTCGGCAAGGGCGATTTCGTGTTCCGTCGGATTGGAAAAGCAGGTTCCGCGGTGAAGGAGGTCGGCAACGGCGTCGGCGACGGGCAGGAAACCGTGGCCGTGGATCAACGTCGTAAAATTGTTGTTGAGATCCAAGAACCGGTTGCCGTCGACGTCGAGCACATAAGCCCCTTCGCCGCGGGCAATGTAGAGCGGCACCGGTTGACGCTCGACGGTCACCCGCGTCACGCCCGAGGGAAAGATTTTCCGCCCTCTGTTGAAAAAATGATGGGACCGGGCGCGCGACAGCGGCCGGTCCCCGGAAATGTCACGTGTATGAAGCATCTTCTTCCTCCGGGACGCACCGTGCGTCCGAACATTGCAATTATGTTACAACAAAAATCACAATGGCGAAGGAGATGCAACAAAAAAGATCAACCGGACGGCGCAGCGCGATGTCCGACGCGCGACATGGCCGCCTTCTTGAGGCGCCTGTAGCCGTCGCGAATGTCATTTTCCATGGCCGCTCGCACGAAAGACGCCTCACCCTCGGCCAGCGCCTCGATGGCGACCATGTGGTTGTGGACGCCGTATCGCTGCTCGGCAAATTCCGGATAGAGATCGTGGAAGGATGATCCGACACGCAGCCATAAAGCTTCGATCGTCGAGAGAAGATGCGGCATGCCACAAAGACGATAGATGGTAAAATGAAACTCTTTATTGACGTGTAGCGCATCCCTGTAGCGCTTCTCGTCGAGGGAAAGACTGATTTTCTCCTGTAATTTCAAAAGAGTTTCGACGGTTTCGTCGGTTGCGCTGGCGGCACCTTTTTCGGCCGCAAGCCCCTCGAGGGCAAGCCGCATCTGCGTCACCTCATAAAGCCCCGCAAGATCGAGATAGGGAACGATGACGGTCTTCGGACCCGACATCACCAAGGCGCCTTCGAAGACCAGTCGATTGATCGCTTCGCGCGCCGGAGTAGACCCGACGCCCAATGTCTCGGCGACAGTGCGGATCGGCAGCTTCTTGCCGGGGCTGTAAGCGCCTCGGGTGAGCTGATCCTTGAGCGATTCATAGACATAATCGCTGAGCCGCCCCTGGTGGCCTTCCGCACCAGAAGCACTCGCAGTTGTACTTTCGTCCATTTTTTCTCCCCCCCAGCATTGACATGCCGCGTTTTTGTTGCAACAAAACACATATTACAGGAATATTACGGTTTAATGTAACAGCATAACGAGATTGTGAACATTCGCAACGCTAGGCGGAGATTGCGGCGCGCGTGCTTGGAAAGACCCGCCGCCGGAGCGGCAAAGCCATGTCTTCAGACCGTACGGACGGCTCAAGTAGGAGGAGAAAACTTGATCGGTGCCCCCATACTCATCGACGGCGCATGCAAGCAGTATGGCGCCCATACCGCGGTCCGAAGCGTGACGCTTGAGGTCGAAGCTGGCGAATTCGTTTCGATCCTCGGGCCATCGGGCTCGGGAAAGACGACGCTTCTGACCATGATAGCCGGTTTTGAGACGCCAAGCGCCGGGCGCATCGTCATCGGCGGGCGGGACGTCACGCAGCTCGCGCCTAACCGGCGCGACATAGGCATGGTGTTCCAGCGCTACGCGCTTTTTCCGCACATGACTGTTGCCGAAAACATCGCCTTTCCGCTGAAGATGCGCCACCTGCCGCGAAACGAACGGGAGCGCAAGGTGGCCGAGACGCTCGAACTCGTGCAGCTCGGTGACCTTGCTCGCCGCTATCCCCATCAACTGTCAGGCGGCCAGCAGCAGCGCGTCGCGGTTGCCCGTGCCATCGTCTTCGAGCCACCGGTGCTCCTCATGGACGAGCCGCTCGGCGCGCTCGACAAGAAGCTGCGAGAGGCCATGCAGTTGGAGATCAAGCAGCTTCAGCAACGCCTTGGGGCGACGGTGATCTATGTCACGCACGATCAGGAGGAGGCGCTCACCATGTCGGATCGGGTCGCCGTCATGGCTGCCGGCGAGATTGTCCAGGTGGGAAGCCCTGCAACGCTTTACCGGCAGCCGCAAACCGCATTCGTTGCCGATTTCATCGGCCGAATGAGCTTTGCCGAGGGGATCTATCTTGGCCTTCATGAGGGTTTTCATGCGGTGAGGCTTGGCGAGACCGTCGTGCTGCAGGCAAGCAGCGTCAACGGCACGATCCGTCCAGGCGCGCGGCTGAAGCTTGCCATGCGCCCGGAAAAGCTATGCCTGACGGCACGCGGCAAAGGCGGAAGGAACGTCATTCCCGGAACGCTTGAAGCGAGTGTTTTTACCGGAGCCTGCGACCTGCATCTGGTGCGCGCCGAGACCGATGGCCGTCCGCTCATCCAGGTCCAGACGTCGGTCGATACCAAACCGGCCGGTCTCAATGCCGGCGCGCGGGTCGACATCGTGGCAGACCAAGACAGCCTGCATCTGTTCGAAAGGCAAGGGTCGTGAGCATGGATATGTCGGCCGCACCAACACCTGGACGCCTCATCAGACCGGCGCTACGCCTTAGAGCAGCGAGACCGGCCGGGCGCTACGGACCAATATTGACACTCGTTCTCCTGATGCCGTTGACGGTCCTGTTTTCGATCGGCTTCCTCTATCCGATTGCGCGACTCGTGATCATGAGCTTCGGCGACGCCGCAGCGGATCTCGAGCAATACCGGCGCATCTTTGCGACACCGCTTTACCTCGGCGTCTTGTCGCGCACGATCTCGACTGCCGCTATCGTCACGCTGCTCAGCCTGATGTTCGGCTATCCAGTCGCTCTGGCGATGTCCAAAGCGCGGGGCCGCCTGGCGCTCGTCATTGCCGCGGCGGTCCTCGTTCCATTGTGGACCTCGGTGCTCGTGCGCTCCTACGCCTGGATCGTGCTCTTGCAGCGCAGCGGCCTCGTCAACGCCTTTCTGGTCGAGAGCGGTTTCATCGCCGCGCCGCTGAAATTGCTTTATACCGACGGCGCGGTCATCCTGGCCATGACGCATGTGCTGATGCCGTTCATGATCCTGCCCATCGCCAATGCGTTGCGCTCGATCTCCCCTGACTATGCGCTCGCGGCCCGCAGCCTTGGCGCAGGTCCGCTTGCGACCTTCCTGCGCGTCGTCCTGCCGCTCTCGCTACCCGGCGTGTTTGCCGGCTGCGTCATGTGTTTCATCCTGGCGATCGGCTTTTACATCACTCCAGCACTCGTCGGTGGACCGGAAGCCATGACCATGGCGACCCTCATTGCCCAGCAGACGACGGTCGTTCTCGACTGGCCGTTTGCAGCAGCTCTTTCGAGCGTCCTGCTCCTGGTAACGCTGCTCTTCGTCCTCGTGTTCCGCCGCGCACTTTCGATCAGCAAAGGAATAAACAGTGTCGCCTGATCAATCCGTTGCAGCAAAAACCATTGGCCATCCGCTCCGCATGACGATCGTTCGGCTCGCGGGCGGTGTCGGAATCGGCGCCGTGCTGTTCTTCCTGCTGATGCCCACGCTTCTCATCGTTCCAATGTCGCTCAACGGAACGGCCTATATCGAGTTGCCGCCCCGCGGGCTGACGCTGCGTTGGTACCTCGATTATCTGGCCGATCCGGACTGGCAGGCAGCAACCGTCTTCAGTCTGAAGATTGCGCTTTCGACCGCTGTCGCAGCGACTGCGACAGGCACGCTGGCGTCGCTTGCGATCGTGCGCGGGAGCCTGCCCGGCCGGAACGCTCTGAAGGCGTTGGCGATGGCTCCGATGATCGTTCCGCATGTCGTCTTCGGCGTCGCGCTTTATCTCGCCTTCTCGCCGATCGGGCTTACCGGCAACTTCAGCGGCTTTCTGATTGCCCATTGCGTCCTGTCGATCCCCTATGTGGTGATTACCGTCAGCGCAGCACTCGAGCGTTTCGATCCGGCGCTCGAGCGTGCGGCGCTCAGCTGCGGCGCTTCGCGAACACGGGCATTTTTCAGCGTGGTCCTGCCGAACATCGCGCCTGCCGTGGCAGTGGCCGCCGTCTTCGCCTTCCTCGCCTCCTTCGACGAGGCGACGGTCGCGTTCTTCATCTCGGATACAGGAGGCAAGACGATCAGCCGGAAGATGTTCGAAGACATCGATTTCAACCTGACGCCCGTCATCGCCGCGGTCTCGACCCTCGTGGTCGCAATCTCGCTTTTGTTGATGGGCTCGGTCGAACTCCTGAAGGGCCGCCGGGAGGAGTAGGCGGTCGAATTTTTATCACGTGAGGAAAGACATGAAGAGGTCAATGACATTTATCGCAGCCTGCATGGCTGCCCTGCAGTTCGCTGTGGTTTCGCCGGCACTTGCTGAGGAGCGCGTTGTAGTGGCAACGACGGGTGGCTCTTATGACGCTGCCCTGAGGAAGTTCTGGTTCGATCCGTTCACCGCGAGCACCGGGATCAAGGTCGTTTCGGTGGCTGCGACCAATGCCGAGATGCGCGCCAAGGCAACGGCCATGGTCAAAACCGGCAATGTGACCTGGGATCTTTATCCCGACGGGGAAATCCAGGCGGATTCCGACAATCACAAGGCGACATCGGAAGACCTCGCTGTGTTCTGCGAGGCGTTCAAGGACCGGCCGGACCTCGTTGAGGACGCCTGCATCGGTGCCGGCGCCAGGCTGTTTTCGACGGCAACGTTGATGGCCTATAAATCCGACGCGTTCCCCGATGGAGCACCGACGACATGGGCGGACATGTGGGACACGAAACGCTTTCCGGGCGGGCGGGCTTTTCCGAATTTCGACGATCCCTGGCGCGTTATGGCGGCTGCCCTGCTTGCCGACGGTGTCGCGCGGGAGAGGCTCTTCCCGCTCGATATCGATCGGGCGCTCGCCAAGCTTGAAACCATTCGCGGCGACATCTCCGTCTGGTGGAAGACCGGCGACCAAAGTGTGCAGGGCTTCCGCAACGGCGACTACAGCATCGGCCAGATCTGGCTGACGCGAGCCAATGCGTTGAAGGCCGAGGGGCGCGCCATCGGCTGGTCCAATCAAGCGTCCTTCCTGGTCGGCGATCGTCTGACCGTCATCAAGGGAGCGCCAAATAAGGAAAATGCCCTGATGCTGATCGCCTTCTGGCTGAACAGTCCGGACGCGCAGGCGCGCGTCTGCGAGGAGCTACTGTGCACGCCGCCAAGCAGCAAGGCGATCGCGGCGATGTCGCCGGCGGCCCGTGCAGCGCTTCCGAGCGAGGAAGACATCCGGGATCATATCGTCATCCCGGATGCCACGTGGATCAACACCAATGCCGCCTTGCTGCTGGAGCGCTGGAACGCCTGGATACGCTGAAGATGTGTCGGGTCGAAAGACCCGGCTCCCTTCCCTACCGCTCCAGTGCCTTGTCGGTTGCCAGGGCAAGCGCCCTGATCTCATCGACAGTATGATCGGCGGTCGGGCAGACGCGCAGGCCGGCCCGCCCGGAAGCAACTGTCGGAAAGAAGATGGCCGACACATAGCTGCCGGCGACCAGAACACGTCTTGCGGCGTTGATCGCTGCCAATTCATCGCCGATGAGAACGGTTCGGATCGGGAGTGTCGATCCGGACTGGGCGGTCGGCACCAATTCGTCGAAGAGTGCGATGTTTGCCGCAAGCCTCTGCTGCCGATGCCTGAGCTCATCCGTGCGATGGAGGCTTTGAGACGCCATGGCAGCCCCGATTGCGGCAACATTGATCGAAGCGGAAAAGGCATGGGCAATGGCGAAACGCCGAAAGATCTCCTCCTGTGGCGCCGTGCCGAGCATCAGGATGCCGCCGGAAGCACCGAAGCCCTTGCCGAGAGAGGCTGCAACGATCGTCCGGTCGCCAAGGCCACCTGGCATCTGCGAACGGGCAAAACCCGCGCCCTTCTCTCCGAAGATCGAAACGCCATGGGCGTCGTCGATATAAAGGAATAATCCATAGCGCCGCTGGAGCTCCAGAAGCTTGGCGATGGGCGCATTGCCACCCATCGAATAGACGCCGTCGCAGATATAGGCGACGCATGGGTGTGCCTCGCAGATCTCTTCGAGCGCGGCAAGGTCGTTATGAGCGATCGTGCGGACATCTGTCTCTTCGGCGACGACCGGCTTGTTGAAGGCGAGCGTTGCATGGGCCAAACGATCGAAGACCATGACGGGCTTGACACCCTCTGTCAGCGCGCCCGAGGCGATCAGTGGCAATGCACTCATGTTGGCGGCAAGCACCGTCGTGTATGTAATGACACGCGCACCGAAGAGATCCGATAGGGCTTCCTCGAGGGTGCCGAGAGCGGCAAAATTCAGGCGCGTTCGCGCGCAGGACCAGTGAAGGGTCCCGTAGTCCAGGACTGCTGCCATCGCACCGGCCGCGATCATCGGATGATTGTCGAGCCCAAGATAGGAACACCGCACGAAATCGGTCACAATTCTCGTCTTGCCATTTGCCGATCGTATCTCGGCCTTTCGCCCTGCGAGCGGCCTCGCATAGAGCGCCATAAGGCCCTTCGAATGTGCCGCGGTAAAATGCGGCGCCGAGGTATGGATGAGACTTGCGGTGTTGCGATGCCGCGTAGGCATCGGCGCATTGTGCTGTTGTTCGTTCTGCATTGAACCCTCCCGCCCGCTTCTGATCCATTAAGCGTAAGGAGGAGCCCCGCCTTCATACAACGAAGCCAGCCCGAATTTTTCCTTAAGATTCTGTGACGGCCCGAAAGGCTTGCGTGACGTTCATTCCTTCATTTCGACAGCATATCCCTCGCCGCGAACGGTCCGGATGACCTCGCGCCCGAGAGCATCGTGCAAGGAGCGGCGCAATCTCGCCACATGCACGTCGACGGTTCGTGGGTCCACGAAATTCGCCTTTGGCCAGACTGCCTCGATCAATTCGGGCCGGCCAAACACCCGCCCGGGTATGCTCATCAAAGTGCTGAGTATCCGGAATTCGATCGGGCTGAGGCCTACCGGCTTGTCGTTTGCAAGCGCGCGTCTTGCGCCGGCATCGAGCCGGAGATCGTCTGGACCGGAAGTGGCGGAGCGACCGGCAGCGTCATTGGTGCCTCCTTTAAGACGGCCATGAAGGTAAGACAGCAGCCATTCGGGCTTCATCGGGCGGATGAAACTCTCATCGACCTCAGCCTTGAGAATGTCGATATAGGGAACTCCTTCGGCAACGAGCGCGACGACCAGCACGTCTGTTGAATGGCCTGATGCCTTCAGCCGGTCGGAAAGATCTGAAAGGATGGAGGACGCCGGCTGGCAGTCGATCAGCAGCACTTCGATCTTTTTCTCGGCGATCAATGCCAGTGCTGCCTCGGATCCATCGGCCAGAACTGTTGAATAGCCTGCGGCCAAGAGAACGTGGGACAGCATCAGGTAGTAGTCCGCATCCATTGATAGGATTGCGATACGGGGTGTCATTTGGTACCTCGCGGACGTCCTGCGATGAAGAGCCATTTTTGATGTTACATCATACAAGGCAGATAGCGGCAAAACCACCTCCAATAGGCGTATAAACGAGAATTTACTTCAATAAACACGTTTTGCGTGATTCATAAAGGCTTGATCTTCCGTTTATGTTACAACATAATGTGAGCCGCGTTACTTTGAACGCAAGCACTCGTGGCTGATTGCCAAGGACGGCACGTGATCGTGGCCCGCAGGGATTGACGTCCGGCAATCGTCTTTCGATCAACCCGCGCCGGACGGTGACGGGACGAGTGGATGCGTGACAAGGTTCTGAAGCAACAACATTGTTTTGAAGCGGCGCTTGGCGCTGGTACTACAATCGAAGCGGCGGCGGCCGCCGCCTCCTCACTCTACGGCGCCGGCGCGAAAACGGCTGTCGCATGGTGCGCCATTCACGCGCGCAGTGACGGGCGGAGAGGCGACTTCGCCTTTTGGGTCCGGGTGTTTCGTCATCTTGGCGACGACGGCTAAGGCCAAGTTTTCCTGGAGGACCTTAGAGAGTTCTGTTCGACGGGCAAAGTGATCGAAACCTTCGGTGACAAAACGCGCTCTCCAAAAGAATTCTCGGGCGAGGTGCGCGCCGACCTGTTCGGGCCAAAAACCGTGGCGTGAGCCGACGCCGCTCTTTTCGGCTAAGACTTTCCGTGTCGCACTCGCCGGCCACAGTTGCCTAACGAGCGGCACGTTGCGGTTCCCACGTCACGCCGATGACAAACCGACCATTCTCTCGCTCCGCGCATCCAACAGCCGGGTGATCTAGATTTCCCTTGCGCTGTTCAATCATGATGAGCGCAGCAAGGCGTTGATCTCGGCGCGCGAAGGCATGGCGGGGGCCGTGCCCGGCCGCGTCACGGCGATTGCCGCGGTCGCGCAACCGAATCGGACAGCCTCGACCGGCGCACATCCTTCGGAAATCGCCGTCGCGAAGGCGCCAAGGAAGGCATCCCCGGCTCCGGTTGTGTCGATGACATTGCCCGCCGAGAACGCGGGTACGAATTCGCTCTGCCCGGTGCTGTGATAGAAGGCGCCGCGTGCGCCGAGCGTGATGATCACCGCTCGCGCCCCTCGATCAAGCAAGCTGCAGGCCGCCCCACGTGCCTGTTCATCGGTTTCGATCGGGTGGCCCACCATTTCCGCTGCTTCGACTTCATTCGGGACGATGAAATCGCACAAGCCGTAGATGCTGTCCGGGATGGCGCGGGCAGGCGCGGGGTTGAAGATCGTCGTCGCTCCTGCCCTTTTCGCCATCGACAGGCCATGTATGGCCGCCTCGAGCGGCTGTTCGAGTTGGGTCATGAAAATGGCAGCGTTTTCGATCTCCGTCCGGTTCGCGTCGACATCGTCGATGCCGATAAGGCCTGCGGCACCCGGTGCGACGATGATGGCATTGTCGCCGCTCACTTCGTCGACGAAGATGAAGGCCGCGCCTGTGGATACGCCTTCCATCTTCATCACATTGGCTTTGACGCCCGCCGCCGCATAGGCCGCAAGCGCCATTTCGCCGAACGGGTCGTTGCCGACCCGGGAGATAAAGGTCACCTTACCGCCGGCTTTTGCCGCGGCAATTGCCTGGTTGGAGCCCTTGCCTCCCGGCCCAAGCGTAAAGCCCGACCCCATCAGCGTCTCGGCAAGATGGGGCAGGCGCTTGGCCTTGTAGGCGGTGTCGGCGGCAAAAATGCCCAGAATGACGATCCCACTTTTTTCGCTCATCTGACGGTCTCCGCCGCGGCAATGACACCCTTGGTCAGAAGGAAACATCCGTAGAATCGCAGTTCCCCGGTTGCGATCACACAATAGGCCTTGCTGGCGATGTCATAGAACGCCATCCGTTCGACGGGATACATCGGCGATGGCTTGCCTTCGGCGCGGTCGACAATGGCCTGGACTTCCTGTTGAATCGGCGGAATTTCATCGGGCTTGCCGATCACTTCCATGCGCCCCACCGAAGGCTGGATCGGTGTGTCCAGCGGGAAGACGGAAAGGACCGCGTCTATCGCCTGCGGCGCGGGGATGTTTTCCATAGTCAAAAGCTTACCCAGACGCGTCTGTCGGGCTATCGAATCCGACGGAAAGTTCATGTCGGAAATGACGAGATAGTCGCCGTGTCCCATGTTGCAAAGTGCTTGAAGAATGTCGCCGTTGAGTTCGGCCCTGATTCCCTTGAGCATTGATCTTCCATCCCTTTCTAATGGCCGCAGTGCCGGCCTTGCTTCAATTTTTATGCCCAGCGATATCCGCCTTAGGTTGCGCGGGCGGGCCGCTCGAGCCACGCACGATCAGCGACCCGTCAACCATCTCGTCTCCCCTGCCCGGTGGCTCCTCAAGGAGAAGGCCGACGGCGCGCCGTGCCAGCGTGTCGGCCGGCTGGCGTATGGTTGTCAGCCGCGGCACGACGAGATTGGCGAGCGAAATGTCGTCGAAACCCGTCACTGAGAGTTTGCGCGGCACGTCGATCTTGAGGTCGCGGGCAGCGCGCAGCGCGCCGATGGCCTGCTGGTCGCTGGCAGCTGCAACCGCCGTGGGCCGGTCCTGCGGCGAACGCGAAAGCAGGTCGCGGGCAATTCTTTCACCGGACTCGTAGTCGAATCTGCCGTAGGCGATTTCGAGTTCAACAGGTTCGCCGGTCTTGCCGAACCGGTCGATTTGGCTGACGAAGCCCTCCTCGCGCATGCGCCCGGCCTCCGTGTCGGGCGGCCCGGCGATATAGGCGATGTGGCGGTGCCCCAGCCCATAGAGATGGTCCGCAATCAGCGCGGCCGCTTGCGCATGGTTGGTCGATACCAGGGGAAAGGAGCCGAAGCGCCGGTCCAGCGATATGATCGGAACCGCTGCCTCGAGGTGGAGCCCCGAACCGTCGCTCGAAGCCACCACGATGATGCCGCGCACCGACCGGTCAAGAAACGCAGAAACGTGGCTCTGTTCCGCCGCGCGATCGTTATGCGAGCTCGCCAGCATGAGGCTATGCCCGCATTCGAGCGCCGCCCGCTCGACGCTTGCGGCAAGCTGCGCGAAGAAAGGATTGGTGATGTCGGGAACGACGAGGCCGATGACATCGGTCCTGCTGGTACGCAGCGCTCTCGCGGTCACGTTCGGACGGTAACCGAGCGCAGAAATGGCGCCGTTGACCTTTTCGCGCAGCAAAGGTTTGACCGCGGCTTCGCCCGACAGCACGCGCGAAACGGTGCCCACGGATACGCCCGCATATTCGGCGACATCCTTGACTGTGGGCATTTTTGACATTTTCGAGCGTTCCGCAGCTACTTTACTGCTCCTGCGGTCATCCCGGCGATGATGTGCTTTTCCAGCACAACGCCAACGATGACCAGCGGAAGGATGCCGGCAGTGGAAAGGGCTGCCATCGACCACCAGTTGATGCCCTGGCTGCCCGTCTGGCTGGCAATCATCACCGGCAGGGTGTTGGTATTGGTGGAGGTCAGCAGTGCGGCGAAGAAATATTCGTTCCAGCACAGGATCAGCGCCAGGAGGAAGGCGGCAACCATGCCCGGCAGAACGAGCGGCACGATGATGCGGGCAAACGCGCCCCAGATCGACAGCCCATCGACGAGCGCGGCCTCCTCGAGCTCTACTGGCACCGTGGCGAACTGGTCGCGCATGATCCAGACGACGATCGGCAGGACCATCAGCGTGTAGACGGCGATCATGCCCACATAAGTGTCCAGCAGCGCCAACTCCTTGTAGAGGACCAGGAACGGCAGGGCGAGGACGACGGGCGGCATAATGAGCTGCGACAGGAAGAAGAAGGAAATGTCTGAGTTGCGCATATGGCCGAACTTGTAGGAAAAGCGGCTGAGGCCATAGGCTGCGAGCGATCCGAGCACGACTGCAAGGGCAGACGCCGTGACCGAGATGATGACGCTGTTCCAAAGCCTGCGCATGAACTCGTCGCGTACCGTCGATATCTGGAAAATCGTATCCGGGGAAAGCCCGAGCGAGCGCCAGCCCAGCCAGCTGGGCGAAAAGTTGAACCAGGGGATCAGATTGCCCCGCATGACATCGGCGGCAGTCTTGAACGAAGTCGAGACCGTCCAGAACAGCGGGAAGACGCATACAAATGCCCATATGACGAGCAGGCCGTAGACGGCCAAACGCATGGCCCACCAGCGAATGCGCTGGCCACGCGCGTATTTTTCGAAATCGATGCGAACCATCAGAGCCTTCCTGTCATACGCTTCACAATGCGGTCGGAAAACTTCATCAGCACCGTCATACCGACGACGATGATCACCAGATAGACGAGTGCGAGAAGGGTGCCGTATCCGACATTCGAACGGTCGCGGTATTCGCGATAAATGAAACTGGTGACGGAATCGGTCGCCCCGCCGGGACCTCCTGATGTCACCGTGATGATGATGTCGGCGAGCTTGAGCTTGAAGATGATGCGGATCATCACCGCCGTTACCGAAACCGGCAGCATGAGCGGGAAAATGACCTTCCAAAAGCGTTGCCACTTGGTGGCACCATCGACTTCGGCCGCCTCCAGCACCTCCCGCGACAAGGCCTGCAATCCGGCGAGCAGCATGATCATCATGAAGGGAATGAAGGTCCAGGCATCCATGATCATGATCCAAAGCCGCGCTGTCACCGGGTCGCCGAAGAAGGATGGATTTTCTAAGCCGAGCCAGCGGGCAAACCGCGCGACCGGGCCGAAACGGGTCTCCAGCATCGACTTGCCGACCATCCAACTCACCGCGACCGGCGACAGCATCAACGGCACCAGGAAGGTCACGCGCCAGAACTTGCGTGCGACGATTTCCTGATTGAGGAGCAAGGCCAGACCGAACGCGATTGCATATTCGACCGCAATCGCCAGGCAATAAAGGATCATATTGAGCAAGGCGTTGGTATAGAACGGATCCGCGATCATCCGGCGCACATTGTCGAGGCCGTTGAAGCGGCGCCCGGTTGAAGAGGCGAGGTTCCAATCAGAAAAGCCGATCCAGAGCGCAAAGATCAGCGGGAATACCACCATCGACACAACGAAAAGCGCTGCCGGCAGAACAAAAAGCGCCTTCTTGCCTGCTTCGCCGTAAATGACGACGCGCGTGACGCACAAAACGGCGGCCCAGAGAAAATAGGCATAGAGAACCGGGCGCCAGTTCGCAAATCCCCAATCGGTCCAGCCCAGCTCATGGGCACCCTGTAATACAAACGATGCTACGAACCATATAGCGCTCAGCCACAGAACCGTGCGGCCCCAGAAACGACGGCTCGTGGAAATGGAGCCGGCTTCGACCGTGTGGAGCAGGTCGCCTTCGACTGTCGACATGATATTCCTCGCCCGGACAGAATGGGCGCTGGCGAAATCGCTTTTGATGCGCCAGCGCGTTTAGTCAACCGGTCAGAGCCCGAGGCTCGCCCGATAGAGTTTCAGCTGGCTATCGCGGCCGATCTGGTCGGTGATCTTCTCCCAGGCGCCTGCAATCGCATCCGCGGTTTCCTGTGCCGACTTGTACTGTCCGGCAAAACCCTTCGCCAGTTCGTCCTCGGCGACAGAGTAATATTGGAAGATGCCGGGGATGCGCGGTTCGATGGCCGCGTTCGGGTGGTTGTAGCTGTCGGCGTTCGAGCCCAGATAGTCCTCGATATAGGCGCGGTCGTAACCTGCCTTTTCCCATTCGTCATAGTTGAAGTTGGACTGACGGTAGGGCTGAAAGCCGGAAGGATAGGCCGACGTCCACAGGGACAGATCCTTGCCGCCGAGATGGGCAGCAGCAGACCAAGCCGCCTTGCGCTTCTTCTCGTCGCCGGAGACCTGCTTGGTGACGTAGATGCCCCAGCCGATATAGGCCATGTTCGGCGCTTCGTTATACTTGTCTTCCCATTGCCCGGTCTTGCGGTTGAAGACGCGGTTGGAACCGCGGTTGATGCCGAAGCCGACCACGTCGCCCACAACTGAGGTGTCGGAGGTGCGCGCGCCGGAGCCGACATCGCCCCACCACATCAGCATTGCGCCGGTTCCTGCCAGGAACTGCGAGAAGGCTGTGGTTCCAGGATCAGCATTGATCTGGTCGGCCGGATAGGCCTTAGCCGCGATCAGATCCAAGACGTCCTGGATCGCCTGAACCCACGCGGGGTTATTGACGAGCGGCTTCATGTTTTCAGGATCGAACAGCCAAGCCGGGTCGCCCGGATATTTGGCATAGGCGGTGGCGCGGTTCTCGATGAAATAGAAGCCGAAACCGCCCCAGCCCTTGAGCGGGTCGAGATAACCGTAGGCTGGCTGGCCGGTCAGCGGATCGGTCTTGCCGATCAGCGCCTTGGAAGCTTCGTTCACTTCCTGCCACGTCTTCGGCGGCTCGGCCATGCCGCTGATCGAGCCTTCGCCGAAGTAATCCTTGCGATAGGCGAAGGTGTGGCAGTCACCGTCAATCGTCACGCGATAGGTTTTGCCGTCCCAGGTGCCGACCGGCGGCTTCAGGTAGGTCACCAGGTCGTCTGCCTCGATCTGCTTTCCAACCCAGTCGGGCATCTCGTCCAGAAGCCCGCGCCCGGCGGTGTCGCCTTCGAAGGGTGCGCCCATTTCAAGGATGTCGAAGTCGACCGTGCCCGTTGCGATCGACTGTTGAAGACGGGCGTTATAGTCGGCTTGGGCAAGGTCGATCCAGTTGATCTTGGCTCCCGTATAAGCTTCCCACGGCTTCAGGAAACCGCGGAACAGGAAGTTGTGGAGATTCTGGTTGTTGAGCCCCATGAAGGTCAGCTCGACGCCGGCGAACTCGCCCTGCTTGACATTCGCCTTGGTCGGACCGAGGCAGAGCTCGCCCACCTTCTGCCAGTCTGCGTCCGTCGGCGAGCCCTTGCCGACACCCGGAATTTGCAGGATTTGAGCGCGCAAATCATCGGCGGCAAACGCGGTGCCGGCAATCCCGCCCATCGCGCCCGACAAGCCGAGCAGAGCCGCGGCACTTGCCGTTCCGCGCAAAACGTCGCGGCGACTTGCCTGACGGCGCATTAATGCATCGTATAATTCGACTTTCATGTCTTCCTCCTCACGTTTCGTTGTGCTTCCGCCAACCGGTGTTGCCGGGCCGGCTCCAGTCCCATTTAAGACTGGCCTCGTGCAGAACTATCTGGTAAACAAGAATATGAAACGTTTCATATCTTGTCTTGAAACCGCTCCTCCCGGTCTCGCCATCGAGCATTAGACGGCAAGCGGAAAAAGTCAATGAAAAATGAAACGTTTCATGGAGGAGATCGTCGGGTGTTTTTGAGCAGACGCAGGAGGGGCAGTTTTTACCCCGGCCGGATGCTCGAAATTCCACGGCAAGACATGCATAAGTCCCGGGACTCTCCGCAAAAGGGAGGCCGCCGGAAAGCAAGTGGGAGTGAGATGGCTGAGGTCAATATTTCAGGGGCGCAGAAGGCCTACGGCGCCGTAAATGTCCTGCATGATGTAGATATAGAAATCCGCGACGGCGAGTTTGTAGTGCTCGTCGGCCCGTCCGGTTGCGGGAAGTCGACTCTGTTGCGAATGGTCGCAGGGCTCGAAAGCATCACGGGCGGCACCATCTCAATCGGCGGAAAGGTCGTCAACAATCTGCCGCCCAAGGACCGCGACATTGCGATGGTCTTCCAGAGCTATGCGCTTTATCCGCACAAAACCGTTGCCGAAAACATGGTCTTTGCGCTGCGCCTACAGAAGCAGCCAGCCGACGTCATCAAACAGCGCCTGCAGGCGGCGGCCGAAACGCTCGATCTCGTGCCCTATCTGGACCGTTATCCGCGGCAGCTTTCGGGCGGCCAGCGGCAGCGTGTGGCGATGGGTCGCGCCATCGTCAGGTCGCCGCAGGTATTCCTGTTTGACGAGCCTTTGTCGAACCTGGATGCCAAGCTGCGCGTGCAGATGCGCAAGGAGATCAAGGAACTGCACCAGCGGCTGAAAACCACGACCATCTATGTCACTCATGACCAGGTCGAAGCGATGACCATGGCCGACAAGATCGTGGTGATGCAGACCGGCAAGGTCGAACAGATCGGCACGCCTCTGGAACTTTACGACCGTCCCAGCAACACATTCGTGGCAACCTTCATCGGCTCGCCGTCGATGAATCTCCTCAAAGGCTGGTACAAGGCCGATGGTGCAATCTTCGTCACGGAGAACGGCGACGAGATCGCGCTCGGCTTCACCCCGGAAGCGTCCGACGGGCAGTCGGTCCTCCTGGGCATGCGGCCTGAACATCTGTCGCTGGCCGAAAGCGGCCTCACGGCGACTGTCAACGTCACCGAACCCACCGGCCATGAAACGATGGTGTTCCTTCGTTACGGGCCGGGCGAGCTTGTCGCGGTCTTTTCGGAACGCCACGATTTTGAGCCAGGGCAGGTCGTGACGATAGCCCCTCGTACCGGAAAGCTCCATCTATTCGATGCGGGATCGGGCAAGACGTTGCGGCCGGATTGAGCCTCGGACTTTCCGCCAACTTAAGCTTTAACGCCATCGTCCTGGCGGAAGGCGGGATCAGCCAGGCCACCCGTTTCGACAAGGCCGCTTCCCCGGGCTACATCGACGGCGACGACTACGTCGGCGGCTTCGACGTGGACCAACTCGAGGAATTGATGGACTTCCTCCCCTCCAACCGCCTCGGCTGGTGTGCCGCGATAGCCAGCAATCATGCGCAATCAGCACATTCGTGACATTGGGGGCATAGAACCTGAAGTGCGGTTGTCATGGTATGAACCTCCATGTCCGGCGACCCAATCGTGCGCATGATCGGGGATACCATGTAAGAGAGGCCTGGCCGACCGTTTCCAGACTGAATCGCGACTTTAAAGACGCTCGCCAATTTCAGGCGCCTGAAAATTTGTCCGCTGCTGTGGCGGGACGAGTTTGATGTCAACAGCCTTGCCACGAGGGTCGGACTACGCAGTCGGCTTTAAGCCGGCACTTGGCGCGCCTGCACCAATCCGGGCCGGTGTCCGTCAGAAGAAGGCGCAGTACCGCTACGATAGCTGCAGCCATCCGAGCGTGCTCGCACTCTTGACAACACTTTCGGCGCTCCAACGAGCCGGCCACTTCACCAGAGACCCCTCAGCCCCCTCCCAGCCAGCACAGTAAGCAGCGACTGCATAGCAGGGGCAAACGTCGCAGGCCTGTCACCACGGCTGCCCGGCTTAGATGCGGCGGGTAAGCGGTGCTTGGGAAGAGGGAATAGCACCGCACACGCGCGCTCCGATCGGACAGGCGTTCTCATCGTGCCGCTTGGCAAATTCAGGGGTTGCCCGCGGGCCGGCCCTGCAGCCATCGGCTTAATCTTACTTAACCAATCTTTGCCGATCTTTGACCGCATCGAGCGGTCGATCCGCTACACCCCATGCGGAAAAAGGCGGCTTTCAACCGTCGCCCGGCCGAGGCCCATCGCGGTCCAATGCGTCGCGAGGTCGCCTGCCATCGGGAATGCGAGCGCACTTGACGCACCGGCTGCAAGAAGATCACGAAAAGGAACTCTGCTTTGACGCAACGTCTCCCCTTAGTCCTTGGCCTTGTACTGGGCGCTTTGCCTGTCTCCCAGGGAGCAGCGTTCGCGCAACAGAGCAGTGCTACGGCACTCACCGTTGCTGTCGAAAAGCCCGCGGAACGACTATGGCCCGAAACTGTCCCTGCCAGCGGCTGGCTGAAACCCTGGCATGAGGCGATTAGCGCTGCGGAGGTCGGCGGCCTGCGTATCACAGATGTTCTCGTCGACGTCGGGTCTGTGGTGACGAAGGGCCAGCCACTCGCGCGGCTCACCGACGACACCGTCCGCGCCGATCTGCGGAAGGAGGAAGCCTCTCTGGCAACGGCCAAAGCCGATCTTTCCAAGGCCGCGACAAATGCCGAGCGCGCGCGCAAGATGAAGGGAAGCGGCGTTCTGTCGGATGAGAAGATAATCGAATATCTAAGCACCGAGCAAACGGCGATCGCTGGCGTCGAATCCGCCGAGGCTTTGGTCGAGAGCCAAAGGATCAAGCTTTCCCAGACCACCATTGTGGCCGTCGACGATGGGCTTATTACCTCTCGCTCCGCCCAGCTCGGCGCTGTCGTCGCATCCGGCACGGAGCTGTTCCGCCTCGTGCGCCAACAGCGCATCGAGTGGCAGGCCGAGGTCTCGGCGCGATACCGCCCTCTCATCAAGGAAGGGTTAGCGGCGACGATTCATCGTCCGGGCGACCAGCAGATGGAGGGAATGGTTCGGCTTGTCGCCCCAACTATCAGCGCCGATACTGGCAGGGCGCTGGTCTATATCTCCCTGCCAGCCGGGGCGCATCCGCCGATCGGCCTCTATGCGACCGGGCAAATCGAGCTCGGGGACGAACCCGCCCTCACCGTGCCTGAGACCGCGCTTGTTGTGCGCGACGGTATCAGCTACGTGGTTGCCGTCGATGGAGACAAACGCGTTACACGCGTCCGCGTCGAAACCGGTCGCCGTAACGGCGGCGAAGTCGAAATCCTCTCCGGTCTCGACCCCTCAGCAGAGGTCGTGTCAACTGGCGGCGCCTTCCTTTCGGACGGCGCGCTCGTGCGCGTGGAAGGAGAAGCACGATGAACTTCTCCGCTTGGTCCATCCGAAATCCGGTTCCCGCCGTCCTTCTGTTCATCCTGCTGACTGCCGGCGGTCTAATCGCCTTCGACCGGCTCTCGGTGCAGAATTTTCCCGACATAGATCTTCCGACGGTTCAGATCAACGCCACTCTCGAGGGCGCCGCCCCGGCCCAACTTGAAACTGAAGTCGCTCGCAAGATCGAAGACAAGCTCGCCTCGCTCAGCCTGCTCGACCACATAACGACGACGATCACGGAGGGGACGGTCCTGATCAGTGTGTCCTTTCAGATCGGCAAGGACGGCGAGGAAGCGCTTAACGAAGTGCGCAACGCCGTCGACAGCGCAAGTGGGAATCTACCCCCTGCCATGCAGGCCCCGAGCGTAACGAGGAACATGATTCAGGGGTCGACCCTGATCGCTTATGCCGTGCGGTCCACCCGGCTCGACCAGACCGAGCTTTCCTGGTTCGTCGACAACGACCTAACGAAAGCGCTGCTTGCCGTTCCAGGCGTCGGCAACGTCACCCGCGTCGGCGGCGTCGACCGTGAAGTCCATATCGATCTCGACCCGCAGCTGATGAGCTCGCTCAATATCAGCGCGGCGACCATCTCCTCGGGACTGCGGTCCGTGCAGTCCGACACCTCGGGCGGACGAGGGGATGTCGGAGGCATCAAAGAGGCGATCCGAACGCTCGGAGCGGTTTCCTCGGTCGAGGAACTGAAGGCGCTCGCAATCCCACTTCCGAGTGGGGCGCTGGTGCGGCTCGACGAAATCGGCACGGTAACCGACAGCTTTGCCGACCGATCGTCGATCGCCTACCTCGACGGCAAACCGGTGATCGCCCTAGAGATCAAGCGCTCAAATGGCTTCTCCGACACGGCCGTCGCTACGGCCATCGAAACAGCTATGCAGGACTTCGCCAAGGCCAATCCCGATGTTGAAATCGTCGAGGCATACAGCACGGTCGGTCCGATCATCGAGAATTACGATGGTTCAATGCAGATGCTCTACGAAGGGGCTATCCTGGCTGTTGGTGTGATTTGGCTCTTCCTGCGCGACTGGCGAGCGACGTTCCTGTCGGCGGTGGCGCTGCCGCTGTCCGTCATTCCGGCCTTCCTTGTCATGTATCTGGCCGATTTCAGTCTTAACACGGTGACACTACTGGCGCTCTCGCTGGTGGTCGGCATCCTCGTGGACGACGCAATTGTCGAAATCGAGAACATTGCGCGCCACCTGAAGTCGGGCAAATCGGCGAAGAACGCAGCCCTCGAGGCGGCCGACGAGATCGGCCTTGCCGTCATCGCCACGACCTTGACACTCGTCGCTGTCTTCCTGCCGACAGCTTTCATGAGCGGCATTCCGGGACTGATCTTCCGGCAATTCGGGGTGACGGCGTCGGTCGCGGTTCTTGCCTCGCTGCTGGTCGCACGGCTTTTGACGCCCATGATGGCCGCCTACATGATGAAAGCCCATCCTGTCGAAGCCAAGGACGGTCGGATCATGCGGGACTACATGGCCTTCGTCAAAACTTGCCTCCATCACCGCATGCTGACCATGATCTGCGTCTTCGTCTTCCTCGGTCTGTCGCTGGCGACGATCCCGCTGCTCAGCTCGGGCTTCCTGCCGGCTTCGGACGATGCGCAAACGCAGGTCACCATCACGTTGCAGCCTGGCACACCGATCGAACAGACCGACGCGACCACGCGGCGCGCGGCCAATATCATCTCCCATCTGCCGGACGTGACACATGTGTTTACCGCTGTCGGAACCGTTTCATCAAGCGATCTCCTGGATTCCGCTACAACGGTCGATACGGCGAGCGCATCCCTCGTGGTCAACATGAAGAAGATCAACGAACGGCAGCGGTCGCAGCTAGATATTGAAAACGATATCCGGCAGGCGCTCGGCGTTCTCCCCGGCGCGCGGATCCAGGTCGGCTCGGGGGGCAACGGCACCAGGCTGGACATTACGCTTGCCAGTGACGATGCCGGCCCACTCGGCAAGGCGGCTGGCGCGCTCGAGGAACAGCTTCGGACGCTGCGGGGCATTGGGGCGGTGACATCAAGCGCCTCGCTCCAAGCTCCGGAAATCCAGATCGTTCCGGATCTAGTCCGGGCTGCCGCCCTCGGGGTAACAGCGGACTCGATCTCCGAGGCGGTCCGCGTTGCAACCAGCGGCGACTATTCCTCCGCTCTTGCGAAGCTGAACCTGCCGCAACGCCAACTCGCCATCCGCGTGCGGTTCGATCCGAGCAACCGCAAGACGCTCGACGACATCGCCAATCTTCGCGTCGCCGGCAGCAGAGGCAGCGTCGACCTCGGCTCGGTCGCGAGTATCCGTATCGGTGGCAGTCCGTCGGAGATCAGCCGCTTCGACCGAACGCGCAACGTCATGCTCTCGGTCGAGCTCAACGGTCGCGTTCTCAGCGACGTTTACCGCGAGGCCCAGGCCCTGCCTGCGCTCCAGAACCTTCCTGAAGGCGTGAGGCTTGTCGAACAGGGCGAACTCGAGCGCAGGTCCGACCTCTTCGATAGCTTCGGCATTGCCATGGCAATTGGCGTATTCTGCATCTACGCTGTGTTGGTCCTGCTCTTCCATGACTTCCTCCAGCCGGCGACAATTCTAATGGCGCTTCCCTTGTCACTCGGCGGGGCCCTCCTGCCGCTCGTGCTGACGGGGATCAGTTTCTCCATGCCTGTTGTCATTGGTCTGCTGATGCTGATGGGGGTGGTGACGAAGAATTCAATCCTGCTGGTCGAATATGCGATCATGTCGCGACGCACAGGTGCCTCGCGCTTGGATGCTCTGGTGGATGCCTGCCACAAGCGCGCCCGTCCGATCGTCATGACGACGATGGCGATGGGTGGCGGCATGCTCCCGGTGGCTCTCAGCCTCAGCGGTGGCGACGCAAGCTTCCGGCAGCCAATGGCGATCGTCGTGATCGGCGGCCTGATTACCTCGACTGTCCTCAGCCTCTTGGTCATTCCCGTCATCTTCACCGTCGTCGACGACTTCCTCCAAATCCTCAGGCGAATTGTCGGCGCACGGCGGCAGGAGGCTTTGCCGGCAAGTGAAAAACGGGAAGAAATTCCAAAGGATTCAAGGCGCCATGGCGGAAAAATCAGCCTAGCGAAATGATGCTCTTGCACGGGCAAACGGTGCGTTCGGTACTAGCCCCGAAGGGCTCCGCGGGGGAGGTCGCCAATAAAGTGCAATCGAGCCGGTATCGACAGAGGAGAGACCGCCTCTCCCACTCAAACTGTCAGCCTATCGACGAATTCCCAGTACCGGCACGAAACGGGGTGCATCCCGCTCTGGCTATCGGCGACGGATCGAAGGAGAGATTCGTTCCGCCTTCGGGCAATCGGCAGACTAGACCTGCGGGGTAGCTCCGGAGGCCGGAAAGGCTCGCTGAATCACGCCAGAGACGCTCTAGGAAATGCAGTCTCGGCATGCAGCCAATTACCATCGAAGTCCTTGTTTCCACGCCAGGTCGCCCGGACGAGACACTCGCGCGAATGGCGGACGGCGTCTCTCGAACCGCGTCAGCCGCGTGGCTACAGACAAATCCGCCGACATCCGGGATGTCGGCGAGGGATCACACGAGGTTCAAATTCCGCGCCGTTTTACATATCGAGCGGTGTAGACTTGATTGTCCGGTCCGACAGACCCGACGAAGCCGGCTCACCGGCTAAACTTCTATCGTCGTGCCTCATCATGGGGACCTTGGCCGACAACCGCAGGCCGCTTGTCCGTCCAGGATGGTGGCAGGCCAACCTGCGAGGCCGCGAAGTCCTTGACCCCAGGTGACCGGCCGAACCGCTCGCAGGCCGGATATTTCGGCCTTCCGCCGAGGTTTGACTTGATCTTCTGTGCCGATGGGAATTTGGGCAGCCCCTTATAGGGTGTCTTGCCGGTGACGAGCATCTTGGAGAAATCGCTGCCGAAGCTCGAGCCGAGCGAGTAGGCGTCGCCAACTTGCGAAACACGTGCGCTCGTGGTGATGGCGTTGGCGCCCTTCGCCCAGACCATGGCGCCCACCTGCTTGCCGTCTCTTGTCATCGCTTCAGCCTCGACCGCAAGTCCTCCGAGACCCATCGGCAGCCGAGGCACGGGAACCGGAACTACCAACGACGCTCCGAGCGACGTCGCGGTCGACACACCGGCCATCGCGGCGTTTGTCGGTACGATGCGGGTGACGGTGGCGTGAACGACGACGTCTGCGTTCTCCCTTCGATCGACAACCTGGAAACGGTCGCTGACGCCAATGCAGAGGTTACGGCTGATCACATTGGCGACGAGGGCCTGATCGGAAGGCTTCTTGATCGACGGCGCCGCATTGGGCGAAACCGTCGTCGGCTCGATGTATATGGTCTTGGTTGCCGCGAGTTCGTTGGGATCGATCTTAAATTTCGCCTTGGTGATCTTGCCATTGTTCGACGTCAGGCCGCCGTAGGATACCAGCGTGTGGGCCTCCTCCAGCGGCACCGCGGCGCAACCGGCGGCGGCCGAAACGATCAGGCAAGACAAGAGTGCTGAGGCTGCCGGACTACAATGGCGTCGATGGGTGGCCATGCCGATATGGGAATGTGACATTTCGGTCTCCTATGGTTGGAAAGTTTGGGACAGTCGGCCCGACTATTGCGAGGGTTGGGCGGGCTCTGCAGAGACAAGGTCCGTGAAGATCGGCTCATCCTTCCACAGGCTGCCGCTCGCCATCTTTGCGTATCCGAGGTGGTAGACGGCACGCATATAGTTGGTGTTGAAGGGGTCGGTCATCTTGTAGGGGATTTGCCTGTCGATGGAGGCGACACGGAAGCGAATGCCGTTCTTCTGGGCATAGACGTAGGTCGCCACGAGTGCGCTGCGTGTCTGTGACTTGATAAGGGCTGCGCTCGCCCTGGCCATGACAGCCAGCGTGTTGTTCGTCGTCGTCGAGAACTCCGGCATGAGGGCATTGTTGACGATGACATACATGTTCAGCTTGAAGCCCGTCGGCCAAGCGGCCTGCTGCGGACTTGCCATCCAGCCCTCGGGGATCGTCAGGATCTGGGATGACGAGCCGCCGTCCGAGTGCATTTCCTCGAACTCCTCGCCGCTTGCCTTAACCTTGATGAGCACCGCCGGGAAAACCCCTGGGATGCTGGCCGAGGCAATGATGACATCCTGAAATAGCTTCAGCGCATCGGGCCGACCGCTATTGGCAATCGCGCCCATGTTCCAGATCACCGGTCTCTGTGAATCGAGATTGGAGGTAAGGACCAGAAGGCGCCTCCCCGCTCGGTGTTCGGTGGCTATTTTTCTCAGGATCTCCGGTGTGAGATGGCGCTCGACCATCCGGCGAAGCGGCTCCTGCTTCAGCAGGCTTGGGCCAAGCAGCCCCTTGGGCAGAAAATCCGCGTCCACCAGTTCTTTTGCGACCCCGCTCGTATAGAGATCAACGAGCGTGTCGTCATAGGCGGGACCGAGGAAAGCCATTGGTGCGATCAGCGCGCCGGTACTGACCCCGCTGACGATATCGAACTCCGGCCGCTCTTTTCTGTCCGACCAGGCCTTCAGTGCTCCGACGCTGAAGGCTCCTCCGGCCCCGCCGCCAGACAAGATGAGATAATTGACGTCCTTGTGTCTCGGGACGGCGAGCCAGGCGCGCGCATCGGGCAGTTGCCGGCCGGTATCCGCATAGGTGCGGATATCGCCGAACCCTTCGATATTGGCGGTGGCCGCCGCCTTTGGGCTATAGGCAACCCGGTCCGGCGCCATGCAACCAGCAAGAAGGACCAGCATCAGGATGGCCATCAGTCGATTCAATTTTGTCGCCCTGTCTTCGACCACGGCGAGAGCGGCAAGATCGCCGCCCGCCGTGGAGCGTCGCCCCGCGAGCTTCCTTCCGGATCGCGTCTGATGGCATTAATCCGGATTCGCTATTGCCTTGGGTTTTGTGATGTTAAGAGTTGTTGCGGACCCCGCAGGCTTTCAGCGGAGAAGGGCGTATTGCCCGTCCCGTCTTAGCCGCGGCTCCACATCACGCTTTACCGTCAACATCGCTGCTGCGACCTAGGGCTTCGCATGCTGGGGCGAGAATCGACCGGAAACATATCTTCAGCAACCGCCTTGATTTCGTCCGTTTTGACATCGCCAGGCTCCTTGCACCGACTATTCGTGTCGGCGACAAAGGAGATTACCATGCGCCATCATGAGATGACCGTCGCCGAGATCCTGAACGACCCACTGATCGGCCAGATGATGCGGGCCGACTGCGTATCTGTGGAACAGCTGGAAAAGCGGCTTGGGGAAGCAGCCACGAGGCAGTCTGTGTCAGAGCATTTCCAGCATGTTCCGCAGGCGGCAGAAATCGATGCGGCTCGCGCAAGGCCGTGACGCTCATAGACGTAAAGGACACAGATCCATGTTCAACCGGATCATCGAGGCCGACAACGCTGGTGAAATCGGGCTCGGCTTATACTAATCGCGCGTCACCTCAGGCGTGAAGATATAACCGCCCAGCCGTACCGTCTTGATGAACGTCGGATCCTTATAGTCTGGCTCTATCTTTTGCCGAACGCGGCTGACATGCACATCGATACTGCGCTCGACCGGGCCGGCGGAACCGGCATGGGTGCGGGCAAGGATTTCCTGGCGATTCATGACCTGTCGCGGGTTCTGGCAGAACACCAGCAAGACATCGAATTCTGCTGTCGTCAGGGACACATGAACCCCATCACTGTCGATCAGTTCGCGCGTGACGGGGTCGATGCGCCAGCCGGCGAAGGTCATGGCCTCCTGAACCGGTTTGACTTGCATGGAATAGGAAGAGCGCCGCAAGAGCGCCCTGATCCTTGCCAGTAGTTCCCTCGAATTGAAGGGTTTCGTAACATAGTCGTCGGCGCCGAGTTCCAGACCGATCACCCGATCGACTTCCTTCGCCAGGGCCGTCAGCATGAGGATCGGAACAGTATTGGTAGACCTGATTCGCCGGCAAATGCTGAAGCCGTCCTCACCCGGCAGCATGCCGTCCAGGACGATGAGCTGAAATTCCTTCTTCTTCAGGACCCGGTCCATCTCCATCGCGGAGCCGACCGCTTCGGCAATGTAGCCCGCATCCTTCATCAGGTCGATCAACATGCTCGCGATATCTCGATCGTCCTCGACGATAAGAATTCGGACGGGAGCCTGCGAGGGCGCGTTGGGTGCGATGTTGTTCATACTTGGTGCCTGGACTTGGAAAAGCATCCGCTTCAGATCCTGTTTAACAGAAAAATAGAGTCGATCTCGTTTAGCTTCGGCTAAAAAGGGTCGACCGCTGAGAATATCTCCGCCCATTACGTGGAAAGAGATGCGCGGTTGGACCAGCGCCGTCGAAAACAAATTATCGGCGTTTGAGGCGATCTCAATCACCGGCCCGATGCGGAGCTTTACGAATATGCCCGCGCCGAGCCGGCCGACACTCTGACATGGCAATCGACCATGTAGTCGTCGGCCCGCACCTCGGCTCGGACATGATCTCGGTTGAGGCGTTCCTTCTAGAATTTGTAGCCGACGAACATCATGACGGAAGGCTGGGTTTCCTTCTGAACCACCGGACTATTTCGTGCGTCGCCGGTCAGGATCCCGAGTTCCGCCTGGCCGCGGACGAACCAGTGCTCGGATGCCAGGTATGTGACGGACGCGGTGAGGTCGATGCGTTTGAAGCCCGCTCCAGGGTCATAAACCTCGAGGCCGGACCTTGCCGACTGCAGAGGAGTGACGCCGAAATAGGACTTCATGTAATTCTTGTCCGCCCAGGTCGCAGAAGCCCCCGCGGAGAAGATAAACCGACCTACCATATGGGAATATTCTGCGCCGAATGTGCCGGTGAGACCGTCGCTGCCACCGATGATTTTGTCAATCCCGGCGGTGAGCTCGATCGGTCCCAGCTCATAGGAAATGACACCTCCGATTTCCGCACCGGAATCGATATCGCCCAGTCCCTTCAGATGATCGCTCTCGTCTTCGTCACGGCCAAATTCCATACCGCCCTTAGCGCTGATCTTGATATTTTCGACCTTGTAGATATCGACGAGCACGCCGGTCGGGCCGACGTGTACGTAATCGTTGAAGAAGCTTGCAGAAACGAAAGGGGCCGGCATGACCTTGAAGTCCTTCGACCCCTCGAATTTCGGTCCGTATATGGCTCCAGCCCCAACAACGACGTTCCAGTCGTGAAGCTTGCCGCGAAAACCGCTGGGCCGTTCGCTGGATGCTTCAGGAGGTTCGCCGGCGCCAAATTCGCCCGGATCCGCGGCCCGTGCCGCAGTGCCCGCTGCAAGAGGCACGGCAAGCGCCGACAATAACATCAAACCAGCATTTTGCTTCATAGAAGACAACATCCGCTCCTGGGTGTTTTAAAGGGCTCGCCGCCCCCCGACCGGCTGCACCGTGCAGGAAATCCGTTTTGGGATGGATTTTGTCTTGTTAAGAAATGTTTCTAAGCGCCGTCGGCGGAAGCCGAGCCATGCTTCAGGACGGGCGAACGCTGAGACCTTCACCGCAGGCGCAAGCAGCTTCCTAGGACCGGAGACCGTGCTTCTGACGCTCCAGTTGGGGGGACCACCCGCATCCGGGCAGCGGGCAGGGAAACAAATCGGAGCACACATTAACATCACTTAAAACCACTTGGCGGCCAGAACCGCTACTTCCAGGCCCTTGCGTCTCCGGGCCCTCCGGTTGCGCCCTCATCGAAATTACCTGGAGAAATTCAATGTTGTCGCATGTGAAGCCATTGCGGGGGACCATGGCGTTCGAGGGAACGCAGCCCTCGGAATCAGAGAGAGGCGCGCCTTGCCCGTCCATCTCGATCGTTGTTCCCACTCTGGACGAGGCCGAAAACATCGACGAGACGATTGGCGAAATCATAGACAATGTCTACCGCCACTTTACCTTCGAAATCATCGTGGCGGATGGCGGTTCCACGGATGGAACCTGCGAAAAAGTCCAGCAATGGCAGCGAGCCCACCCGGTGAC
Source organism: Rhizobium sp. 007 (assembly GCF_015353075.1). Classification (NCBI taxonomy): domain Bacteria; kingdom Pseudomonadati; phylum Pseudomonadota; class Alphaproteobacteria; order Hyphomicrobiales; family Rhizobiaceae; genus Rhizobium; species Rhizobium sp. 007. The sequence continues at coordinate 76,047 of NZ_CP064188.1, read as the reverse complement.
CCTCATCCAGAACGGCCGAGGCGGCAGTCTGGCCGAAGATGTCCTGTCGGCCGCCGCTCAGGCAAGATTTTCGATCGTCGTCGTCCTCGACGCCGATGGGAGCCATCCCGCCCCTTCGATCAAGGCCTTGGTGGATGCTGTGGCGTCCAGCCGCTATGACATGGCAATTGGCAGCCGCTACGTCGATGGCGGAGCGACTGTCGGCTGGCCCTTCTACCGCAACGCGCTTTCCCGTCTCGGCGCGGCGCTGGCGTCCCCGTTCACCGATGTCAAAGATCCGCTGTCGGGCTTTTTTGCCATACGCCGAGAGCAGCTCCTGGATGCAGGCACTCGTGCCAAGGGGTTCAAGATCGGATTGGAGACGCTATTTGCAGGCGGCGACTCGCTCAAAGTGTGCGAAGTCCCGATCTCTTTCTTCGAGCGGCAAAAGGGAAAGTCAAAAATCGGAGGAAGGCAGTTCGCCGCCTATCTCAGCCAGTTGATAAGGTTCTGCAAAGGAACCTCTTCCTTTGAGACCCTCCAGCGCTTTTCACTGGTCGGTTTGGTGGGCTTCTTCCTCGACCTTCTGATCGTGGCTTCCGCACAGACGCTCGGCGCCGACATCATGGTCGCCCACATCTGGGGTTTTTGCGTCGCAACAGTCTGCAACTACGTTGCACACGCCCATTTTTCATTCCGCGATCGCCCGAAGGGCGGCATGCAGTTGCTGCGCTTTGTGCTCGTAGGGATCATGGCCCTGGCGATGCGCGGGGGCGCGATCGCCACGGCATCAGCGCTTGGCCTGCCAATGATCGTCGTATTGGTCGCTGGCATCCTCGGCGGAGGCATCGTCAGCTACATCGGAAATGATTTCTACGTCTTCCGAGGCGGTGGCCAGCACGCCGCCAAGACCCGATGGAGAATGGCCACTGTCGGACTCGTCTGCTACGTCGTCGCACTGCGGCTGCTTTACCAGGGCGCCATCGACCTCATGCCGCAGGAAGCCTATTACTGGACATATGCGCAATATCCGGCTTGGGGATATTTTGATCACCCGCCAATGGTAGCCTGGCTGATATGGCTGGGAACGGCGGTCTTCGGCGACACCGAATTCGGCGTGCGGATCGGTGCCACCTTGTGCTGGCTGGTGACCGCATATTTCGCGTTCCGGTTCGCGGACGGTCTCTTCGGCCGCATGACCGCTTTCCTGACGCTTTTGCTGCTGTCAGTCCTTCCGTTCTTCTTCATGATCGGAACCGTGACGACGCCGGATGCTCCGCTGACCGCCGCATGGGCCGGCGCTTTGTATTTCTTGCAGCGGGCAATTCTTCAAAACCGTCCGCAAGCGTGGCTGCGCGCGGGCGTTTGCATCGGCCTCGGCATGCTTTCGAAATATACGATCGCCCTCCTTGGACCCGCTACGCTCGTCTTCCTGGTCCTCCATCCTATGCATCGGCGGGGGCTTCTTACGAAATGGCCCTACCTCGGGGCAGTTCTGGCATTTGTTTTGTTCTCGCCCGTCATTGCCTGGAATGCCCGCCACGATTGGGCATCGTTTCAGTTCCAGGGAAGTCGGCGGTGGGCATTCGAAGACCTGGTCTTTTCGACGCCGAGCCTTCTCCTCTTCATCGCTATATTGCTTGGGCCCGTTGGACTGCTTCTCGCCGGCGCTGGCGCCGGCAGGATCGCTGTGCTTTCCGACAGGTTTGACTTTCGTGGCAAGGAGGCGTTCCTGGCCGTCTTCACTTTGGTGCCGCTCTTCGTCTTCATCTTTTTCAGCCTGTTCCATAGCGTCAAGATGAACTGGACGGGTCCCGTCTGGCTTTCCTTGCTGCCGGTCATGGCGAATGTGGTCGAGACGGCGCTGTCTCGGGGCACAATGCCCCGTCTGCTGGCGGCAGTGAAAGCCGCCGCGGGGGGCAGTGTTTTATTCTTCGCGATCCTCTTCCATTATCTAGCGCTCGGCCTGCCCCTGGTCGGCTATACCACCGGCCTGCGCGGGCTGCCCATCGCATGGGAAGAATTCGTCTCCGCCGCCGAAGACATTGAGACAAAGGTCGCGGCCGAGACCGGTTCGCCGCCGCTCCTTGTCGGGATGGACAAGTACAACGTCGCCAGCGAACTCGGCTTTTACAGCAGAGGTCGCACGGCGTTGAACGACATTACCAGTCGGAACCTCTTCGGAGAGAGTGGGCTGATGTTCGAGTTCTGGCAAGCCGATCGTTCATTCAAAGGCAGGTCGGTGATCATGTACGGTGTGAAGGAAGACAGCCTGTCCACCGACGGCCTACCGGAGTGGTTCGAAAGCATTGGCCCAGTTGAAAGGCGCACCGTGTATAAAGACAGGGCTGCCGCCGGTCAGTTCTTCTATAGGATCGGCTATGGTTTTCGCAAGCCGAGCGTTGTTCCGGGATGGTGCCTGAAGCGCGCGATCGCTGGCGCTGCTCGCGGGCAAGAAAATCCGAACAACATGCCTGAAGAGGCGATATCTTCTGCGGTGGCTGGGAAGAGAAGCGACTGTAAATGTGTCGGCTTACATGTGACGCTCGATGCCGGTGCTCGCATGATGTCTCGGCAGAGCACGCAATGATTGTCCGCGTGCGGTGAGATTCCCTAATCGATCATCGCTCGGGAACAGTCGCCGACGAAAGCGGGTCGCCTTTGCTCTTTATGATCGCTCCGCTAGGTCGTCATCCGCCGATTTCAGCGCCTAGTTTTGGCAGTCCGATCGGGCACGTCGCCTCACTCAGGGCGTCCGCAAGGATGTCAATGAAGCTATGAGACGGTAGGCGCATAAGCAATAGCGACGTCATTCCTTTGGGTATCGCCGTGAGAAAATCGCGCGGATGTGTTTATGGATCTTCAAACGGATTGATCCTTCGCCGACCTTCCTTCGTTCTTCGTTCTCGCACGCCAGTTGCTTCGTTCCTGGCGACGGATTGCCGAAGGAATTGCTGCAGTGCCCATCTCTCCGCTCGATGAACGGTATGTAATAACAAATAAAAACATCTTTCCGGCTGAAATAGATACCGTTGCGACCGATATTTGATTCCGGTTTGCGGTGTCTGCCGACAGGCGAACGGTCAGCGGCGAGCCCTAGCGGCTGTTGCCGTACCCATGAGAAGGATTGATGATGCTGGTGCGATTTTTTGCGGGTTCCATCCACCGACAGATTGCTCTGCTTGCTGTCATGCCAGTGGCCCTGTTTGCAATCCTCGGCATCATTAGTGAACACCTGACGATCAAGGAGCCTGAGAGCGTTTCACAGGCGCGCTCCGTTGCCATGCGCATCGAGCTCGTCGTCGACATGATCCGATCTGCCGAGACAGCGGATCAAGAGGCGACCATCCTCGGCGCTGTGACAAGGACCGGGCTTCAGGTCGAAGAAGTATCCGCAACGGAACTCCAGCGCGCCGAACAGCCGACGGAAATGGGCGACTTTCGTTCCGAGATTAAAAACAACCTGTCGCGGCCAGATGTCAACGTCAAGCTTAGCGCTGGAACCGTGGCCGGTCACCTGCAGCAGGTGCTGGTCGTTGGCATCGATCAGGACCGCGCTTTGGCTTTTGCACCGCCGTCCGCCCTGCCTGACTCCCCTATTACAGATCGTGAAATCAGCGATTTCCTCGCGACCATGGCCATGTTCGTGCCGGTCATCCTGTTGTCCCTCTATGGAAGCCGCATGATCGCCTCGCCGCTTCAACGATTTTCCCAAGCAGCGCGGGATCTTGATCCGGACAAGGGGTCCGAGCGCCCCTTCGAGGAAACGGGTCCTCCAGAAATACGGACGCTTGCGAAGTCGCTAAACGATATGCGGAGCCGGGTCCGTGGGATGATCGAAGCACGCACGCGCATGTTGCGCGCTATCAGTCACGATCTGAGAACGCCTTTGACGCGTCTACGCCTCAGAGCCGAGCGCTCAAATGAGCCCTCGCTGCGCAACGCCTTGCTGGCAGACATTGACGCCCTGACGCTGATGGTCGAGGAGACATTGGTTTACCTGAGAAAAGACACATCGAAAGAAACCCATCTCAGGGTTGACCTGCCGAGCCTCATCAACACGGCTTGCAATGATTTTGCTGATATGGGCTACTCGGTGATCTACCGTGGACCTGATCGCTTCGCCTACCCCTGCAGACCCCATGCGCTCAAGCGCGCTATCGCCAATCTCATCGACAACGGCACCAAGTTTGCCCGGCACGTGAATGTCGAACTTCATGTCAAACCGGATGGGGCGATCAGCATCGGCGTCAGCGACGACGGACCCGGCATTCCCCCCGAGTTCCATACTGACGTCCTGGAACCGTTTTACAAGTTGGATTCTGCGCGCAACGACCGGGGCGGATTCGGTTTGGGTCTATCCATCGTAAACGACATCGTTGGAAGCCATTTTGGAACGCTTAGGCTCGAGAATGTCACGCCAACGGGTTTCATTGCCGAAATCAACTTGCCGTCAGCCGATTCCATCGAGACGATCCGACAAGCAGAAGCGGCTTCCGTGGCGCCATGACTATCGGAGCTGGCGTGCAAGTCATCCTGCGCCCCGTTAGGCACGCCAATCCTTGAAGACCAACGGCTGTGGCCAGCGCGGCCATGGGGGATGGTTCCGGCGAGAGCACGTCATAGACGCAAGGCGCTGCCAAAACCGCGAGCGCCAGCATGCCAACGATCAGGCGTTACATTTGGATTTGCGAGACGCTCAGGCAAGCTTCAACTCGACCGCGATATTCCCCCGTGTCGCCTTGGAAATAGGGGCAGGTCTGGTGGGCTTCGTCGATCAGCGCGCTCGCAAGTTCCGGATTAAGCCCCGGAAGTCCGCGTGCGGGGCTACTTTTTCATACAAAATGCACAACAAAACCGGGCATTCTTCAGGGCAGCGATATCTCTGCGGCGAGGCCTCCGCCGGGGCGGTTGTAGATCCTCACTGCGCCGCCAACCGAGACGGCAAGCTGCTGAGCGATGGCCAATCCAAGCCCTGTACCCCCGGTGGCGCGGTTGCGCGAAGTCTCAAGCCTGTAGAACGGTTGCATGGCGGCCTCCAGCTTGCCGTCCGGAATACCTGGCCCACGGTCGGTGACCGTAATGATGGTACTTCCATCGCCCTTCCGTTCGACGCTGATCTCGGCAGCACCCGCAAACTTGAGGGCGTTGTCGATGAAGTTGGTCAGGATACGCCGCAACGCGTGCGGTTTCGTCACGGCCGTGCCGTGAACGATGCCGGCAACGGTGACCGCCTTTCCAGTATCCTGGTAGTCGTAGGCGATGCTGTCGATAAAGGAAGACAGATCAATGCGAGATGTCGTTTCGCCGTTGCCGTGAGAGCTGCGCGCATAGGCAATTCCGTCCTGAACCAACCGCTCGATCTCCCGCAGGTCGCTGACCAGCTTGTCCTTTTCGGGGGTATCGTCCGCCAAGTCGGCCCGCAGGCGCATGCGCGTGATCGGCGTCTGCAGGTCATGCGAGATCGCCGCGAGAATCTGCACGCGTTCTTCCAGGTAATGGGCGATACGGTCGCGCATGGCGTTGAAGGCGCGCGCCGCATTGGCGACTTCGCTCGGCCCGCTCTCGCTCAATGGGGACCCCTTCTTGTTGGGATCGAGTGCATCGGCGGCGGCCGCGAGATCGCCAAGCGGGCGAACTGCCTGGCGCACCGCAAACCAGGTGCAGAGGATCAGCAGCACCATCTGGGCGGCAAAGACATATGGCAGCCATTCGGCCAACGGCATGACGCCGCGCGGCGTCACGTCAATGGTGAGCGGTGCACCGTCTGAAAGCGTCAGATGTCCCTGCAGCCGCTTGCCGTCACCTGGAATGGCTTCGACGCGGAGCGGAAACCTGTTGCCTGCCGCCTCCTCTATCCGTTTTGCAATTTCCGCTCCGCGGCCCGACATGTCCGGCACACCGGGAAGACCCGGCCCAAGAACAAGGCGATAGTTGCCACGGCTCAGGCGGTCCAGCCATTCGGCCCGCTCGCTGGCGGGCAGTCGGTCGATCACGGCGATCGACGTCGCTAGATCGCTTTCCAGCGTACCAAGCATGACGGCCTTGGCCGACATGTAGCGCTCGGCAAAAAGGATGCTGAACGAGAGGCTATAGGCGATCGCCAGTCCGGCAAATAGGATGAGGAAGAGGCGCGAGCGTAGCGTGCTTGGCCACCAGCCGAACCGGAAATTGCCCTCCTCACTCATGTCCTGGGCACCGAAATCTCGACTGGTACGGAGAACACATAGCCTTCAGCCCGCACCGTCTTGATGTAAGTCGGCTCGCGTGCGTCGTCGCCGAGCCGCTGGCGCAGACGGCTGACCAGAAGGTCGATCGATCGGTCGAAGAGCTCGGCATCGCGGCCCTGCGTCAGGTTCAGGATCTGATCTCGGTTGAGCACGCGTTGGGGATGATCGATGAAGACCCGCAACAACCGGTATTCGGCACCACTTAGCGCGATCTCCGTGCCGTCCCTGTCAAGAAGATGCCGGCCAACCGTGTCGAGCCGCCACTCGCCAAAAGTCAGCAGCTGTCCTGCCTCGCTGATCTGAAGGTTGGGCGGCAACATTCGCGTGCGCCGCAGCACCGCCTTGATGCGGGCAAGAAGCTCGCGCGCCGCGAAAGGCTTCGGAAGATAGTCGTCGGCCCCCATTTCAAGCCCGATGATCCGGTCCATCTCGTCGTCGCGCGCCGTCAACATGACGACCGGCGTCGCCTTGTGCTTGCCGGCGCGCAGTTCCCGGCAAAGGACCAGCCCGTCATCGCCCGGCATCATCACGTCGAGCACGATCAGGTCGACCGTGCTGGTCTCGAGGAACCTGCGCATCTGCCGGCCGTCGGCGGCAACCGTCGTGCGAAGACCGTTCTTCTTCAGATAGCTCGATACCAGTTCGCGAATTTCACGATCATCATCGACAATCAGGATGTGGTCGACATGCTCCATCTTTTGTCTTTCAAACAATATCGGTTGTCTGCTATGCAGCCGTTATTTGTCCGTGTCGGCAGCCGCGAGTAAAGGAGTTTTTTCGCGGCAGCCTGACCAGTCAGGGTTTGGCGACATCAAGGATGGCTTGGGCGAACGCCTGCGGCGCTTCCTGCGGCAGATTATGCCCGACACCGCCCGTTACATTTCGATGCTCGTATTTTCCGGAGAACCTCTTCGCATAGGAGGATGGTTCCGGATGCGGCGCGGCGTTGGCATCGCCTTCCATGGTAATCGTCGGGATCGTGATCATCGGCCCCATCGCCAGCTGCTTCTCGTAGGCATCGTATTTCGGCTCGCCTTCTACGAGACCGAGCCGCCAGCGATAGTTATGGACGGTAATTTCCACATGGTCTGGATTGTCGAACGCGCCTGCCGAACGGTTGAAGGTCTCGTCGTCGAAGGCCCAGGTTGGCGAGGCCGTCTGCCAGATCAGCTTTGCAAACTCGTGCGTGTTGGCGGCATAGCCGAGCCGGCCGCGCTCGGTGGCGAAGTAGAACTGGTACCACCAGGACAGCTCCGCCTTCGGCGGCAAAGGCTTCTTGTTGATTTCCTGGCTGCCGATGAGATAGCCACTGACGGAAACCATTGCCTCGCAGCGTTCCGGCCAGAGAGCCGCCATGATGTTCACGGTGCGCGCACCCCAGTCATATCCGCCGAGGATCGCCTTTTCGATGCCGAGTGCGTCCATCAAGGCGATCATGTCGGTCGCCAGTGCCGCCTGCTGGCCGTTTCGCGGTGTCTCCTGCGAAAGGAAGCGCGTCGTGCCATAACCGCGCAGATAGGGAATGATGACGCGGTAGCCTGCATCGGCCAGGATCGGTGCGACATCGACATAGCTGTAGATGTCGTAGGGCCAGCCGTGAACAAGCAGGACGACGGGACCATCTGCCGGACCGGCTTCTGCATATCCGACATCGAGCACACCTGCCTTAATCTGCTTCAGCGCTCCGAATGAAGTATGCCTTCCTGGCTTGACCGCTGCTAAGGATACCGCGGACGACTGAGCGTTTGCGATCGCGGTCATGCCGAATTCGGCGGCGGCCACGGCCATGGCGGCGACACCAAAGAAGCGGCGGCGCTGGTGGTTGAATTCAGGGGACATCGTTCTCTCCATCTCGATTGATCGTGACCTGAAGAGAGCCGGCCGCATGTATCCCCAACGTGTCCCGCAAAGCCCGCAATCGAATGCAGATGTAGCATCCGGCCGCCTTGATACGTTCTGATACAATCTGCCCTGCGTCTCGAACCCGGGCCGCCGACGATTTGTGTCACTCTGTAGTCGCCCGGCGGTTCCCTACACTGCGGTACATTTCTTATGGAAGCCGGACACATCCGGGATACGTCGCGCCGACCAGATTGGCCCCGTTGCTGGTCGTGCCCCATCGCCGTCCAGAACCCGACCAACCGGTTTCAAGGAAACGACGATGACACTTCTCATCATTGCCTATCTCGGAGGAGCGCTAACCATACTCAGCCCGTGCATCCTTCCCATTCTCCCCTTCGTCTTTGCCCGCGCAGGACAGCCCTTTATCCGAAGCACGCTGCCCATGCTGATCGGCATGAGTGGTACTTTCGCACTTGTCGCGACGCTTGCAGCGGTCGGCGGAAGTTGGGCGATCCATGCCAATGAATACGGGCGTTTCGCCGCAATTCTGATACTTGCGGTCTTCGGGGTAAGCCTTCTTTCGCCACGCGTTGCAAGCGTCATCACCCTGCCGGTCGTCGACTTCGGCAACAGGCTGCTGAACGCGTCGGGCAAACCCGGCTCCGTACCGACTCCCGCAAGCTCCTTCATCCTCGGCATTGCGACCGGTCTGCTCTGGGCACCCTGCGCTGGGCCGATCCTTGGCCTCCTGCTGACGGGTGCGGCATTGCAAGGCGCCAATCTCCAGACGACTTTCCTGCTCGTCGGCTATGCCGCTGGTGCCGCGACATCGCTTGCCATTGCCCTTCTTGTCGGGGGCAAGATCTTTGCCGGCATGAAGCGGTCGCTCGGCGTAAGCGAGCGTATTCGTCAGGTGCTGGGTGCCGCGGTTCTGGCCGGCGTTGCCGTCATTGCGCTCGGTCTCGATACCGGCCTCCTGGCACGGCTTTCCTATGCCAGCACAGCCGCCTTCGAACAGACCGTGCTTGACCAACTGCACGAGAGGCCTGCGGCGAACTCGTCCTCAGAAGCTGCCGATCGTGGCGCGACGGCTGCCCTCGCTGACAGGAATCAACCGTTTCGCAGCAGCCTGCCTATCGAAGGTGGTTCGCCGTCTTTAAATGGCGCCGTCGAGTGGTTGAACTCGCCGCCGCTGACGACTGAACAGCTGCGCGGCAAGGTCGTCCTCGTCGATTTCTGGACCTACTCGTGCATCAACTGCATTCGCACCGTGCCTTACGTCCGTGCCTGGTCGGAAAAATATAAGGATCAGGGCCTGGTCGTGATCGGCGTGCACGCCCCCGAATTCGCTTTCGAGAAAAAGATCGATAACGTCAAAAAGGCGGTCGAGGATTTTAAGATCGGCTATCCGGTTGCGATCGACAACGACTACAAGATCTGGCGCGCCTTCGAGAACAGCTACTGGCCGGCGCATTATCTGATCGATGCAAAGGGCAATATCCGCTACCACCACTTCGGCGAAGGCAACTACCGCCAGACCGAGCAGGCGATCCAGGACCTTCTGCGCGAAGCCGGCAGCGAGATGCCCTCGACTGCGCCAGTGACGCCGGACGCCAAAGGAGCCGAGGCCAGCCCGGACCTCAAGAACGTCCGTTCGGGCGAAACCTATCTCGGATACAAACGCGCCACCAGCTTCGCCTCTCCGGAAAACCTCCGTGCCGGCGCCGCCAACGCCTATTCTATCGACGAACCGGGCCTGAATGAATGGGGCCTCTCCGGAACCTGGACGGTTGGCGCTGAGCAGGCCGTCCTGAACCAGCCGGATGGTAGCATCGTCTACCGATTCAGCGCCCGCGACCTGCATCTGGTTCTCGGACCCGGTGCTGCCGGCAAGCCAGTCCGCTTCCAGGTGACGATCGACGGCAAGGCTCCCGGACCCAACCATGGCGCAGATACTAACGCCGACGGCCAGGGCACGGTGATGTCCACCAAGCTCTACCAACTCGTCCGCCAGTCCGGCGACGTGGAGGAACGGACGTTCGAAATCCGTTTCCTCGATCCAGGCGTCGAAGCCTACGCCTTCACCTTCGGCTGAAAGTTCATCTCCCCTACCAAAACCACCCCCAACAGACAGGAGTCAAACCCATGAACCGCCATTACATCTCGACCCTAGCACTCGCCTTCGCCACGAGCGTGATTGCCTTCGCGGCACAGGCCGCCGACGTGAAAAACATCGTTATCGTCCATGGTGCGCTCGCCGATGGTTCGGGCTGGCGCAAGGCATCTGATATCCTCGTCGAGCGAGGCTTCAATGTCACGATTGTACAGGAGCCGATCACGTCGCTTGCCGACGATATCGCCGCAACCAATCGGGTGCTCGACCTGCAGGACGGCCCAACGCTTCTCGTCGGTCACAGCTATGGCGGCATGGTGATCACCGAAGCTGGCCACAGTCCCATTGTCGCTGGTCTCGTGTATGTCGCGGCCTTCCAGCCGGACAGTGGCGAAAGCCTCCTCAGCCTTGCAAGCTCCAAGCCGGCCGGCGGCATGAATATTCGCGAAACGAAGGATGGCAAATATCTCTATCTCGACCCCGCCGCGTTCGCGAACGACTTCGCCGCGGACCTGCCGAAAGACGACGCAGCGTTTCTGGCGAGATCGCAGGTCTACGCCTCGAAGGAAGCTTTTTCCGCCAAGATCGGGGATCCCGCTTGGAAGACAAAGCAGAGCTGGTCAATTGTTGCTTCCGAAGACCGCTCAATCAATCCTGAACTGGAACGCGAAATGGCTAAGCGCGCGGGCAGCGTGGTGACCGAGATCAAGGCAAGCCACGCCGTGTTCGCGTCGCAGGCCGAGAAGGTTGCCGACGTCATCGAAACAGCGGCGCGGCAAGCTGGTGCAAAGAGCAAGTAGGCGCATCCCCTAGTGCCGCACCCGCGATCACCTCCACAAGTATCCTGAAAGGACACAGTCATGAACGGTCGCGAGCCGGTCACCCTTTCCGCAGGTCAATCACTCTTCATTCCGACAGGCGTTGCTCATTCGGCGCAAAATGTAGGCACTGTCAAAGCCTCGGAGCTTGCCGCCTATATCGTCCAGAGAGGCCAGACCCTGGTCGTGCCGTCAGAATAACGACTAATCCGGCAAGATGCGCAAGGAGCGGTGGCGCTGCCTGCGCATGTCGGCACTATCCAAGACACGACAGCTATCGCCGCTCGGCATTGCCAGAACACATTTCGCCAAAAATTACGTCTGGAACGACAGGACAAGATTTGCCTCAGCGATGCCGTATCGCTCTTAACCCGCTTCGCGAGCACATTCGATCAAGCAAACAAGTCGATCCTTGCCCTACAGTCGCGTGATCCGGATCCCCGGCAGAACCGCAGTGTTCACCATACTGTCAAGAACCTGATACAAAAAGGCTTTTACGACCGATGCGTGGAGCGGGCTCACGATCGCGATGCTACGCTCTGATACACTTCCGGCAATTTTCAGAACATGCTGGATACGTCCGCCCTCTAGCCTGCTCTCCGTCACCAACAGGCAAAACAACGGAGAGTATCTTATGACTAGAACTGAAATCGCCTCTATTCGGGTGCATTTCGCTGGCCGCCTGATCGCAGTTGCGGTTGGCTCCCTCATGCTCGTTCCTGCGGGATACGTCCTGCCGGCGATCGCCGCCGATGCCATTTCGGCCACGTCAGCAAAAAGCACCAGCTCGGATGAGAGTATCCGTCCGTTCCATATTTACGTCCCCCAATCCCAACTCGATGATTTACGCAAGCGCATTTCCGAGACACGCTGGCCGGACAAGGAAACCGTCGATGATTCCTCACAAGGCATTCAACTGGCGCAAGTTCAGGAACTGGTTCGCTATTGGGGCACTGAGTACAACTGGCGTAAAGCCGAGGCGCAGCTTAATTCATTGCCGGAATTCATCACAACGATCGATGGGGTCGAGATCCAGTTCATCCATGTTCGCTCCCGTCACCCCAACGCCCTGCCCATGGTTCTCACTCACGGCTGGCCGGGTTCAACATTCGAGTTCATTAAGTCCATCGGCCCTCTTACCGATCCCACAGCTTACGGCGGCCGCGCCGAGGATGCATTTGATGTTGTCATCCCTTCCATCCCCGGCTACGGCTTTTCTGGGAAGCCGACGGATTTGGGCTGGGGTCCTGATCGCACTGCACGGGCTTGGGACACCCTCATGAAAAGGCTCGGATATGAGCATTACGTTTCCCAGGGTGGGGATCATGGCTCGGTAGTATCCGATGCGCTGGCTCGCCAGGCACCAAAGGGTTTGCGTGCAGTCCATCTCAATATGCCCGCGACGGTTCCAGGCGAACTGATTAGAGCGATCAATAGCGGCGACCCCGCTCCGTCTGACCTGGAGGCACCAGAACGCGAGGCCTTCCAGTCGCTCAGCACATTTTTTGGACGCAATGCCGCGTACGGTGCGATGATGGTGACCCGCCCGCAGACCATTGGCTACTCGCTGTCAGACTCGCCCGCGGGTCTTGCCGCATGGATGTATGAAAAAATTGCCCAGTGGAGCGACAGTGATGGCGTCCCTGAGCGTGTCCTGTCCAAGGACGAGATGCTCGATGACATCACTTTGTACTGGCTGACGAACACCGGAGCGTCATCCTCTCGTTTCTATTGGGAAAACAACAACAACAACTTCAGCGCCGATGCGCAGAAGACCAAAGAAATCAAGATACCGGTCGCCATTTCTGTTTTTCCTAAGGAAATCTACAAAGCACCTGAGAGCTGGAGCAAGCAAGCGTATCCGACTTTGTACTACTATAATCAGGTAGCGAAAGGTGGACACTTCGCTGCGTGGGAGCAGCCCCGGCTCTTTGCCGAAGAGTTGCGTGCAGCGTTCAAGTCTGTCCGATAATATCAGCTAACACGTAGTAATCGCGGCCCCCCTCATTTCGGGCCGCGAACATGTATACAGCTCATTCAGATTCTTGAGCTGCCGCGCCGCCTCAACCATTGCGCTGTTTATCGCATTCGCTGGGGTCGATGAATCCTCCGGTCTAGGAGCGGTAATCGAACTTCGACGGGAACAATCTTCGACGGCAGCAACCGGTGATCACGGACAGAAGTGGTCGTTTTGCCTGAGCCATTTGGCCTCGCGACAGCGACCGGTCGCTGGTGCCGACCGGCGATCACCTCAATCCGACGATATTTTCCCTCATGCCTGGCTTCATGCATGCCTTCATCCATGGCTTCAAGCATGGCATCAGCGCGATCTCCAACCATCCCGTTCCACTCCTGTCTATGAAGGAGCTTATCCCGCGGCCTCGATCACAAAAGGAAAGGTGGGGCGTTCGTCGCGCTCGCGGATGATCTCCATGTGAAAGTTCGTGGCGCGCGACAGCCCGCCACTGAGATGGCTGGCTACCAACGCGCCGGATGTGAGTTTGCCAGCGAACGCGATCTGGTCGGCGACGTCGAAGGGAACTACCTCCCGGCTCTCCATCATCCTGATCGTGGGGCGGCCAACGATCGACTGCGGCAGCAAAATCGTGACCAGGTGCCGGTCTGTGTGTGCACGCCGGCGCGCAGATTTGCTTCTGTTTAGCGCTCGGGCTACCGGCGATCTCAGGTCCACGTGCTTGTTGGTGGTGCTACCTCATTCCGCAGCCCGTACACCAGAGTTTGCCATCATCCTATGGGCCTGCTCCCAGTTCACCATGTAGTCACGGGTGAACGGGACGGCGTCTGCCCGCTTGGCAAGCTGAATCTGAAACACCATCATCGAGCGAAAGCGAAAGCCGATCTCGCACAGAACGAGATAGAATTCCCACATGCGACAGAACCGTTCATCATAGAGCGCCGCAATGCGCTGACGGTTAGTCATGAAGCGCTCACGCCAGTGGCGGAGGGTATCCGCATAGTGCAGGCGCAGGATTTCGACGTCAGTGACAATTAGACCCGCACGCTCTACGGACGCGAAGACCTCGGAAAGAGACGGAATATCCGCTCCTGGGAAAATGTACTTGCGAATGAACGGATTGATCGGAGCAGGCGCATTGGAATATCCGATCGAATGCAGCAACGCGACGCCGTCGGGGGTCAGGAAATCGCCGAGCCTGGCAAAGAACTCGTCGTAATTCCTCTTGCCTACATGCTCGAACATGCCGACCGAAACCACCCGATCATATTGACCAAGTTCCTCACGATAATCACGGAGACAAAAACGTGCGCGATCAGCGAGGCCCGCAGCCGTAGCGCGCCCCTCCGATACCTTGTGCTGCTCGACGCTCAAGGTCAGGCCGGTGACGTCAGCTCCGGTCTCCTTGGCTAAGTACAAACCGAGGCCGCCCCAGCCGGAGCCGATATCGAGTATCTTAAGGTCCGGTTGGTCGAGGAGCAGCTTTGAGGCGATGTGGCGTTTTTTATGCTCCTGCGCCGCCTCCAGATCATCGTCCGCGCTCGTGAAGTAGGCGCAGGAATATTGGCGGTCCTTATCGAGGAAGAGATCGTAGAGCTGGCCGGACAGGTCATAATGATGGGCGACGTTGCGCCGTGCGCGATCGATCGGATTGCATTGCTTTAGCCGACGCATGATGCGGGACAACAGCGAGAACCAAGCCATCTGCTCGAAGTTGCGGTAGTTTTTGGCAGCGATTTCGAGAAAGTCGAAAAGGGTTCCCTCCTCGATGGTCAGCAAGCCATCCGTGTAGGCTTGCCCTATCGACAATTCGGGGTTCAGGGCCAACGTATAGTCAAGATGGCGAGCGCCAAGCCGGATCGTACAGTGAGGTGCGGTGCCGTCTCCATACTCGTGAACCTTGCCCGCCCCATCGATCAACCGAACACTGCCGGTCCGGACAATTGATTTTAGGATTGCAGGAAACAGCATGCGGCAAGTCCTCAGCTCTGATCGCCGATCGAATGCCTTTGGCGCACTTCTCGCAATGATCGAACACCCTTGCGACGAGCGACAATGCGCCGAAAGATCCGTTGACTTCGATAAAACGTTGCGGATCCTCTCAAAAGACTGCGATTTTCAACTCTCGCCGGTCGTGTGGAACTATAACCACTGTAGCCATGGCTGTCGAGATTCCCGGAAAGGAGGTCATGGCCAGATCACTCCATTTCGACAATCAGGTCAGGAGACAAAGTAACCCAGATCCTATCTGGGGAGCCCGACCCGGATCGCTGACCGGGCGGGAACGGGTCACATCTAGCATGCGTTCCGTTCATCGGCACCCGGCGTTTGATCAAGTGAGCGGCGCCCGGATCACGGAAAAAAGTTCACACCCCGCGTTGCAATTGCGACATGAAGGTCGCTCGCGTAACCGACACACTCGTGCCGGAGGGACTGCTGACCATGTCCACTCGAGCGTCGAGCTGTTTCGCAAGAGCCTGGACAATCGCCGTCCCCAGGCCGCCACTTGTTTCGGCTGCACCATCGGCTTGCTTTCCTACGCCATTGTCGGAAACGATCAGCTTCCAATCCGGCCCCCTGATCTCATAGGTAACGAGGATCACGGCGTCCGATTTGACGACAGGGAAGGCGTATTTTATCGCATTGATCACGAGCTCGGTGACGATCAGGCCCAGGCCGACGGCCTTGTCGGACCCGATCCTTCCTTCGTCCGCTATCACATTGATCGCAATTGGCTGGCTTTCGCCGATCATCGAGGAGGCTAGGCTGCCGCAAAGCTTCGCCAGGTAGGACCCGACCTCGATCTGGTCAATGCCGGATACGTGGAGGTGCCTTTGCACCTCGGCGACCGACATTACGCGCTGGTGGGCATCCCGCAAGTCACGGCGTGTTTCCTCGGACGTGACCGCCCGCGCTTTCAACAGCAATATGCTGGCGATGATCTGGAGACTATTGGCAACGCGGTGCTGCATTTCCTGCAGCAGGATTTCCTTCTGATGTAGCAACTGCTCTGTCTGCTTAAGGAGCTCTTCCTTTTCGCACTCGATCTTGCGGCGCTCCGTGACATCGGTGAACGCCAGGAGGATCGTCGAGCGGGAGCTATCCCCCCCGTAGGTGACCTGTCGGGCGTTCAGCAGCATGATCCGGTGGCCGAGTTCGGGAAAGTCATACGCAACCTCAAAGCCCTCCATAGAGGCCTGTTCGGGAATGATCGTCTCCAGGAAAACGCGCAGGGCGGGAATGTCCCATTGGCCGTCACCGAGCGCGTAAAGCAGACGCCCTCTTGTATCTTCGGGATCCGATTTGAACGTCTCATGAAAAGAGCGGCTGGCAGCCAGTACACAAAACTGGTCGTCGAGCACAATAAAGGGCTCTGGAATGGTATTCACAATCGCTTGCGCCAGTGTCTGCGCGTCTTCAATGTTCTGAAAGTCGATCATGGCTTGTTCGCAATGAAGGTTCTAGTTTCAACGTATAGTATACTCCTCCTCGCCAAATGTCGCCGCCTAGCTAGGCTGGACTATGGGCCGGTGCTTCCGAGATTCTAGCAGAATTGTGCGCTGCGAGTTTGTCCTATCGAGTCCACACCCCGACATTTTGTTGAAGAACATTCGATCAGGCTTGAAGCGATGGATGCCGTCCGTTTTTAATCCCTGCGTCAAATCCAATTGATTTCAGTTGGTCCGTTGCCGGACAAAGTGACCAATCCTGAATGACGGCATGGCTTAAAGTGGGGCCAGGGGGCTCGGTGGCGCTATGGCTTTTATTATCCTGCGAGCCGTTTGGTAGAATAACTTCGTCGCAGCGTGGAGCATGATCCCCTACGGCTCTTCCGTAGTGGATCAGCGGACAGCACTTCACCCCCTCCCGCCTCCGGCACTCGGATCCAACAATCGCAGGATAAGTGCCATTAATGGCGGTGGCTCCGGAATAGGGAGGCCGTTGCGGCGTTTTTTTGAGGGCGCGGAGTGGCTTACCGATGGCCACAGTTTGCCAGTAACTTCATATCGGGGAGTCAAGTCTCCGCGGCGTCGTTAATACCAGCGTCCTCGGCCGTACCAGCCGCCGCCAAGCAGAACAACGATCAGAACTATGATGAGAAGCGTGGTGATATCCATATACGTCTCCTAGGAGTGTCTAGCACGGTGCATTTACTCGTAACTACACTCCGACGTCATTCAACGTTTAGCGCTTGGTTATGTTCCATTTGACCGACGCGATTGCCGCTGACGTGATCATTCTCCTGGACACAACAAAATCACGAACGCAGCCCGTTGTGATCGCTCCCGCACAATGGTGCGGAACGTAAGTCGGGGCAGCAAGATTGGTGATCTAGAGCGCATCCACCGTAGTCGGGGTCATATCCGCAGCAGCCAATTAATTCGCGCATTCCTGCGGCTCGAAGAGCTTGATGATGTCGCCGACAGAGAGCGTCGACGGATCGCTCAGCTTTGGCCCGAAGAAGCGCCTTGAGCTTAGAGCAGGCGTCTCGATTGGGTTGAAGTCAGAACTATAGGGGGTGGGGCCCATTCCACTCGCGTTATGTACTTGCGATAGAGAGTGCCGGATGTTTTTGAGCTCCTCAGCTGCTTGTGAGGCGTAGTCGCGTGTCGAGGGAATGCGAAGAAGCTGGTCGTAGTTAAGGGTAAGAGCGGAAAGATCAAACGCTAAGAATCTCTTCGGCAGGTTTGCCGCCGATATGGCTCCGGAGACGGTGGACAGCAGCTATCGGCCGCGCAGTCCTTCGCCTTGAACGGATACGAACTGGCGACACACCCATTGACTCATACAAGACGCTGAGCTGCGGTAAACCGTAGACTTTGAGGCGTAAGACTATTTATGGCATTGCTACTCCCTTGCCAAAGCAACACCATTGCTTTGTGCATCGCGAACGACATTTTTCGAAAAGCCTTGTTGAAGAGCCTCCTCGACAAATTCGCGCACCAAACGACCTGCGGCATGGCGGGAACAACTAACAGCGATCGTTTGCCTGATAATCAGGAACGGTTCCGCTAAGACGCGGAAACCTTTGCGCTCGCCCGCAAAGCGTTCAAGCGCCTGCCGCACACCCGCTGCGGCGTGGTGTCTGCCTTCGACAAGCATTTCAAGGGCTTCCCCCGGCGTAGACGAATGAACGATTTTGGCATGCGCGAGACGCCGGGACAAATAGAGGTCATAGGCAGCGTTTCGGGTGACGCAAATTTCCACGCCCTCCGCGTCGACGTCCTGAAACGTGCGATACGGTGTTGCCTCTCGAACCACAAGCGTACCCTCGATCAGCGCATAGGCAGGCGAAAACAGCAGCCTGTCTTCGCGCGCCGGGTCGGCGGCCAGGAAGGCGATGTCCCACTCGTTCTGATCGACCCGGTCCAGGATACTGGCTGCCGAAGGGTAGGCGACGAATTCGACGCGACAGCCAAGGCGCTCTGCAAACTCTCTAGCGAGTTGTGGGCTGACACCTTCAAAGGCTCCTGTCTTCGGATCGAGCCGCACCAAAGCGATATTGGCGAGGTTAACCGCCGCCCGCAGATAGCCTTGCGGGATCAGTGCGCTGAGCGAAGCTGCGATATCGTCGGTCATATCTCGATCTCCTGCCGGACAGCGCAATCTTGCGGTCACCGTTGCCTGAATTTCGCTGCCAGCGCCTCGGTTCCGCGTGCGAGAAGGCCAGCGTCAACACCGACCGCGGTAAAAGTGGTACCAAGTTCGATGCAGCGGGCAGCAAAGGCTGTGTCCGGCGTCAGGATGCCTGCGGGTTTACCGAGACCTGCAAGGCGGCGGATCGCATCCTCGACGGCAGCCACGACCTCAGGATGGCCGAGCTCCCCCGGATATCCAAGGCTGGCGGCAAGATCCGCCGGGCCGATGAAGACACCATCGACACCATCAACCTGTGCGATGGCCTCTAACGCCTCCACTGCCGCACGGGTTTCCAACTGCACCAGCAGGCACAGCTCCTCCTCTGCCCGCTTAGCGTAGCCGGTGACCCGCCCAAAGCGCGTCGCCCGCGTCAGCCCCGACACACCGCGGATACCGGCAGGTGGGTAGCGCATGGCGGAAGCCGCAGCTTCGGCTTCTTCCCGGTTCTGCACATAGGGAATGAGCAGTGTCTGCGCACCGATGTCGAGATAGCGCTTGATCAGCACCGCATCGTTGCTGGCAGGGCGCACGATGGGCGAGACGTCGTAGGCCGCAACTGCCTGCAACTGCGGCAAGACCGTCAGGACGTCGCCCGGCGAGTGCTCGGTGTCGAACAGCAGCCAGTCGAACCCGGAGGGCGCGACGATTTCGGCGGCATAGCTACCCGGGAGGCTGCACCAGAGACCGATCTGCTGCCTTTTCTCGGCCAGTGCACGCTTGAAGCGGTTTTTCGGAAGATTCATGACACCACCTATAAGAACGATACGCCGAGCGCGCCGATCGGACCGTAATCCGCCTGGATGACATCGCCGGCGGCGATATCGACGGGCCGCGTAAACGAGCCCGCAAGCACGATCTGCCCCTTTTCCAGCTTGCCCCCGACCGCATGGAGCTTATTGACAAGCCAGGCGACACCCGCTGCGGGATGCCCCATGACGGCGGCCGAAACACCCGATTCCTCGATGATCCCGTTCTTGGAAAGCGTTGCCCCGATCCACCGGATGTCGATGTCCATCGGACGGATGACGCGACCTCCGACGACGATGGCGCCGAAGGCTGCGTTATCCGCGATGGTATCAGTGATCGCGCGCGGAACCTCGGTTCTGTAGTCGATGATTTCGAGCGCCGGCACAATGAATTCGGTGGCGCGCATAACGTCGTAGATTCGGGTGCTCGGGCCCTCGAGATTCTCGCCCATGATGAAGGCAAGTTCCACTTCGAGGCGCGGCTTGATGAAGAGGTCGGCCCTGATCTGGGCGGCGTCATTGAAAAGAGCATCATCAAGGATGCGCCCGTAATCCGGCTCGGTCATCTTCGATGCCATCTGCATGGCCCGTGATGTCAGGCCGATCTTGTGGCCCGCGACGCGCGCACCTTTGCCAATCCTGCCTTCCGCCCACAGGTCCTGGATGCGATAGGCATCCTCAATCTCGATGTGCGGATAGGTCTTGCTGAGCTGCGGGATCGGCATGCGGCTTTCCTCGGCGCCCAGCAATGCCTGTGCCGCGCTGCGGCGTTCTTCATCCGTCAACATGGATGTGGGTCTCCTGATTGATTACTTGATTGGCGCGCGCGGCAGAACCGCGTCGCCCGGCTCCATTACGTATGTGTATTCCAGGGAAAACCACGGAACGTTCACGTTTGGATCGTCCGGATGCGGTTCGTCATGCTGCACGAAATCGCCCGTGAGTGCCGACGTCACCCCGAATTGCACGTCCGTATCGATATGCGGATCGCTCGGGTCGAAAACCTGCGAGATGAGGGTCTTGTAGCCCTCCTTGAAGATAAGTGCGTGCAGATGCGCCGGGCGATAAGGGTGACGTCCTTGCGTCTTCAAAAGCCGACCGACGACACCGTCCACCGGGATCGGATATCCGATCATCTTCACCGTGCTGAACCAGAAGCGGCCCTCCGCATCCGTCGTGAATTTACCTCGCAGATTCATTTCGGCCTGGTCGGGATCCTGGTTCTCGTAGAGGCCGACGGGCGAGGCATGCCAGACGTCCACGTCGGCGCCGGCGATCGGACTTCCGTGTCTGTCAACAACCCAGCCCCGCACAAACAGCGGAGACCCGGGCGTATGCGAACGGATAATCGTGCCGCCGTTGTCGACCCGCGGTGAGTTGAGGCGCCAGAAGGGACCAAGCAGCGACTGGGACGTTTCCGTCTGTCCCCGATCGCCGTTGTTGAGCAGGCAGACTAGCGTCGAAACGCCCAGCGAGCCCGAGATCAGGACAAACTCGTTATGGCTGTCCATTTGCAATTGGCCGATTTCGTTGAGGACCGCCGTGGCATCGCGAAACTCCGGCTCCGTCAAGCGGACTTCACGAACAAAGGCGTGCAGATGCTTCACCAGCGCCGTCAGGATCTCGCGAAGCCGGTGATCCGAGGTCTGTTCCATAGCCTTCAGAACAGCCGCCGTTACATCCTCTTGGGTCCGTATCACCATCTCACACCTCCCTGTGGGCGTGCCTGTTTTGATAAATCATCGATTATTTGTCAAGCCGCCATTGCTTACGGCGGGGAGGTTCTCCTTAAATTCTCTTTATAGAACCGCGATGGCTATCAGTATATAATTGATTTTATTATAGCAAATTCACCTCTGGCAATTCTAATGGAGCTCAACTCCACATTTCATCAAAACTATTTGACAAAAATAATCGTTTATTATACGGATCGTCGATAAATGAAATCCGCGACCAGAAAACGTGGCGGAAACCATCTGGGGAGGATGTCAATTGCGATCAGGGCCTGGGAGCCTCATTTTGGAAAGTGGCGCGGAGGCGGCAACGCCATCCTTTCCCGATGACGGCAAGAACACGATCGCCAGTCAGCTCGTTTCACGTCTGCGCGAAGCGATCATTTCCGGCCAGCTCGAGGCGGGCAGCAAGATCAATCTCGATCGCGCAAAACAAAGCTTTAACGTCAGTCTCAGTCCTTTGCGGGAGGCGTTGGCGCGTCTGATTTCGGACGGGTTGGTCGAGTTCGAAGACAATCGCGGCTACCGCGTGTCGCCCGTTTCACTTTCGAACCTCGAAGAGATCACCAGTTTGCGTGAGGAATTCGAAACCTACGCGCTGCGGGAATCCATGCGCGTCGGCGATGTCGATTGGGAAGGCAATGTCATGCGTGCGCTGCACCGCCTGAACCGCACGGAACGGGATGCAGCAAAACCCGAAACGCTTGAGCAGTGGGAAGCCGTCCACCGGGAGTTTCATCTCACCCTGATTTCGGGCTGCCGTAAACCGCTGCTTCTCAGCTTCTGCAAGACCATGCTGAACTTGAACGACCGCTACCGGCGCACCTTTCTTACCCGCACGTCCGGCGACCGCAATGTCAGCGTTGAACATAGTGAAATCGCGCAAGGGACCGTGGCGCGGGATATGGACTATGCCTGCGACCGGCTGCGCGAGCACATCCATCGTACCGGCACAAATCTGCGACGGCATCTCGCTGAAAAGGGAATTGCCTGAATGGAGACCCGGGAGGGAACCATACCACCCAACGCTTCGGCATCGCCGCTGGGGGTCGCGCATTTTTCAGCGATCGACGTCGAGCCGGCGAAATTCGTGTCGCTTGCCGCAGCAGCCGGTTTTTCGTCGGTTGGCCTGCGCCTTCATCCGGCCTTTCCCGGCGCTCCCTATTATGAGCTGCCGGCGGGAAGCGATGCAGCTCGAGACGTCAAAGCACGTCTGGATGGTGAAGGGATTTCGCTCTACGACATCGAATTCGTTGTCATCGGCCCGGACTTCGATGCCGCTGCTCTGACGTCGATGCTTGAAGCGGCAAGCGCGCTCGGCGCGCGACGTCTCAGCGTTTGCGGCGACGACCCGGATCGGGAGCGCCTCGTTGGCAATTTCGCAGCGCTTTGCGACCTCGCGGCCACCTTCGGCATGGGCGTAGACCTGGAGAATATGGGCTGGCGCACCGTCGCCAGCTTTCATGACAGTCTGTCCATCGTGCAGGAATCAAACCGGAACAATGCCGGCGTGCTGGTCGATGCGCTGCACTTTTTTCGCAATGGTGGCAACGCCGAGGATGTCTCTACCGCCCCGGAAGGCATGATCCGGAGCATACAACTCTGCGACGCGCGGGGGCGTGCACCGCCAACCTCGGAGCAAATGGTCAGTGAGGCCCGAACGGGGCGCTTTGCGCCGGGGCTGGGTGACCTTCCAATCACCAGCCTGATGCAAGTGTTACCCGCGGGCGCTTCGGTCTCGGTGGAGGTGCCTATCCGTTTTAACCGGGCGCCGGAAGAACATTTGCGCCACCTCAATGATGCCACGCGTGCGTTGACCGGCTAACCACGGGCAAAAGCGCAACTGCTACTACGACACGGAGACGGGCAGAGGAGCCTGTCGACGGGAGAGAGATATTGTCATGAACTACGTGCTGAATTTCAGCGTTGTTTTCGAAAAGATGCCCGATCTTCTGATGGCGGCTCTGGCGACGATCGGCCTTGCGTTGGCCGGCATGCAGCTGGCGCTGGTGATCGGCGTGATCGGCGTTGCGGCCCGGACATCGAATATTGCTCCTTTGCGTGCGGCCGTCATCGCCTTTGTCGAAGTGGTCCGCAATACCCCGTTCCTGGTGCAGATCTTCTTCATCTTCTTCGCCCTGCCGATGATGGGCATTCGCCTCAATCCCACCGTCACGGCGATTATCGCGCTGGCCATCAATGGCGGCGCCTATGCGATCGAAATCATTCGTGGCGGTGTCGACAGCATCCATAAGGGTCAAGTCGAAGCAGGCCTCGCGCTCGGCCTGCATAAGGCGCAGGTGTTTCGCCTGATCGTCCTGAAGCCGGCGCTGAGGGCTATCTATCCCTCGCTTACCAGTCAGTTCATCATGCTGACACTGACCACATCGGTCTGCACGTCCATTGCGGCTTACGAGCTAACCTCCGTCGCACAGATCATCGAGTCCGACACGTTTCGCAGCTTCGAGGTCTATTTCACGATCACGCTCATGTACCTCGTCATCTCCTGGATGATGATGGGGCTGTTTGCGCTGATCTCGCGGCATTTCTTCAGCTATCCGGTGCGGTGAGGAGCAGAACAATGGGTGTTATCGGCCAAAACGAAATGCTATTCCTGCTGCAGGGCCTGAAGTGGACATTGCTTCTATCTGCGATCGGCTTCATCGGCGGCGGGGTATTCGGACTCGTCATCGCGCTTGCCCGCACATCTGAACTCTCAGCCCTCCGCAAGACGGCGGCGGGCTATATCTCCGTCTTCCAGGGCACGCCGCTGCTGATGCAGCTTTTCGTCGTCTACTACGGGATCGCGCTTCTGGGCGTCAGCATCGAGGCCTGGGTGGCGGTCGCAATCGCCTTCACGCTCCACGCCAGCGCGTTTCTCGGGGAAATCTGGCGCGGCGGCATCCAGGCGATCCCCAAGGGCCAGACCGAGGCCGCCAATGCGCTGGGTCTCCATTACGTCTCGCGGATGAAGGACGTGGTCCTTCCGCAGGCCTTCCAGGTCTCGCTGCCGGCAACCGTCGGCTTTCTCGTCCAGCTCATCAAGGGCACATCGCTTGCTGCCATTGTCGGCTTCATCGAACTCGCCCGCGCCGGGCAGATCGTTTCCAACCAGACTTACAGGCCGCTGCTGATCTTCGGCATCGTCGGCGCGATCTACTTCATCATTTGCTGGCCCCTGTCTCTCTATGGGACCCGGCTCGAAAATCGGATGGCAAAGGCCGCCCGGTAAGTTGGCAATCCAACAGACGCATAAGCTTTTAATCAACCAAGGAGGAGAAGGTAATGATCAGCAGCTTCAAGACCGGCCTGAAGCGCCGTGGAATTCTGTTCGCAGCGGCAGCCCTGGTGATGGCGCCGTGGCTGTCGCCGATGTCTGCACAGGCTGCAACGGTCGAGGAGGTCAAGGCCAAGGGCAAGATCGTCGTCGGCATTCAGGGCGACAACGCACCCTGGGGTTTCGTCAATTCGAGTGGCGTTCAGGACGGTTTCGATGCCGACATCGCCAAGCTTTTCGCCAAGGAACTGGGCGTCGAGGTCGAATTCGCACCGCTCGCGGTCGCCAATCGCATCCCGGCGCTTGTCACTGGCAAGGTCGATATCCTGTTTGCCACCATGGCAATGACGGAGGAACGGGCCAAGTCGATCCAGTACAGCAAGCCGTATGCGGGCAACACGATTTCGCTTTATGGACCGAAGGACAAGAAGATGGCCGAAATCGGCGATCTCGCAGGCCTGGAGATCGGCGTTCCAAAGTCAAGCTCGCAGGATAAGGCGGTGACCACCGCTGTCGGCGATACGGCGACCGTCCGGCGTTTCGACGATGATGCCGCGTCCATCCAGGCGCTGCTTTCCGGCCAGGTGCAGGCGGTCGGCGGCAACCAGTTCTACCTCGACCGTCTGGAAGCAGCCAGTGCCGGCACATATGAACGCAAGATCGATTTCCTGACGACGTACAACGGCGTCGGAACACGGCTTGGCGAGAAGGACTGGAACGAAACTGTCAACGCTTTCCTCGACAAGATCTTGGCGAACGGAGAGCACGCCAAAGTCTACGCGAAATGGATGAAGGTGGAGGTTCCGAAGTTCCCCGAATCCATTCCGAACATCCCCTTCACCATCAACTGATACATGTTCTACGCAGGAGATCGCCGTGCCGCACGCCGCTGACACTCAAAGCCCGCTTCTTTCAATGGAAAGCGTGGATAAATGGTACGGCGCATTCCATGCGTTGAAGAACATCAACCTTACGGTCCGCAAAGGCGAGAAGATCGTCCTTTGCGGACCGTCCGGATCCGGCAAGTCGACGCTGATCCGTTGCATCAACGCGCTCGAGAAAATCGAGAAGGGCCGTATCACGGTCGAGGGTACGACGCTCGACGACAGGACGAAGACGATCGACGCTGTCCGGCGCGAAGTCGGCATGGTGTTCCAGAGCTTCAATCTGTTTCCGCATATGACCATCCTCGAAAACTGCTCGCTGGCGCCGATGCGCGTCCGTGGCACCAGCAAGGCGGATGCTGAGAAAATCGCCCGCAAATATCTCGAACGCGTCCGCATTCTCGATCAGGCCGATAAATTCCCGGCCCAGCTTTCCGGCGGACAGCAACAGCGGGTGGCCATTGCACGGGCGCTCTGCATGGAGCCGAAAGCCATGCTGTTCGACGAGCCGACCAGCGCGCTTGATCCGGAGATGGTCAAGGAAGTCCTCGACACGATGATCGGTCTGGCGCGGGACGGCATGACGATGATCTGCGTCACCCACGAGATGGGCTTTGCCCGGCAGGTGGCCGACCGCGTGATCTTCATGGCCTCCGGCGAGATCATCGAAGAGGCGCCGCCAGAAATTTTCTTCCGCAATCCATCGCATCCGCGCACCCAGGCTTTCCTCGGCGAAATCCTGGCTCATCACTGAGGCGATCCGCATATGACTGTTTCAAACGAAACGATGAAGCGCGCTGTGTTGGTGGGACTGATCGGCGCGGATATCCAGATGTCGAAGTCCCCTGCCCTGCACAAGCGCGAAGGTCTGCTTCAGGGGCTCGACTATCGCTATGAACTCCTCGACCTTGCGGAGCGCGGCCTTCCGGCCACCGCCCTGCCTGACCTTCTGGCGGAAGAGGAGGCACGCGGCTTTGCCGGCAGCAACATCACCCATCCCTGCAAGCAGACGGTGATTGAGTACCTCACGGATCTCTCCGACGACGCCCGTATGCTGGGCGCTGTTAACACCGTTGTGTTCAAGGACGGAAGACGGATCGGTCACAACACCGACTGGTACGGTTTCTACGAAAACTTTCGGCGCGGACTTCCTGACGTCCCGCGGCATCGGGCTGTTCTTCTCGGCGCTGGCGGCGCCGGCGTCGCGGTTGCTCATGCCGCGATGAAACTTGGTATCGAGCATCTCGCGATTTTCGATCAGGATAATGCACGCGCCAGAAAGCTGGCGGAGGATCTGAATAGCCGCTTTTCCGCAGAACGGGCCTTCGCGGTCACCGATGTTGGTGAAGCGATGCGGATCGCTGATGGCCTCATCCATGCGACGCCGACTGGCATGAAAAACCATCCGGGTCTGCCGATCGAAGAGAGCTGGCTGGAGTCCCATCATTGGGTTGCCGACATCGTCTACATGCCGCTCAAGACCGAGCTTCTGGCGCTTGCAACCCGTCTCGGCTGCCGCACCTTGCCGGGTGGAGGGATGACTGTGTTTCAGGCGGCAGCAGCCTTCAAGCTCTTCAGCGGTATCGAAGCGGACGCCGAACGCATGAGCAGCCATTTCACCGAACTGTGCAAAGCCTCCTGATCCAGGCTGGCGAAGGAGAACCAGGATGCCGCACATCGTGATCGAATACAGCGAGGGAGCCGGAAGCCGCATCGACATGCCGGCGCTGGTGAAGGCCGTTCATCGCAGCGTGCGTGACAGTGGCGCGGTCAAGCCGAATACCGTGCGCACCTTTGCCCGCGAGGCCACGCATTCGCTGGTCGCCGACGAGCATCCCGCCAACCAGTTCGTGCAGATCATCCTGCGCATCGCGCCCGGACGCTCGGCGGCCGAAAAGCAAGCGATATTGCAGACGGTCTATGACGCAGCCGAAGGCGTCGCACGTCTGGCACTCGACGAGGGCCGCTGCGGCCTGCGAGCTGATCTCATCCAGTCGGATCCTGATTTTGCGATCCACGAAACCACACTGCCGTGACCATTCCGGCAATTCGAAAGGAAGACACATGAGCTTGATCTATGTTCTCAACGGTCCGAATCTCAATCTGCTCGGCAAGCGCCAGCCGCATATCTACGGTTATGAGACGCTCGCCGATGTCGAGGCCGATTGCCGTCGGCTCGCCTCTAAACTCGGTCACGACATCCGCTTTCATCAGAGCAACCGCGAATACGAGATCATCGACTGGATCCATGAAGCGCGCGAGGACGGCGCCGGTATCGTGATCAACCCAGCCGGCTTCACCCACACCTCCGTTGCCATTCTCGACGCGCTGAACACCTTCGAGCAGACGGTCATCGAGGTGCATATTTCCAACGTCCACAAGCGAGAGGCATTCCGCCATCATTCCTTCGTCTCGTACCGCGCCGACGGGATCATCTCCGGGCTTGGAACCGAAGGCTATCAGTTTGCGATCCGCCGGGTGGCAAGCCTGATCACGTCTGCCGAAAAGAAGTGACGGGAAGGGCTCAGCATGAACGGAAAGTGAGACTTGCGGTGCTCGGCGCCGGCCTGATCGGCAAGCGACATATCCAGCATGTGCTTGCCGAGCCGCAGGCGGAACTTCTGGCCGTCATCGATCCGATGCCGCTTGGGCAGAAGATCGCCCAGGAATCCGGCGCTAGATGGTTTCCAAGCTTTGCGGCAATGATCGAAATGCATCGTCCCGACGGCATCATCGTCGCGACGCCCAATCAGGTGCATGTCGCCAACGGCCTCGAAGCCGTAGCCGCAGGGGTGCCGGCGCTGATCGAAAAGCCGATTGCCGACGATATCGCTGCCGGTGAAAAGCTGATCGGCGCGGCGGAAGCCGCTGGCGTTCCGATTCTGGTCGGCCACCATCGCCGCCACAATCCGATGATCCAGAAGGCGAAAGAGATCATCGACAGCGGCGCGCTTGGCCGCATCCTCGTGGCCAATGCGATGTTCTGGCTATTCAAGCCGGACGACTATTTCGACATCGACTGGCGGCGCCAGGCCGGAGCCGGCCCGGTCTTCCTCAACCTGATCCACGACGTCGACAATTTGCGCTACCTGTTCGGCGATATCGTTGCCGTGCAGGCACGTGAATCCAACGCCGTCCGCGGCAATGTTGTCGAGGAAACCTCGGTGATCCTGATGGAGTTCGCGAGCGGTCTTCTTGCCACGGCCACCGTTTCGGATGCCGTCGTCGCACCCTGGAGCTGGGAGATGACGACGGGCGAAAATCCCGCCTATCCGAAGACGGAAGAGGCATGCTACCTGATCGGCGGGACGCACGGATCCCTGACGATCCCGTCGCTCGACGTGTGGAAGAACGGCACGAAACGCAGCTGGTGGGAGCCATTCGAAAAGCAGCGCATCGCCGTTCAGCACGAAGACCCGCTGGTGCTGCAGATCCGGCAGTTCTGCAAGGTGATCCGCGGTGAAGAAGCACCGCGGGTCAGCGGGCGCGAAGGGCTGAACACACTGAACGTCATTATGGCCATCAAGCGATCGGCAGTGAGCGGCGAACGCATTGTCCTGGGATAGAAACGATCCAGAAGGACGCCCCACTCGTATCCATCTGCGCTATCCGCTCCGTTCCGGGACCTTGAGGAGATGTTCCGAGAGCGCCGCGTCGCATGGCGGAAAAGGCTCTGACGACAGTTATTCAGGAGGCCTACATTCAGGGCATCTCGACGCGCTCAGTCGACGATCTCGTCAAGGCGATGGGGATGAGCGGCATCTCCAAAAGCCAGGTGAGCCGCCTGTGCGAAGAGATCGATGTCAAGGTGAAGGCGCTTATGGATCGTCTCATCGAGGGCGGACCATCGTCCCTTGCCGCTGCGTTGCAGGATGCGAAAACCATCCTGTTGGATGGTTTCGGCCACAACCCGCATTGGGAAGATCCCGAGCAGGTGGCGCTTCATGTCGAACGTTCAAGGCGTTCTGGTCGCGGAAAAAAGAGGCCATTTGACTGAAAGGTAGTTGGGATACTATCCCAGCAGTTCTTAGTTGCTCAGTTTCCTTCGGCCCACGTCCCAATCAACATGGTCATGAAGCGCTCTGCTGCCGGCGAAAGCGTCCCACCGCGACGGCGTACAATGCCGATCGTTCGCGAGATTTGAGGATTGCGAATAGGTCTCGTGACGAGGAACGGGTGCTCTTCCTGTGGTGTAGCGAGTTTCGGCAGAACCGAAATTCCAAGCCCCGCTTCCACCAAACCAAGCGACGTCGAGAGATGCGTGACTTCATAGGACCAGCGCAGTTTCAGGTTCGATTTCGCCAAAGCTGCATCAAGAAGCGTACGGTTTCCGCTGGACCGGTGAACCGTGATCAGTTGATAGGGCGCCAAGTCGTCCCATTCGAGTTCGCTCTTGGCCGTCAGCGGATGATCCTTGCGTGCAGCCAGTACGAATGGATCTTCGATGAGCCGGTCGAAGACAAGGTCGGGATCTGAAAAGCCCATGATATTGATGCCGAACTCGACTTCCCCACGGGCGACTGCCTGCAGACCGTCGGTAGCCGGCAGATCGAGAATGCGAAAACGAATATTCGGATACTCGGCGCTGAATTGCTTAATGACGGTCGGCAAAAAATAGAAAGCAGCCGTTGGCAGACATGCGATCGTCACAAGGCCGCTGCGCTGAGATCCGACATCGCGCACCGCAAAGAGCGACGTGTCGAACTCCTCAAGCATTCGTCGCACCAACGGGATCAGTTCCGCGCCAAGGGCGGTTGTCGAGACATGACGCGTGGTGCGCTCGAGCAAAGGCGCCCCGATTGCCAGCTCCAGCTTCTGAATTCGACGGCTGAGTGCGGGCTGTGACAGATTGAGCGCTTCGGCAGAGCGATGGAAGTTTTCCAATTCGACGACCGATAGAAACGCGCGCAGATCCAATATCTCGCAATTAATGCTCATAGCGCATCATTCCCTCTGATATTCGCATTTCACATATCAATCGTTTTGCCGCTTACTGCAACAAAGAAGCTGATTGATATTTAAATCACATCAGTATGCGGACACAACCATGAACGACCTGATTTCCATTCCCTGTGTTCTGATGCGAGGCGGCACCTCCAAAGGACCGTTCTTTCTCGCATCCGATCTTCCATCGGATTCGCGTCAACGCGATCAGATCCTGCTTTCGGTCATGGGGTCTGGTCATCCTCTGCAGATTGACGGTATCGGCGGCGGCAACCCCGTCACCAGCAAGGTTGCCATCGTCGGCCCGGCAACCGTGTCCGATGCCGATGTGGATTATCTGTTCGCCCAGGTCCGCATCGATCAGCAGTTCGTGGATACCTCACCTAACTGTGGAAATATGCTGGCGGCCGTCGGGCCGTTCGCGATCGAGGCCGGCCTGGTCAAGGCGGCGACGGGCGTAACCCGCGTGCGCATTCACAACGTCAATACCGGTAAACTCATCGAAGCGGAGGTTCCGACCCCTGATGGCCGCGTCGCCTATATGGGAGATGCCTCGATCGACGGCGTGCCCGGCAATGCTGCGCCGATCGCGCTGACCTTCATGGATGCTGCCGGGGCACGCACCGGCAAGCTTTTTCCCACCGGCAACCCGCGAGACAGGATTGACGGCATCGACGTCACCTGCATCGATTGCGCGATGCCGATGATGCTGCTCGAGGCCGCCGCGCTCGGTGTGACGGGCAATGAATCGGCTGCCGAGCTCAATGCCAACGGGGCAATGCTGTATCGTCTCGAAACGCTACGGCTTGAGGCAGGCCGGCGCATGGGCATGGGTGATGTCAGTAACCAGGTGACGCCAAAGCCGGTGCTGATCTCCAGGCCCAACAACGGCGGCGATCTCGGCGTACGCTATTTCATGCCGCACCAGTGCCACCCTTCTCTCGCAACGACCGGTGCGGTCGGTATCGCCACGGCCTGCATTAGCGACGGAACCGTCGCCTCGCAACTGATCGGCGACCGCAAGCCGCCGGTCGTCCTCGTTCTGGAACATCCAAGCGGTCGTTTGGAAGTAAAACTGGATACCCGCGACGGCAAGACAGTTGCCGGAATCCTGCGGACGGCCCGACGCCTCTTCGAGGGCCGGGTCTTTGCAAAACCTATCGTGCAAATGGTTTGCGCGGCATAATCGAAAGTGGTTGCCGGGAGGGCGCCACGCATCAGGGAGGAATACACATGCGTAAACTCATACTCGCCCTTGCGGCAACGGTCGCCTTCGCCGGTTCGGCTTTTGCGGAACCCGTCCGCATCAGCGTCGGGTCCTACAACCTCAACAACCTGCCCTTCCCGGTCGCAGCTGGCCTAGGTCTCTACGAGAAGGAAGGTCTTGAGGTGACCGTCGAAAACTTCGCATCTGGCGGCTCCAAGACGCTGCAGGCGCTTGTTGCCGGCTCCACGGATATCGCTGTCGGCTTCTACGACCATACGATCCAGATGCAGTCGCAGAACAAGGCGGTCGTCGGCTTTGTCCAGCTTGCGCGCAATTCTGGCCTGGTTCTGGCCGGCGGGAAAAACTCATCCTTCGATCCGACCAAACCGGAAACGATCAAGGGCGCGAAGGTCGGCATCACCGCACCGGGATCATCTTCCGACTTCTTCGTGCGCTACTACCTGCAGCGCAACAATCTTTCGGCCGACGACATCTCGCTGATCGGCGTCGGTTCCGGCGCGGCCGCAGTCGCGGCGCTCGAGCAAGGGAAAGTCGATCTTCTGGTCAACTACGATCCCGCGGCGACCTTTATCGAGGCCAAGGGTGTCGGCAAGATTTTGATCGACGCCCGCAGCGACGAGGGTGCCAAGGAGATCTATGGCGGAATTTATCCGACCTCCGTCCTCTATGCGACGCAGGCCTATATCGATGAAAACCCGGAAACCATCCAGAAGGTCACGAACGCGACGGTCAAGGCACTGGCATGGATGAACACACATAGCGCTGAAGAGATCGTCGAAAAACTGCCGAAAGAATTCATCTCCGGCGACCGGGACACCTATGTGAAGGCCGTCCAGAATGCCAAACCGATTTTCTCGGTGGACGGCAAATTCAGCGAGACCGACACGCAGACGCCGTTGGCCGTTCTCAAGAGCTTCAACGAAAAGGTTGCTGCCGCAACAATCGATCTTTCCAAAACCTACACGAACGCTTTCGTGGACAAGGTAACGGATAAGACCACCAACTGATCCTAGGAGGAGGCCATGTCTTTGGCTGTCGTAAATCCCATGTCTATCCAGACGGGACAGCAAAACGCAAAGTCGATGGTATCGATCGATGCCGTGACAATGTCGTTTGGTGCCTACGTCGCGGTGCAGGACGTCAATCTGACGGTTGCCGATGGTGAGTTTCTCGCCATCGTCGGCCCAACCGGTTGCGGCAAGAGCACCATTTTGAACGCGATCGCAGGTCTTCTGAAACCCGCGAGCGGAACGGTGACGATCGACGGCACGCCGGTAAAGGGCGTGCAGAACGACATCGGCTATCTCTTCCAGCAGGATGCGCTGCTCCCGTGGAAGACATCCATTGAGAATGTCGAACTCGGCCTGATGTTCAGGGGTGTTGCAGCCGCCGAGCGCCGCGAGCGTTCGATGAGCTGGCTTGCAAAAGTCGGGCTCAAGGGCTTCGAACACCGCTATCCGCACCAACTGTCCGGCGGCCAGCGCAAACGTGTCCAGATGGCACAAGCCCTCATTGCCGGTCCAAAGGTCATCCTGATGGATGAGCCCTTCTCCGCGCTCGACATCCACACGCGGCACCTCATGCAGAATGAATTGCTGCGCCTTTGGCAGGAAGAGCGTCGCGCCGTGGTCATGATCACGCACGACCTCGAAGAGGCGATCGCGCTTGGAGACCGCGTCGCCATTCTGGCCGCCGGCCCCCGTTCGCGGGTCATCGAAAGTTTCCCGGTCGATCTCGAGCGGCCACGGGATGTGGCTGAGATCAAACTCGACTCACGCTTTATGGACCTGTATCGCAATATCTGGGCTTCCCTGCGCGGCGAAGTGGAGAAAAGCTATGAACGTCGTGACTGAACGCATCATCCAGCTCGGCATGCTGGTTTTTATCCTCGGCGGCTGGCAGCTCGGCGTGACCGCCGGCTTCATCGATGTCTTCTTCTTTCCAGCGCCGCTCGACATCTTCAACCAGATCGTCAGCTGGATCGTTGACCCGGGCTTTTACAAGCACGTCTCGATAACCCTGACGGAAACAGTGCTCGGTTACATCATCGGCACGGGTCTTGGTGTCGCCGCCGGTGTGTGGCTCGGTCTCAGCCGGAGCGCCGCCCGGATCCTCGATCCGTTCATCAAGGGGCTCAACGCCATTCCCCGCGTCGTTCTCGCGCCGATCTTCGTTCTTTGGCTCGGGCTCGGTCTTTGGTCCAAGGTGGCGCTTGCGGTAACGCTGGTTTTTTTCATTACCTTCTTCAACGCCATGCAGGGTGTCCGCGAAGTCAACCCGGTGGTCCTCGCAAACGCAAAAATCCTCGGGGCCAAACGTTCCGATCTATTGCGGCACGTCTATTTCCCCGCAGCGGCCAGCTGGATCTTGTCCTCGCTCCGCACGTCTGTCGGCTTCGCGGTGGTCGGTGCCATCATTGGTGAATATCTCGGCTCTTCTGCAGGGCTCGGTTATCTGATCGCGCAGGCAGAAGGCAACTTCGACGCGGTCGGCGTGTTTGCCGGCATCATCATCCTGGCCATGTTCGTGCTCATCATCGACCGAATTCTCGATGTTCTGGAAGGCCGGCTCATCAAGTGGAGACCGAACGCCGCAGAAGAACGGGCGGCGTAGCGACCCGGGTTCGGTTTTCGTGCGAGTCAGAATTGGGGTGCCACCATCGGCACCCCGTTCTTTTGGCTCTGTTGCAAATTGTCGATCTGGCTGAGAAAGAGACGTTTTGGACGCGCGGTCAGAAGGCAACGGCCGTGAGTCCAATCAGCTGCGGCTTGCGGCAATCAGCGCATGGGCGGCATCGCGGAGCAAGCTGGTAGCCTCGCCGGATTCAAAGAGTTGCATGCTGACAAAGGCGCCATTGATCAGGACCGCGAGCTGACCGGCAAGCCGGTCGGGTGCGGCAACCGCCAGACCCTCGGCGATGGTCTTCAGGCGCCGCCGCATCTCGCGCATGTGGGCCTCGGCGACCTTGCGGGCAGGGTGATCCGCTTCTGGAAACTCGGCGGCCGTATTGATCTGCGGGCAACCCCGGTAGTTGTCCCGTCCGATCCGCTCGCCGATCCACTCGAGATGGGCGTCGAGCTCGGCTCCGGTATCGTCCGGATGCAGTTCCCTCACCCGGTCCCAAGTGCTCCAAAAGTCCAGGTCCTCACGCTTGAGGAAGGCGGCGATCAAGTCGTCCTTCGTGCCGAAATGGCGGTAGAGGCTGGTTTTGGCGACACCGGATTTTTCCACCACCAGATCGACTCCGACAGCGCGCACGCCACGCCGGTAAAAGAGCGACGATGCTGTCTCTAGAATTCTGTCCCGCACCTCGTTCGTACCGGAGGCGGGAGAGTTCGCTGTGTTCTTTGCCATATTTCTCCGGTCTAACAGAAAACTGATTGACACGCTACAGACCTGTATGTTTTATTAGATACAGACAGGTCTGTAGCGAAGGAGAGCGATGACCATTAGCCAAGCCGATATCACCAGGACACCACATTCCGTAGCGGTCATAGGCGCGAACGGCCATACCGGCCACTTTGTCGTCGCCGAACTGTTGCGGCGCGGGTTCAAGCCGATTGCGATCGGTCGCAGTATACGGCCGACGCTGTGGTACGCGCCGCCTTGCGGGCGGGCATCCACTATCTGGACGTGACGGCAGAGCAGCCGAGTGTGCAGGCGACGTTCGAGCGCCACGAGATTACGGCCCGCGACGCAGGCGTCGTCGTCATCCCCGCCATGGGCTTTTACGGCGGCCTTGCCGATCTGCTCGTCGCAACCGTCATGGGTGAGTGGGATCACGCCCACGCCATCGAAATCCACGTCGCGCTCGACAGCTGGCTTCCAACAAAAGGCACGCGCATCACCGGTGAAAAGAATACTGCGAAGCGCCTTGCCGTCAGCGGCGGGCAGATGGAGCCAGTGCATCAGCCACCTGCTGAAAAGGTATCCGTCCTACCTGCCCCGTTCGGTCGGCAGACCTTCGTCGAGCTTCCGTTCTCGGAAGTGCCGCTGATCGCCCGTCACGTTCGGACGAAGGAGCTGCACGCCTTTCTCAGCACGACAGCCCTGCGGGATGTGCGCGATCCGTCCACGCCTGCGCCGGAGCCTGTCGACGAAACTGGACGTTCGGCGCAGCGCTTCGCCGTGGAGGTGATCGTCACGCAAGGAGACCTGCGTCGCCGGATCATCGCGCAGGGCCAGGACATCTACGCCGTCATGGCACCGATCATCTGTGAAGCGGTCCAGCGCATCCTGTCGGGCGACATCCGCGATACCGGCGCAAAGCCGCCGGCCGCGATTTTCAACGCCGCCAGCTTCCTGCGCGCGCTTGACCCGCATCTGTCGATCGAGACATTGGAAATGTAGCTCGGAAACGCTAGATCTAGACACCAGAAAGTCCCTCACAACGGTGTGGGACCTTTCTCACCGCTCATTTGAGAAAGCGG
Source organism: Rhizobium sp. 007 (assembly GCF_015353075.1). Taxonomy (NCBI): domain Bacteria; kingdom Pseudomonadati; phylum Pseudomonadota; class Alphaproteobacteria; order Hyphomicrobiales; family Rhizobiaceae; genus Rhizobium; species Rhizobium sp. 007. The sequence continues at coordinate 40,208 of NZ_CP064188.1, read as the reverse complement.
GGCTCGCAAAAAACGCAAGAGGCCCGACAGGTCTTGACGGCCTTCTTGAATCACACCGACAGAGCGGCACACAGACGCAGACGCCCAATGCTAAAAGATGGCTCGACAACCCCAGCGGCGAAGCCTGGCGACATGGCATAACGACAGAACAACGAATTATCAGCCATTTAGGTGCGGCGTGTTCAGCGCCAAATAATGTAGCTACATTTCCTTCGCCTTGAACGGTATCGAACTGACGGCCCGTGATGGGATGCGGTTAAAACCTCTATCCAAAACCTGGCGACCAGGATGCTGTAATATTGTCTTAAAAGGCTTTTGTAATAGCAGCGGAGTCCACTTTATCACGGCGAAGGTCATTCCATCCCCGTCATAAACGCCGGTACTTGTTGTTCGAAGAATTTCGAAAACGAGGCAATGCGCGGTGGCAGCGCCTGGTATGGGGGGTAATATAGGGTCAGCCACAAATCCGGCGGCGACCAGTTCCGCAGGACATGGACCAGCCTTCCCGTGCGCAGATGCTCGGCCACGTGGAACCTCGGCAGCATGGCGACACCCGCCCCGTCGGCAGCCATGCTTGCGAGGACTTCGCCGCTGTTGGCGCTAAACGCGCGGCCCGCCGATATGGTCGCGCTGCCACTACCGTCCGACAAGGACCAAGTCTCCCGCTTGCTCTCGCCGCTGTATGCAAGGCAGTCGTCAGGGGTCAGCTCGCTGGCATGCTTCATGTTTGCGAATCGGCTCCCCGGAGCGGCGACGAGGATACGGCGCACGACACTGATCTTCCGCCAGATCGTGAACTTGTCGGACGGTGCGGCTGAGATGCGGATCGCCAGATCGTAGTCGTCATCGATGATGTTTACGAGACCGTCCGTCAGGGAGATTTCGAAAGTGATCTTCAGATAGCGCTCCCTGAAGCCCGACAAGATAGGTGGCAGGATTTGCTGACCGAACCAGGTCGGCGCACTGATCCGAAGCCGACCGTGATCGGCCTTATGGGTGTTCATCACATCCTTGCGGGCGTTCTCCAGCGCAGCCATCGCCGGCTGGATTTGCGCAGCGTAGATTGCTCCGTCGGTCGTCAGCGACACCTGACGCGTGGTCCGGACAAAGAGCTGCACCCCAAGGTCTTCCTCCAAGGCGGCGATCGCTCTGGTGACCGCTGCGGGCGTCATGTCCAGTTCGCGCGCGACTTGCGCAAAGTTTCGCTTCTCGGCAGCCAGAAGAAACGTCCTCAGAGCCTTATAGTCGTTCATCTATTATTTCATCCCGGACAATTCACTCGCAAGTTTTATTGCAATTCCGACGGCTGATCAACTGGCGTAGATTTTCAATCACACCACACGAACAACGCAGCGACGGAAAGACAAGCATCATGATCAAGGAAATCAACGGACTGCATCACATCACGTCGATGGCAACTGATGCCCGTCAGAACAACACGTTTTTCACGGACACCCTTGGGCTACGCCGCGTAAAGAAGACCGTGAACTTCGACGATCCGAACGTCTACCACCTCTACTATGGCGACGAGGCTGGTACCCCCGGCACTGTCATGACCTACTTCCCATTCCCCGACGTGATGCGCGGCCGGGCCGGCGTTGGGGAAGTCAGCGAGACACAGTTCGCCGTCCCGGAAGGCTCGCTCTCCTTCTGGCAGGATCGCCTGACCGCGAAAGATACGAACCTCCTCGAAGCAGATAAAATCTTCGGCGCCAACCGCCTGCGCTTTATCGGTCCGGATGGTGAAGGTCTTGCCCTGATCGAAACGGCCGGTGACGTCCGTACTGCATGGAACGGATCCGGCATCGCCGACAGCGTCGCCATCCGTGGTTTCTCCGGCGCGCGTTTCCGCCTGCACGACACAGCCGCCACCGCTGAACTGCTCGAGTTCATGGGCTACCAGCGCACTGAGACCGAAGGTGCCGTCACCCGGTTTATTATCCCCGGCGGCAATGGTGCCGACACGATCGACCTTGAGGCCCTTCCACAGACACCCTTCGCAAGGCAGGGCGCGGGTTCGGTTCACCACATCGCCTTCGCTGTCGAGAACCGCGCAAAACAGCTTGAAGTCCGCAAGGCGCTGATGGATACGGGTTACCAGGTCACCCCGGTCATCGACCGCGACTACTTCTGGGCGATCTACTTCCGCACCCCCGGCGGCGTGCTGTTCGAAATCGCCACCAACGAACCCGGTTTCAACCGCGACGAAGACACAGCGCACCTTGGCGAGGCTCTGAAGTTACCGAGCCGCTACGAGCCTTACCGTGCCCAAATCGAGGCGGGGCTTACGCCACTTGCGGCCTAATGTTCCAGCCAGGTCGCTTTCCGACAATCCAGCGTCCCAACGTTCAAGACGCGCAGCGATCCCTGCCCCATTTGCTATCTTCAATCCAACTAGAAGGAAAACACGAGATGTCTAACAAGCTTCAGGTCCTGACCCCGCAGAACAGCCAGATCATCTTCATCGACCAGCAGCCCCAGATGGCCTTCGGCGTCCAGTCGATCGATCGCCAGACTTTGAAGAACAACGTCGTGGGCCTTGCCAAAGCAGCCAGGATCTTCAATATCCCGACCACGATCACCACCGTCGAGACCGACTCTTTCTCGGGCAACACCTTCCCCGAACTGCTCGCCGTCGTCCCCGACAACGACATTCTCGAGCGCACCTCGATGAACTCCTGGGACGATCAGAACGTCCGCGATGCACTTGCCAAGAACGCCGCCAACGGCCGCAAGAAGATCGTCGTCGCTGGCCTGTGGACCGAGGTCTGCAACACGACGTTCGCCCTCTCCTGCATGAACGATACCGACTATGAAATCTACATGGTCGCGGATGCCTCCGGCGGCACGTCTGTCGATGCGCACAAATACGCCATGGACCGCATGGTGCAGGCGGGTGTCGTTCCGGTCACCTGGCAGCAGGTCCTGCTGGAATGGCAGCGCGACTGGGCCCGCAAGGAAACCTACGAGGCGGTTACTTCTCTGGTGAAGGAGCATTCCGGTGCTTACGGCATGGGCATCGATTATGCCGTCACCCACGTTCACGGCGGCTCCGAGCGGGTCAGCCACGGCAGGCGCATCGGCCCCAACCCGGCCAAGCAAACCCGGCATCGCTCCGGCGGGACGCCACCTGCCGGAGCGAATTGCTTCCTCCAAAGCGAAGGGTCTCCTCCATGAAAATCTATCTCCTGTCACTCGGTGCCGGCCTGCTGGTGGGCGTGATCTACAGCCTGCTCAATGTCCGTTCGCCCGCCCCGCCTGTCGTCGCTCTCATCGGTTTGCTTGGGATCCTCGTCGGCGAGCAGCTCGTGCCGCTGGCAAAAAGCATCTGGACTCGCGAGCCTGCTGCCCTTTCCTGGCTTCATCAGGTAAAGCCGCACATGTTCGGCCACCTCCCGCAAGGCGGTCCGAACGTGGTGGAGGTGACCTCCCCCCGCAAACATCCGACCTCGGGGAAAAGCTGATGACGACGCGCCGCACCTTCCTGGGCGCAGCTTCGAGCCTCGCCTTTTCAAATCTGTTTTCTACGGCCCATGCCGCCGATCCCGTCAAGACCGGAGTCGCTCCAATGTATCCAGATATCGTCCTTCATCATGGATTGATCACCACGCTCGACCGCACCAACCCGAATGCCACGGCGATCGCCATCAAGGATGGCTTGTTCATGGAAGTGGGCAGCGACAGCGAGATCATGGCGCTTGCCGGACCGAATACAAAGGTGATCGATCTAAAGGGCAAACGTGTGCTGCCCGGCCTGATCGACAACCACACCCACGTCGTGCGTGGCGGTCTCAACTACAATATGGAACTGCGTTGGGATGGCATCCGCAGCCTTGCCGACGCCATGGACATGCTGAAGCGGCAGGTGGCGATCACGCCAGCCCCGCAATGGGTGCGCGTCGTCGGCGGTTTCACCGAACATCAGTTTGTCGAAAAGCGCCTGCCGACGATCGAAGAGATCAACGCGATCGCGCCCGATACTCCGGTTTTCCTGCTCCATCTCTATGACCGGGCGCTCCTGAACGGCGCCGCACTTCGTGCCGTCGGTTACACCCGCGATACGCCGAATCCGCCGGGCGGGGAAATTACCCGCGATACCAATGGCAACCCGACTGGCATGCTGCTGGCAAAGCCGAATGCCGGCGTTCTTTATTCGACGCTCGCGAAGGGGCCGAAACTGCCGTTCGACTACCAGGTCAATTCCACCCGCCATTTCATGCGCGAGCTGAACCGGCTCGGCGTCACCGGCGTCATTGATGCCGGGGGCGGTTACCAGAACTACCCGGACGACTATGCGGTGATCCAGAAGCTGTCGGATGAAAATCAGCTGACTGTCCGGCTTGCCTACAATCTCTTCACGCAGAAGCCGAAGGCGGAGAAGCAGGACTTCCTCAACTGGACGCAGACGGTCAAATACAAGCAAGGCAACGATTATTTCCGTCACAACGGTGCCGGCGAAATGCTGGTCTTCTCCGCCGCGGATTTCGAAGACTTCCGCCAGCCGCGCCCGGACATGGCCCCGGAAATGGAAGAGGACCTTGAGGGTGTTGTGCGCATTCTCGCCGAGAACCGTTGGCCTTGGCGTCTTCACGCGACCTATGACGAAACGATCAGCCGCGCGCTCGACGTCTTCGAGAAGGTCAACAAGGACATCCCGCTCGAAGGCCTGAACTGGTTCTTCGATCATGCCGAGACCATTTCCGATCGCTCGATCGACCGCATCGCGGCCCTTGGCGGCGGCATCGCCACGCAGCATCGCATGGCCTATCAGGGCGAATATTTCGTCGAGCGATACGGCCACGGGGTCGCCGAGGCGACGCCGCCGATCAGACGCATGCTCGACAAGGGTGTCAACGTTTCGGCCGGCACGGACGCGACGCGTGTCGCTTCCTACAATCCTTGGGTCTCGCTTTCCTGGATGGTGACTGGCAAGACCATCGGCGGCATGCAGCTTTATCCGCGTTCCAATTGCCTCGACCGTGAAACGGCGCTGCGCATGTGGACTGAAAAGGTTACATGGTTCTCGAACGAGGAAGGCAAGAAGGGCCGCATCGAAAAGGGCCAGTTCGCTGACTTGATCGTGCCCGACAAGGACTTCCTCTCCTGCGCCGAGGACGAGATCTCCTTCCTCACCTCCGACCTAACAATGGTCGGCGGCAAGATCGTCTACAGCGCCGGCGACTTCAAGACGCTGGACGAAAACGACGTGCCACCCTCCATGCCGGACTGGTCGCCGGTGCGCAAGTTCGGCGGTTATGCCGGCTGGGGCGAACCGGAAGGGGCTGGTCGCCATTCCCTGCGTCGTACTGCAATCGCCTCCTGTGGCTGTGCCAGCGATTGCGGCGTACATGGTCACGACCATGCCAGCGCCTGGACATCGAAACTGCCGATAGCCGACCTCAAAGGCTTCTTCGGAGCTCTCGGTTGCTCGTGCTGGGCGGTGTGAAGCGACGTCCGCATCGTGCTCAGCGAATGGAATGGGTAGCGGATTGCGCTGCCCGTTCGACCTACGAGCGCAGATTTATTGCGATAATCGCAATTAATTCAAAACTATTGATGCAATTGTTGGCGGCAATCTTTCCGGCCAATATCGCTCCACAAGCCGAAAAAGTGCCGCTCGGTTCGACCGGCCAACACTACAGGAGCAGACATGATTGATCATTCTTCATCCACGGGCCGCCTAGGCGCGCTTCTCGCGGGTGCCGTCGCGGCGCCGGCAACGCGGTCCCTAGCGCTTCTTGCTCTCTGCGCCGCCTACATCCAGGGGCCGCTAACCAAGATCTTCGACTTTAACGGCGCCATTGCCGAAATGGAGCATTTCGGGCTTCACCCGACAACGTTCTTCGCCGTTGCCGTCATTGCCTTCGAGCTTGCGGCCTCCGCCATGGTGGTTTCCGGCTTCGGGCGCTGGGCGGGTGCTCTGGCTCTCGCCGGTTTCACCTTTATCGCGACCCTCGTTGCGCTTCGATTCTGGGAAATGCCTTCCGGGATGGATCGCATGATGGCGACGAATGCCTTCTTCGAACATCTCGGTCTCGCTGGCGCGTTCGTGATCGTAGCAACAATCGATATCGCCAAGGGAACGAGCAAATGAGCGTCACAAAATCCTCCGGTAGCTTCGCACCGCTCCGTCAACCCGTCTTCGCGGTGCTATGGGCGGCCACGGTTCTGGGCAACACCGGCAGTTTCATGCGCGACGTCGCCAGCTCTTGGCTGATGACGGATCTTTCCGCTGCCCCTGCGGCCGTCGCCATGGTGCAGGCGGCCGGCACGCTGCCGATCTTTCTGCTGGCAATCCCGGCAGGCGTTCTCTCGGACATCCTCGATCGTCGTAAGTTCCTGATTGCCGTGCAGATCCTGCTTGCCTCGGTCAGTCTCACGTTGATGGCTCTTGCCCATACAGGATTGCTTACGATCAGTTCACTGATCGGACTGACCTTCCTTGGCGGTATCGGTGCGGCGCTCATGGGACCGACATGGCAGGCGGTTGTGCCCGAACTCGTGCCTCGCGAAGATGTGAAGAGTGCCGTCGCTCTGAATTCGCTGGGCATCAATATTGCGCGCTCAATCGGCCCTGCGGCTGGTGGCTTGCTGCTCGCCGCTTTTGGTGCCGCCGTTACCTACGGCGTCGACGTTGCGACGTACGTCCTCGTCATCGCGGCGTTGATCTGGTGGCCGCGCGCCAAGGATGCCAACGACGCGTTGTCGGAAGGGTTTTTCGGCGCCTTCCGGGCAGGACTGCGTTACACCCGCGCCAGCCCGACGCTTCATGTCGTGCTGCTTCGAGCGACGATCTTCTTTGCGTTCGCCAGTGCTGTCTGGGCGCTGCTTCCGTTGGTCGCCCGCCAACTCCTGGGCGGTGACGCCAGCTTCTACGGCATCCTTCTCGGCGCTGTCGGTGCAGGTGCAATCGGCGGTGCGCTCGTCATGCCGCGGCTGCGGCAGCGTTTCGATGCCGACGGCCTGCTACTCGGATCTGCGCTCGTGACGGCGTTGGTCATGGCGGCGCTGTCGCTGGCTCCACCGCAATGGCTGGCGGTCGTTATCCTTCTGTTCCTCGGTGCAGCATGGATCACCGCCCTCACCACGCTCAACGGCGCCGCGCAAGCGATCCTGCCGAACTGGGTGCGGGGGCGGGGCCTTGCCGTCTATCTGACTGTCTTCAACGGTGCGATGACGGCCGGCAGCCTCGGCTGGGGTGCTGTCGGCGAAGTTGCTGGCGTGTCGGGCACATTGGTGATCGGTGCGGGCGGACTGCTCGTGGCTGGACTGATCATGCACCGTATCAAGCTGCCGTCGGGCGATGCCGATCTGGTCCCGTCAAACCACTGGCCCGAACCACTCGTCGCAGAACCGGTTCCGCATGATCGAGGCCCGGTCCTGATCCTGATCGAATACAATGTCGAAAAACATCATCGCACCGCCTTCCTGCATGCGCTGGACAAAATGTCCCACGAGCGGCGGCGTGACGGTGCCTACGGATGGGGTGTGACGGAAGACTCTGCCGATCCGCAAAAGATCGTCGAATGGTTCATGGTGGAATCCTGGGCTGAACATCTCCGACAGCACAAGCGGGTGTCGAACGCCGACGCCGATCTTCAAGGTCAGATGCTTGCCTATCATTCAGGGACGGACAAGCCTGTCGTCCGGCATTTCCTGGCAATCAACCGGCCCGGCGCGGCTTAAGATGGCCAGCAGAGAGCGGCCGGGCCGCACCCTCCATTGTTGCGAAAATCGCAATCAAATCAAAACTGTTGGTGCAATTGTCGGCATTGGCTCTCGACGGCATATCGCGCTAACGGACGAACACAGCCTGAGGGCACAAGACAGGGATCGCAGGACGCGAAAATGACTGAGAACGCCCCTTCCATCACGCGCCGCGGCGCATTGCTTTCCGGAGCTGCCGCCGCCGCGGCCATGGTGCTCCCCTCGTCGTTCGGCTTTGCGGCCAACATTGCTTCCACCACCGCCTCAATTAAAGGAGACAATACAATGGGCTACATCACCACCAAGGACGGCGTCGAAATCTTCTATAAGGATTGGGGTCCGAATGATGCCCAGCCGATCGTCTTCCACCATGGCTGGCCGCTCTCGTCGGACGATTGGGACGCACAGATGCTGTTCTTCCTATCCAAGGGCTATCGCGTCGTCGCCCATGACCGACGCGGTCACGGACGCTCCGCGCAGGTCGCAGACGGTCACGATATGGACCACTATGCCGCCGACGCCTTCGCTCTCGTTGAAGCCCTCGACCTGAAGAATGCCGTTCATATCGGGCACTCGACAGGTGGCGGTGAAGTCGCCCGCTATGTCGCAAAATACGGTCAGCCTTCCAGTCGCGTCGCCAAGGCTGTTCTGGTCGCCGCCGTACCGCCGCTGATGCTGAAGACCAAGACAAATCCCGGCGGCCTTCCGATGGAAGTCTTCGACGGCATTCGCAAGGGCGTTGCCGAAAACCGCGCGCAGCTCTTCGTCGACTTTCCCACTGGTCCCTTCTACGGATTCAACCGTCCCGACGCTAAGATCTATCCTGGCGTCATCCAGAATTGGTGGCGGCAGGGCATGATGGGCAGCGCCAAGGCCCATTACGATGGGATCAAGGCCTTCTCGCAGACCGACCAGACGGAAGACCTGAAGGCAATCACCGTTCCGACCCTCGTCATGCATGGCGACGACGACCAGGTCGTGCCGATCGACAACGCCGGCAGACTGTCCGTGAAGCTGGTGCAGAACGGTACTCTCAAAGTCTACAAGGGCTATCCGCACGGCATGCTGACAACCCATGCCGATGTCCTGAACGCCGATCTCTTGAAGTTCGTCGAGGGCTGATTAGTGAGTCCGGGTGCGGCTGTTAGCGCCGCATCCGGATTCGCGCGAAACAATCCCATCCAAAATAGTCCTCATCAGAACATTCCTCGGCATCTTCCTCAAAGCCGAGATCGACGGGAATGGACGTGGGAAAGATCGGAGCGTAGCGCCGCTCGATCGTGAAATCAGTTAGTGCCGGTTGCGTGAACGCCACTCCCGCGGAGTGACTCCCACGGCCTTCGTGAAGGTCTCGACGAATGTGTTCTCATCCGCAAAACCGCACGTTTCAGCCACTTGGGCGATGGTCTCACCGGTCCGGCTCAGTTGTGATTGGGCCTTATTCATCCGACACGCCGAAATCCATTCGAGAACGGACTGCCCAGTCGTATTCAAGAAGCCGGAACGGAGCTCATCCGATGAAAAACCGGTCGCGTCGGCAATCTTATCGACCGGTATGTTGCCCGATAGGTTCGCAGCTATGTACGTCTTGATGCGCTTTTCCTGCATAGGAGACAGCTGACCGCTGGCCAATAGGCGCTGGGCGGGCGACCGTCCGTAACGGTGCGCGAGATGGGCGTTTAACGCCAGCCCGATATGCGGAAGCAGCGTATCCCTTACCTCTTCCGGCATATCGAACATCGGCATCAGTGCTCCACCAATATTGCGGATCACCTGATCGTCAACCCCGCGACAGGTCGCAAGGTCATCGACGCGAGGTTCTCCTGCGTCCTTCGCCAGCTCGGCAAAATGCGAGCTCGGGATATGAAACGCAAGGGCCTCAAACCGACCGCGAATGGAGATTGCGGCTCCATCCTTCAGGCTGATTAGACAAATCGAGCCTCTGGGATACCTCTTGAAAGGTGCCGGAGGTCGGTCTGGCCAGATGTCGGAATGGTCGACATCGACGAGATAAAGCATGACCAGGAAGGCGTCATCGGCCGGAAGGAAAACAGGATGCTCGCCGTCTTCATAGGAGTGGTCAAGATGAACGACAGAGAGCTTCGCCTCGCGAAGAGGCCTGATCGCCAGCGCCCTCGCTGCCTCGACACCAAAACATGCCGCAATTCTCTCACTGGCCGCCAACGCTTCACTCACATGTGTCTCGATCATCCGGGCTGGGGACTGTATAGCCGTCCGCTGAAATGCCACGCCTTGAAGGTTCCTATACACCTTTCAAACGTCTATCTTGAACAAAAGCATCCTCGTCGAAGAGATTCGGCGACCTACCAGAAGTCAGCGCGGAAGGCCTGAGCCACCAAAGTGGGTCAGAACCCAGCTCCAGCGACTTCAAAATGAAAGTTGTGCGTCTTGGTTCCTATTTCCGACCGTCACATCAAATCACCCGCTGGACCGGCGACGGACGGTTTTGGATGTCCTCTGAAGCAGTTGTCGATCAACCAGGCTTTGGCAGGATCGGATATCGCGGTCTTCCGCAAGGGAACGAGCGTCATGCAGCTCGATCAGGTCAAGACATCGGCAAGCGATCGAGGTTTCGTTGTCGGCGTATCTTCGCTCGGTGGCCATACGCGGCGCATCTATCATCAACATCATGCGACCAACCACGATTTTACGGAAAACTCGATCTATATCCGCGATCTCTCCGAAGGCTACAAGGCAGATCTTAGCGGTCCTTTCGATTTCCTTCTGCTTGAAATTTCGCCTGCGTCTCTCATCAGGATTGCCGAAGGCGCTGAACTTCCCGGTGTGACGTCGCTGGCAGCCGAAACCGCTTCAAAAGATATCGTGCTTGCCAATCTTTGTCGCGCGTTGATCCCGGCACTCGAAAAACCCGAGGAAGCAAGCGCGCTGTTCGTCGACCAAATGGCGACTGCCATCGGGACCTATCTGGTCCAACGCTATGGCGATCGGCCCATCGCAGCCTCCAACAGATCACGAAGCCTGTCGCGTTCGCATGAGCATCTGGCGAAAAGTCTGCTTCGCGAAAACCTCGACGGCAACATCTCGATTTCGGAGGTCGCGAAGGTTTGCAATCTGTCTCGAGGCTATTTCATCCGCGCTTTTCGGGAAACGACCGGGATGACACCATATCAATGGCTTCTCAGCGAGCGGGTAAATCGCGCCCGGGAGTTGCTTCGGGCCTCGAATGCGCCGCTTGCCGAGGTGGCCATCGCCTGCGGCTTCGCGGATCAGAGCCATTTCACGCGGGTTTTTTCGAGTATCGCCGGCCTGACGCCTGGCAATTGGCGCCGAAACTCCTGAGTTAATATTTTGGGCTCTGTGGATGCGATGTCCTTGCAGCTGTCCCTTGAACCGGTCTCACATAATTTTGCCTATCCACATTCAAGGCACATCGAGCAACTTTGAGAATCTACGCCAAGTGCGTCATGCCGGATTGCGGGGTCGGCATCAGTCACCCGGATTTAGTCTTGCAAGTGCGCGCTCCCGCCGCGCAATGACGGCGTTTCCACGCTATCGGGAGAGTCTCATCAGCACCTATTTCGGCGTCTACACGGCTTGAAACAGCAACCACGAACCGTTGTGCACCAGCCGTCGTTCTTTGCAACAGGGACGCATGGAACCGCGACAGGATGTGTTATTCCAAAAGGTAGGTTGTGCATCTCCCGATGCCGCGAATATTGATGATTTCCCGGCGGGCGGGCATACGCCCTTCGCCAATTGCATCGAACGTCGCTTGCGATATCTGAATTTGACCTGGTGCGCCGCAAGACTCCATGCGACTTGCAACATTCACCGTATGTCCCCAGACATCATAGACAAAGCGTTTCCGACCGATCAGGCCAGCGATGACCGGCCCGCTATGAATGCCAATCCGCAAGGTGAGCGCTGATCCATCATCGACTCGTCCAGACATTTCGGCCAGCAGTGCCTTGGCGAACGCAACGCCGGCGACGGCGTGATCCACGCGAGGGTCCAGTAGTCCCGACGCGGCCATATAGGCATCACCGATGGTCTTGATCTTTTCGATGCCATATTGATCAGCAAGTTCGTCGAAACGACTAAACAGGTCTCCCAGTCTCCGGACTAATGCTGCAGCCGGCGTTCGCGCTGCAAATTCCGTGAAGTTGACGATGTCGGCGAAAATAATAGTCACCATATCGATGCGATCGGCGATCACTTCCTCTCCGTCCGCAAGCCGCTTCACCACCTGCTTCGGAAGAATCGCATGAAGCAGGGCGTTTGCCCGCTCCTTCTCGAATTCTATCTGCGCCAGATATTGCTTTTCGCGCGTTCGCCAACGACGACGCTCGAGGCAGGCGGTAATGCGGGCTTTAAACAGGACGGGATTGATTGGTTTGCGGAGATAGTCCTCGGCCCCCGCCTCAATGCAACGGGCAACGGCGTCGTCATCCTTCAGGCCGGAAATCATCACGACCGGGATCTCGCGAGAGTGTCGGTCCGATTTAAGCTGGCCGAGAAGCTCTATACCGTTCATGTCCGGCATCAGGACATCGGCCAATACGAGGTCGAATTCCTGCTGATCGAAGATACGAATCGCCTCTTCGCCGGAGCTTGCCGCTACGACGGTGTGTCCATCGCGGCGGAGCCGTCTGGACAGGAGATCGCGATTTGACGCCGTGTCGTCGACGATGAGGATACGTCCTGCGCGTTCCGTGACGGCCGAAGAACGGGTCGCCATTGTCCTAGCCAGATCGGCGGCAATCGTTCCATCGAATTTAGGCTGAAATTCCTGATCCGCATCAGGAGGCGACCCATCAAGTGTTTCGTCAATCTGCGCAAGCAAATTGCGGCTTTCACGAATGACCTTCGACACATCCTCCAGCAGACGCGCCGGCAAGGTATCGGCGAAGTCCTCGATCAACATCTCGGAATAGCCGAGGATGGCATTCAGGGGCGTTCTGAGATCATGCCGTAAAAGCCTATCGAACGAGGGGGCATTCCCACTCTCCGGCGTTTCGATGTCGAGAAGCCGCTTGATCAATGTATTCAGCTCCCGGGCGGCGCTCAATATCCTTTCAAGGTCCGGCAAAGCATCACTGGGTCCGGCTTCACGCACCTCTTCCGTAATCAGTTCCTGATAGCCCAGAATGGCCTGGGCTGGATCGACGATGTTTTGGGCGATTCTGGCGATATACATCCGATGCCCGATGTCTCGAGATTGGGCCACGATCGTTACCCTCCGGTCAAACGGGCGATCTTGTCGAGCAGACCCAGTAGTTCGATCGGTTTGGTGTCGTAGTCGTCACAACCGGCCTCGATTGCCTTTTCACGATCGCCGGCCATGGCATGGGCGGTAAGTGCGATCACCGGTATGGCAGCAGTGTTGGGATTTCTTTTGATCCGCTTCGTTGCTTCCCAGCCGTCGATGACAGGAAGGCTCATATCCATCAGAACCAAGTCCGGCTTCGTGGTCACGGCCGCCTCGACGCCGGCGAGCCCGTCCGTTGCGCTGACAACTTCGTAACCACGTTTCTCCAAGCGGCGGGTGAGCATATCGCGGTTCATCTCATTGTCCTCGACAAGAAGAATCTTGACCATCCGAACATCTCTCCTCACGCCTCTTCCTTTTGCGGAAGATGCCGCTTTAAAGCTGCAATCAGATCGGTGCGACCTTTGGTTCCTTTTCTGACTACTTCATTCGCGCGAACGCCCAACCAATCCAGCTCTTCTCGCGTCAAATCTTTCGAAGTGACGATAACGACTGGGATATCTGCCAAGTCGCGCCTGTCTTTGATCGCCTGAAGTAGCGTGAAACCGTCCATGTTCGGCATCATCAGGTCGAGAACCATAATCGTCGGCCGTCCGGCCTCGAGTTGTTCAAGACCATGGCGACCGTCGGCCGCCTCCCGAACCCGCCAACCCTCGCGGACGAGCACCCTGCGGAAAAGATCGCGGGTTGCGGGGTCGTCATCAACGATAAGCACATCATGGCGTGCTTCGCCGGCGACTGCGTTTAGGGTATCGACGAGTTGCTGAGGGTCGATCGGCTTGATCAGATGGTCCACGGCACCGAAGGCCAGGCCCATCTCGCGATCGGCGACAACCGTCGCGAGGATGACGGGAATATCGCAGATCGCCTTGTCCGACTTGATTTCACGCAGAACGGACCAACCGTCTTGACCCGGCATGATCACGTCAAGGACGATTGCGTCCGGGTGCAATCTACGGATTTTTGCCAAGCCCTCCTCTCCACCCGTCGCCTCGATCACGGTAAAGCCTGCGCCGCGAACGGCGTCGGAGACGAAATTGCGAGCCCGCGCCTCATCATCAATCACGAGAACTGTTGGATGCGCGCTCGCACTGTCCAAGGTATCGATTTGCGGCGCATTTTCCTGGACGATATCTGTTCTGGTGATCGCAGGGATTGTGAAGCGGAAGGTCGAGCCCTTTCCGAATTCGCTCTCGACGGAAATGGCACCACCCATCATCTTGACGAAATGCTGCGTGATGGTCAGACCGAGGCCGGTCCCGCCGTAATTGCGCGTCGTCGACGAATCCACCTGTACGAATGCATGGAACAGCTTTTGCTGCTGCTCCTTCGTCATGCCGATTCCACTATCACTGACGGCAAATTCAAGCCATTCACCAACTCCGTCCTCGTAACGCCGCACCACAAGCTTAATCTCGCCGTTCTCCGTAAATTTGGCGGCATTTGAGAGAAGATTAAACAGATTTTGCCGCAACTTGGTCTTATCGGTCTCGATCTGATCCTGCTCGACGGGGGCACTCACCATCAGACGGTTGCCCTTCTTGGCGATCAACGGCGCTACGGTATTTTGAACGTCGGCAAGAAGCTGTCTTAGACTGAGGCGCTCGATGTAAAGCTCCATCTTGCCCGCCTCAATCTTGGAGAGATCGAGAACGTCGTTGATGAGCGCCAGGAGATGGCGTCCCGAGCCCTCGATCTTATTGAGATCCTCAATGAATCCGGTCTGTCCGAGATCGCTGGCATCCTCGATGAGCATTTCGCTATAACCGATTATCGCATTCAAAGGAGTGCGCAGCTCGTGGCTCATGGAGGCGAGGAAACGGCTCTTTTCTTCGCTGGCGACCTCTGCGCCACGCCTTGCCTCCTCCAGCTCCGCCTGTCGGTTCTTCAAATCCGAAATATCCGTGTAGACCGCCACGGTGCCGCCCTCCGGCGTCTTTCGCTTGGCGATGCGCAGCCATGTTCCATTGGCGAATTGCCGCTCGATCATGCCCTGCGGCTGGCGGTGACGCTGCATGGCCTCAGCGACCCAACTCTCAATGCTGCCGCCTCCGATATCGGTCGTGCCGCGTTCTGCCTGCGCACGAACGATATCTTCAAAGGCCCTTCCAGGCGTCATCAGGTCCGCAGTCTCCGGAAACAGTTGAAGATAGCGTTGGTTGACCAAAACCAGCCGGTCGTCCGCGTCAAAAAACGCGAACCCATCGGGAATGGTCTCGATCGCTGTCATCACCGTATTGCGCTGGCGCTCGGCAACCGCTTCAAGCTCTCGACGCTCGGCCTGGCTGTCACGCAGCAATCGCAACGTCTTTGAAAGTTTTCCGAATTCATCGCTGCCTTCGGGCGGCAGTTCGACATCCTCCTGCCCCCTCGTCAACTGCGTCATCGCCCTGTCGATCCGGCCGAGCGGCACCAGGATGGAGCGCAGCACCAGCCAGGTCATCAGAATGCAGGCCAATGTCGTCACGCCGGCTGCGATCAGAGCTCGTATATAGGTGTTGCGCGCCGTCGCATCGGCAGCGTCGCGCGCCAGATCGGCTTCGTTCTCGAGACGCTGTTCGAGTGACATAAGCACGGAATCGATTTGATCGCTGTAGCTTCTGGCGGCCGCCAGCCGGGAGTTGCCTATGACCCTGTTGTCATTGGTGTAGGCGTCAACGGCCTCCATCGCCTTTTCAAAGTACGCGTTCGAACCTTGTAGGATCGTATTCGCTTCATCAGGCGCGAAGACCTTGATGCGGGCCAGATCTTGTTCCAGCGCTTTGCGGGCTTCTTGCGCGCGCCGTTCCGAGAGGGTCAACAGGCTGACCGATAGATCCGTCAGCCAATAGCGGACCTCGCCAAAATGGCGATGCGCCTTGGCAGCATCGTCGAACATATGGAAGCGCGCATTCGCCTCCTCAACACGCCCCTGATTTTCACGCAAATCATGCGCCATGAAGGCGACGCTAAGGAGCAGCGCGCCCAAAAGCGCGGCCGAAAGGCAGATAAGGCGAAGCGGAATCTTTCGATCCATCAAGCGGCCGATCCGCATTGGAATGGTAACGGAGGCTCTCATTTGAACAGCGTGATGCTGATCGCACCGGCCAAATCGCCTTCAGCTTTACCCTCCTTCGGGTAGCCCGTTACATCGACCTCGCCTTTGGGTCCCCCGTGACACGTCAGGCAGGATGCCGAGTAATATTCAGGGATCAGCATGCGAAAAGACTGGCGGCTGTTCACCTCCACCTCCTCGGTAAACGATTTGCCTTTTGGCCAATCGGGAGACAGAAAATTGCTCTCTATGACGCGCTGCTCCCAATCATCCGGCCGCGCCTTGCGATTGCGGATCAGCTCTTCCGGCGCCGTCACCTTCATCCTCGCCTTGTCGCCGACCTTTTCCTCGAAACGTTCATTGACCAACCGGCCGAAGGTCGAGGGAATGAACCCCTTGAAGCCTACACCCTTCATATCGATCATGCTTTGATGTTCGTCGACAACTTCCTTTATCGCGGCGACCTGCGCATCGAACAATTGCTTATCGAGAGGGTTGAAATTCTGATCCGATACGGAATCGCCCTTGCGCTGGGCAAAGATCTGCAACGCTTCGTTGACGACACGTTGGCCCGTGAGATCCTTTTTTCCTAGGGATTCGTCGTTGATAAGCTTTTGATGACCCGAGATGACAGTCCGGCTGGCGCGCAATAATGTAGCGAGCCGTTCACCTGTAGTCATGTCATCTTCGTCGGCAACAACAAAGCCCGCCAAAACACAGATCGCGGCCCATGCCAAAAAGACACCATATATCAGGCCACGCCGCATGTTGAGCCTCGTCGTATAGTAGCCGCACCGCGATAATATCAGTTTGTGCTAAAATTCAAAAGTCATTAGTAAAAGTCAGTGACGCCAAAGGCCCCTTTCAGGTCGCGACGACGATGCATATTGCGCCAAGTCGTCGGCCTGCTTCCACGGAGAATATACGGCGCTATCGTTTGCCCTGCGACTCGCTCCGAGACGGGCCAAAATCGGGGGCCCGGACCATTTCAACCCGCTATCCCGAAAAAACCTGTCGTTCCTTCTCCGAGACGAAAAGGGGCGGGTGGCGCCTGGGGGGTCGTGCAATTTTCAACGGTGTTCGGCGCCGGCCGCGACTATTGGACCGTCGCCAGAACCGGATCGGATGTCCGCCACATGGTGGACGATTACGAATATCTGGTCCGGATTGCCTTGCCGGAGGCCGATATCATTTCTCTAGCGCAGGCCGGCGAGTGAGCATCAAGTGGGGAAAGCACGACTGCTGCCGGCAATCGTTGCCAAACCTTCTCGTCTGGATTTCGTCCTGGTCTTCGCGCGAAACACGCAGAGAACGTGGTTAGCGGTGGGCTCACGGTTGGGTCGATGACCGGCACTTGCTACGAGCACCCTGCACTTCCTCCGCGACCTCACTGGCCTCAAGACCTCGCTCGCCCAGCAAGAGATGCCGGCTCGTTGGATGGGTGAACTCGGCCGAGAAAGTCGCGAACGAGCGAGACCACCTCGTCCAGGTTGGTTTCCAAAAGCCAATGACCGCCATCCAGCAGGTGGAGCTCCGCGTCGGGGAGATCCCGAAGATAGGCACGCGCCGAGCGCTCTGGCATGTATCTGTCCTGCGGCCCCGATACGATCATCGTCGGCGGACGGTGCTTGGCGAGGTAGTTCCGATGTTGCGGGAACCAGGCGCGGTTCTCCTTCAAACCAGCGATCAGGTCGACCGCAATCTCCTTGCGCTTTGGTGTCATCAATGAACCAGTGCAGCTTCCACAAATCGGGAGGAATCCGTTCGGCGAGCTCAGACCTGACATTGTTCAGGAATTCCTCCTTGAATATTTCCTCTTTGACCGCCTCCGCCAGTGTCTCCCGCATTTCGGACCTTGGCAGCCGCCAGGTCTTCTCGATCTCGGCATATTTTGGCCCTAGTGCATCTTCATAGGGGATGTCGCCATTCTGGATGACGAGCGCCACCACGCGTTCCGGCGCCTTGATCGCCAGCCGCACGCCGATCGGTGAACCGAAGTCATGCAGAAAGAGCGCGAAACGCTCCACGCCCAGCGCTCTGACGAAGCCGTCGAGAAACTCGGCGTAGCCGTCGAAGCTGTAGTCGAAGTCATCTGGGGTTGCGCTGTAACCGGCGCCGGGAAAGTCCGGCGCAAGCAGCCGCCAGCGATCTGCCAGCCGAGGCATGAGATTGCGGAACTCGTACGATGAGCAGGGATAACCGTGCGGAAGCAGAATCACGGGCATGCCCTCGCACCCTGCCTCGCGGTAGAATATGTCGATTCCTTTGATGGTCACGTATCGATGGGTAGCCGGCGTCATGGCGTTCCTCCTGGCTGATCCGGCGCTGCACATACCCTCCTAATCCCTCAAGCATCCATCCGTTCCCGTGACTGACAACGGCGAGCGCCGGCCGCATCGAAGGCTCTCTCAACAGGAGAGCCGCCGAACCCGATGGCGGCTTTTTCATAAACCCGCCAAGGCCGCGCTCCAGAGCCGCCTTGCCGAAAGCGAGGTGTTGATCGAGACCGACGGCCATGCACACGGCGTTGAAGCCGGGCGTTCGAAGAAGCGTCTCGAAATCAGTGGGCATGGCCGAGACGCCAAACTGGCGACCTGCATTAGCAAGCCGCCTTCCGTCGATATCGCACAAGGCTGCGATCTGAACTTCATGGCGGACAAGTTGCGGAAGCAACATCTGGGTGGTCGATCGCTTTCATCCTCGTAAGGGGCACGCCGCTGCTGTGCTCAGCGAGCATCAGAGCGAGAGCTCAAGACGTTCAAGCTCGTGGAGTTCCTGTTCGACCACAGCGAAACCTTTGCCCGCCAAGCGGCGAAGACGTGCCTACTTTCGATATCTGCCGGGCACCGGCGAATAAAGGCGACGCTCTGGCATTTTCATCGTGCGATGCGGGTCGAGAGAATAATGGAGGAGAGCGTTCGTTCAACGCCGTCAATTGTTCCGATCTGGTCGATCAACTGATCGAGTTCGGCGATCGATGGCGCGGTGATGATTGCGATCAGGTCAAACGAACCACTTACTGAATGAAGCGTCGTCACCTCCTGGATCTTGTCAAAGGACGAGGTGACCTGCGAAAGCGCTTTAGGAGCGATGGTAATAAGAACATGCGCCCGCACCAGACCGGCCGTGTAGCGCTCCGACAACCTCAAGCCATAGCCCGCGATCACACCTTCCCGCTCCAGTCGCTCAAGCCGTGCTTGGACCGTCGTCCGAGACAGCGACAGCCGCTTGGCAAGCGTCGCCACCGGCAGGCGGGCATTCTCCGCGAGCAACGCCAGCAGATCGCGATCCTTCCCTGTGATTTGCATCGTTCCCACCCTACATTTCGCTCAACTGGTTCATCGTTTTGCATAATATTATACAGCGAAATGCTCGTTTCATAGCTATGATTCGACCTTGCGTTGACATCATCTACGTTCATCGAAGGCAAACGACCAGGGGACGTCTATGAAGGAAATCGTGATCATTGGGGCAGGCAAGATCGGTGGTGCGGTCGCCGCAATGCTTGCAGCGACAGGCGATTATCGCGTTACGGTGGCTGACCGTAGCGAAACGCAGTTTTCAAAGATCGATCGTCACCTCGGGATTTGCACGGTCGTCCTCGACGTCTCAGACCGCGAGAGTCTTGTCACTGTCCTTAAGGGAAAATTCGCGGTGCTTTCCGCTGCACCCTTTGATCTTACGGGATTGGTGGCTGAGGCTGCCCTCGAAGCCGGCGTACATTATCTCGACCTGACGGAGGACGTGGCAACGACTAAAAAGGTGGAGGCGTTGGCCAAAGGCGCACGGACGGCTTTCATCCCACAATGCGGATTGGCGCCCGGTTTCATCTCCATCGTCGCCAACGATCTGGCAAAGCGCTTCGACAGTCTGGACAGTGTTCGCATGCGGGTGGGAGCGCTTCCGCAATATCCCTCCAACGCGCTGAACTACAATCTGACTTGGAGCACGGATGGGCTGATCAATGAATATATCGAGCCTTGCGAGGCAATCGTCGAAGGAAAGCTGGTGAGCGTGCCGGCGCTGGAGGAGCGGGAAGAGTTTTCGCTCGACGGTGTAACCTATGAAGCCTTCAACACCTCCGGAGGTTTGGGAACCCTCGCCAAGACGCTGGAAGGGAAGGTACGCACGATGAATTACCGCACGATTCGGTATCCCGGGCATCAGGCGATCATCAAGGCGTTGCTCAACGACCTCAATCTAAAGAACCGGCGTGACGTGTTGAAGGATCTGTTCGAGAACGCCCTGCCGGCCACCATGCAAGACGTCGTGGTTATTTTCGTCACTGTCTGCGGCTGGCGCGAGGGCCGCTACATGCAGGAGACTTATGCCAACAAGGTCTATGCTGGGACTGTTGGAGGGAAGAAGATGAGTGCCATCCAGATCACCACCGCAGCCGGCATTGCCACCGTTCTCGAACTTTTGTCGCATGGTAAGTTGCCCACCAAGGGCTTCGTCCGCCAAGAGGAAGTCGATCTTACAACTCTCCTGAACAACCGTTTCGGGCAGGTCTACAATCCGGACGCAATCAAGGTGAAAGAAGCTGTCTGAAATCCTGGAACATGAGGTCCCGGCTGCTCCAAAGAGCCGCGCTTTTGGTTTCCACCGGCGTAGTCTGTTTGATGAGCCGTTGAACATCGATTGACCGGATTAAGCTCCTGTTTGCTGAAGATGCAGTGAAGAGCCATGCCCATTGAAGCATAGGGCCTTCAACGCCGGAGCGAAGACGAGAAAGAAATCGACGCCGGCCGTTCGCTCCGCGCCACGGACGGCGCAAGGCGTGCGAAGTGCGAGCGAGGGGTGCGCTTCTGCCGTTCGCCAAATGCTCACGCACAATGATCGCCTTGTTCCTGTTGGCTCGAGCCGGTGGAAAGCCGCCCAGCTAGGGTTGCCGACGTGCTGCAAAAGCGAGAAGCACCTGTTGCTGACCTTTCAATATCTTGTGTTCGGCTTCGTCAAGACGGAACCATCCGGCTCGATCAACCTCTGGAAACGCCCGCATTTTCCCTGATCTCGGAGGCCATTCGATCTGGAATGTATTGCTGACGATTGCGTCGGCGGCGATATCGGCCTCTATTGACCATACCAGCACGACTTTACCTCCGGGCTGCCGGTATTCGCCGAGCCAGTTGAAGTTTCCTTCGATTTTGGACCCCACCTCCTCGAACACCTCCCGTTTCGCAGCCTCCAGCGCATCCTCACCTTGGTCCATAAGGCCCTTCGGGATCGACCAGGCGCCTTCGTCCTTCTGCGCCCAGAACGGCCCACCCGGATGGACCAGAAACACTTCCAGATATCCGGCGGTCTGCCGGAATATCAAAAGGCCTGCGCTACGTTTCGGCATGACAAGAGCCTCCTTGGGAGGCAGGAACGAATAGCTCCTACTCTACAAGATCCGACTATACGGCGTTTGAAACTCCGCCGTTACAGTTTGACGAATATCATAGTTTCCCTCCGCCATCGTCCTAAGCTCCTGTCACCAGGCCACCATTTCAATCCAGCCGGAGAGGGCCAGGGACGATGGGTCGAGATATGATGCCGTCCGGCATGATGGGTGGAATGTCGATGGGGGCCATGCGTGGTCATATGATGAAGATCATGTTCGCCATCGCTGACGCAGATGGAGCGCTTTCCTTCGAGTAGGCAACCGCGATCCACAAACGGCGGCAAGGTCACACCCGAGGAGATGCAGGCGTTCATGCGGCAATAACGGCCGACCTGTGACAGCAAAGGCATGCACCAGGTCCCGGTCTTTATTGGTGCACGCCGGCGCGCAGATTTGCACGGAGGCAATTTGCCTCTGTTTAGCGCTCGGGCGCGGCTGGACTTCAGCCGCGCCCGAGCGCGTTTCATCTCAAGCGACGAGATCGAAGCGATCGGCGTTCATAACCTTCGTCCAGGCCGCCACGAAGTCGTGCACGAACTTCTCTTGCGTGTCGCTTTGACCGTAAACCTCGGCAAGCGCCCTAAGCTGAGAATTCGAGCCGAAGACGAGGTCGATACGGGTACCGGTCCACTTCAGCTCATCCGTATTGCGGTCGCGTCCCTCGAACACATACTTTGATCCTGGAGCCGCCTTCCAAACCGTTCCCATGTCGAGCAGGTTGATGAAGAAGTCGTTGGTGAGCGCTTCAGGGCGCGTGGTGAAGACGCCATTCTGGGATTGTCCCGCATTGGCGTTCAACACACGCAGGCCGCCGACGAGAACCGTCATTTCCGGTGCGGTCAGCGTCAGCAATTGCGCCTTGTCGATCAGCAACTCCTCGGGCGAAATGGAATATTCGCCCTTCTGATAGTTGCGGAACCCATCGGCGATAGGTTCGAGAACGGCAAAGGAGGCCACATCGGTCTGCTCCTGCGTCGCGTCGGTGCGGCCGGGTGTAAACGGAACCTCGATGTGATGACCGCCGTTCGCCGCCGCCTTCTCGACGGCCGCTGCGCCACCGAGCACGATGAGATCTGCAAGCGACACCTTCTTGCCGCCAGGCTGGGCATCGTTGAACGCCTTCTGGATGCCTTCAAGTGTGTCGAGCACGGCTGCCAGCTGGGCCGGCTGATTGACCTCCCAGTCCTTTTGAGGCGCAAGACGGATGCGCGCGCCATTCGCGCCGCCGCGCTTGTCGGAGCCGCGGAAGGTCGACGCCGAAGCCCAGGCGGTCGAGACCAGCTGGGAGATGGGCAGTCCCGATGCGAGGATCTTGTCCTTGAGATCGGCGATATCCTTCGTATCGATCAGGACGTGATCAACGGCGGGAACAGGATCTTGCCAGATCAGTTCTTCTGCCGGAACCTCCGGGCCGAGATAGCGTGCCCGCGGGCCCATGTCGCGGTGGGTCAGCTTGAACCATGCACGGGCAAATGCATCGGCGAACTGATCCGGGTTTTCGAAGAAGCGCCTCGAAATCTTTTCGTAGGCAGGGTCGAAGCGCAAGGCAAGGTCCGTGGTCAGCATGGAGGGCGCGTGACGCTTGGACTTGTCGTGCGCGTCCGGTACGGTAGCGGCACCGGCACCGTGCTTCGGTGTCCACTGATGCGCACCGGCCGGGCTCTTCGTCAGTTCCCATTCGTAACCGAACAGGTTCCAGAAGAAGTTGTTGCTCCACTTCGTCGGTGTCGTGGTCCAGATGACTTCCAGGCCGCTGCCGATGGTGTCACCGCCCTTGCCCGTTCCGAAGCTGCTTGTCCAGCCGAGGCCCTGCTCCTCGATGCCAGCCCCCTCGGGTTCCACGCCGACATGTGAGGCGTCGCCTGCGCCATGCGTCTTGCCGAAGGTATGTCCGCCTGCAATGAGCGCAACGGTTTCCTCATCATTCATGGCCATGCGCGCGAAGGTCTCACGAATGTCCCTGGCGGCGGCAAGCGGATCGGGATTGCCGTTCGGACCTTCCGGATTCACGTAGATGAGGCCCATTTGCACGGCGGCGAGAGGATTCTCGAGGTCTCGTTCGCCAGAGTAGCGCTTGTCGGCAAGCCAGGTGTCCTCGGCGCCCCAGTAGACGTCCTCCTCGGGCTCCCATACGTCCGCGCGACCGCCGGCAAAGCCGAACGTTTTGAAGCCCATCGACTCCAGCGCAACGTTGCCAGTGAGAATCATAAGGTCGGCCCAGGAGATCTTGTTGCCGTATTTCTGCTTGATCGGCCATAGCAACCGGCGCGCCTTGTCGAGGTTGACATTGTCCGGCCAGCTGTTGAGCGGTGCAAATCGCTGCTGACCGGCTCCCGCGCCGCCGCGCCCGTCGCCGGTCCGGTAGGTGCCCGCGCTGTGCCATGCCATGCGTATGAAAAGCGGGCCATAGTGACCGAAGTCCGCCGGCCACCAGTCCTGCGAATCAGTCATCAGCGCGAAGAGATCCTTTTTCAGGGCTTCCAGATCGAGTTTCTTGAACGCCTCGGCATAGTTGAATCCTTTGCCCATGGGGTCGGATAGCGAGGAATTCTGATGAAGAATTTTGAGATTCAACTGGTTCGGCCACCAGTCCCGGTTCGACCGACCGCCATGGGCCGTATGTGTATGGGCAACCGGACACTTGCCCGCGGTCTCGACTTTTGAATCCATGTTTTTATCCCTTGCGATAACTTGTACTGGGTGACCCAGTGGAAGACGGTCCCTGCAGGAAAAGAGCTTACGGCGTTAGGCGTTGCGGATATTTGGACATCAACACGCTGCAGACCGCCGTCGGTCACAAACGGGTCAGACAGCGGCCGCATCTCCTCTCTGCTTTGGGCACTATATCCAAGCTGCTTCATTAATTTAAGTTGGATTTTCTGATTGCAGCGATAAGGTGAAGTTATGACAAATTTGACGCTCAAGCAGCTTCGCTATTTTGAGGCGCTGGCCCGACAAGGCCATTTTGGACGCGCGGCAGATGTCTGTGCGATTTCCCAGCCCGCCTTGTCCATGCAGATCAAGGAACTCGAAGAAACGCTGGGGACAGAGCTCTTCGAAAGAGGCGCGCGTCAAGTCCGGCTGACCAGCTTCGGGGAAGCCTTTGCGCTTCGCGTGCGCGACATCCTGCGTTCTGTTGATGAACTGGCAGACCTAGCACGCGCTTCGCAGGACCGGCTGGTGGGGCGGTTGCGGATAGGCGTGATCCCGACGGTCGCGCCCTACCTGCTGCCTGCGATCATCGGCAACCTCACCCGCATAAATGACGGGCTTGAGATCCACGTGCGCGAGACGTTGACCTCCAAGCTGGTTCATGAACTGGCGGAAGGCAGGCTCGACACTGCAATTGTCGCGTTGCCGGTATCCGAACCTTCGTTGACCGAGGTTCCATTGTTTTCGGAGAATTTCGTGCTGGTCCGACCAAGCGAGGATGAAGGTAAGCCTGTACCCAACCGCGAGGCCCTGCGTGAAATGAGGCTGCTTCTACTGGAAGAGGGGCACTGTTTTCGCGATCAGGCTTTGTCATTCTGCAACATTCATTCGGCGCTGCCGCGAGAGCTGCTGGACGGCAGCTCTTTGTCGACGCTGGTCCAAATGGTCAGCGCCGGCATTGGCGTCACTTTGATCCCCGAAATGGCCGTTAGAGTAGAGACGCGCTCGGCGTCAGTCTCTGTCGCTCACTTTCAGAGCGTTCAACCCTCACGAACGATCGGCATGATCTGGCGCAAGACGAGCCCCTTAGCCCAACAGTTCTTGAAGGTTTCTGAAATCGTTCGTCAGTCAGCCGATGCGATGCGCAAGCAATACAAATCCAGCATCGTGGACGTGGGTGCCGAGCAATAACTGGCTCCCGGCGCCGTTATTTGGGTACGCCATGTGCCTGACCTTCATCCTTGACTTCCC
The DNA here is from genome assembly GCF_015353075.1 of Rhizobium sp. 007. NCBI lineage: Bacteria > Pseudomonadati > Pseudomonadota > Alphaproteobacteria > Hyphomicrobiales > Rhizobiaceae > Rhizobium > Rhizobium sp. 007. The sequence continues at coordinate 14,927 of NZ_CP064188.1, read as the reverse complement.
GCGGCGTGGGCGTGGGGATAACGCCATGATCCGGGGCCCTCACATCCTGCCCCATCGAACCATCCGAACCTACTCGACGCTCACCTTCACGGCTGGCACGTCTAGTGTCTCGCAGGGTTGTTGCCTCATCGATGAGGGAGGCCAGTTCCTCATCGGACAAGTTGGACAGGTCAAAGGTCTTGGTCATAATTCTCTCCTGGCGGGCTCTGTTTCTACGATGGTAAACGCACAACTTCGCGAAACGACCCAATGGCGGGAAGAAATTTGACCGCGCCAGAACGACCGACGAGGCGAAAAACCCTTCCTAAGCCCCACCGTTGAAAAAGGTGCGGCAGCATGGCAATGCATTATCCCGGAACTGATGCGCCATTCTCCGAAAGAACGACGAAACCCCCTGACGAGAAGCCGTGACATCGACGTCAGCCTTTGCGTGTTCCTGTGTGTACGGCCGGAGCGCGAGGAGCGTCGACTAGATGCACTGCAGAAATCGATCGGTTTCCGTCAGCTCAAGCTGCACTGAAAATCGCTCGCCCAGGAGTTCCAATGACGCCTCATGCGATTCATCTGCACCGCTACAGACAGCGTCCGTCAATAAAATGACCCGGTAGCCGAGATCGATTGCACCCAGGACCGCAGCCAATACGCAGACGTCCGTCTCGCCACCGCTGATGACAAGGGTCGACACGCCCTCTTCGGCAAGCGTCGCATGGAGCCGTCCACAGATCCAAGGTGAGTAGGTGGCCTTGTCGAAGACCCGAGCAGGCGGCACAAGGCGGGCAAGCGAAGGGACAAGCTCTATCAGACCGGACGGCAGCTGCTTGCGCGTCATCATCCACCATTTCTCATAATAGTGTTGCCACGTGCCTGGCATGTCGGCTGCGTTTTCCGGTGGAATAAATCGGGTAAAGACCGTCCGCTCGGCATGATGGCCTGCCACCGCCTCAACCAGCGGCAAGACGCGCTTCATCCATTCGACGTGCCATGGCGTCGCCTCGAAGAACAGGCACTGCATGTCCACGCACAAGTGACGCCATTCGCCAAGACTGTGCATATGCTCGCTCAGCGGCGTCATTCCTTGCTAATTTCCTCTAGGATTAAACGCAGCTCAGTGATTGGCAGGCGGTTTTCGTCGAACAGTTCGACCGACAACATGTGGACAGGGGTTTCAGGCAATCCGCCGGCGGCAGTCTCGGTAAGAGCGTTGCGGGCTTCGGCCTTTGCAGCTTGCACCCCGTCAAACTCGCAGCTCGTCTCTGCCAATTCCCCTTTCGCGCCGACGACCCTGTAAAAGTATTTCATCTGAGCTCTCCATGGGTTGTCAGTGAAACACTTTGCGTGAGCGCTGGTTCCGCGTGAAACGTGATGCCCTTGGACAATCATTCCGAAGACGACCGGCAGCCGGGTCATCTCGCAGAGGTTTTGCGTTTCGCATGTCGGTGCGCAATGGGCTTGTTGTCAGCTGATCGGAACATCCCGCGCTGCGTCGCGTTCAGGTTGGTCACTTACCCCCTACCATAGGAGAGCAGAATGGCTGCAAAGACGCTAAACGACTTGTTTGTCGACACGCTGAAAGACATTTACTTCGCCGAGAAACAAATCCTCAAAGCCTTGCCGAAGATGGCGCGCGCGGCGCAATCGGAGGAAGGCAAAGCGGGTTTCCTAAAACACCGTGACGAAACCGAAAGTCAGATCGAGCGGCTCGTGCAGGTGTTCGAGATCATCGGCAAGCCCGCTCGTGGCAAGACCTGCGAGGCGATCCAGGGCATCATCGCCGAAAGCGAAGAGATCATCGAAGAGTTCAAGGGCTCTGTTGCACTCGACGCGGGACTGATCTCTGCGGCCCAGGCCGTCGAACATTATGAAATCGCCCGCTACGGCACGCTGATCGCCTGGGCCAAGCAGCTGGGTCTGAAGGACGCGATCCCTCTCCTTCAGGCAAGCCTCGCGGAAGAGGAAGCCACCGACAAGAAGCTCACCCAGCTTGCGCAAACTTCGGCAAATGTGAAGGCAACGAAGGCTGCATGAGTCATTATTTCTGATTGCTTGGAGGGCCGCCATTCCCGCGGCCTTCCAGCATGCCCCCGCGTCGGCGCCGGAGATTGCTCTTTCATTCGACCAGGCCCGGGCGGGACATTTATGCGCTACGACCATTTGCTCTGTCCAAACGCAATCCGTGTCACGCGGTCGCAACAGGGATGGGGAACGCAGCGCCTTTCGGCATTGTCAGTCGCCATCGAATGATCGAGACCGCAAGTGTCACGGCAATGACAGCAGCTGCGCAAGTGTGACCGGTCGGAGAGCCCGCGCATCAACGCCGACATCATATTGCCGGGGCATCGGCTTCAGCCGGCCATGCGAATGCCCATGAAGGTTGATCGAGTTCTTGCCCATCTTGTGCCAAGTCCGGAACGGAAAATGACATAGCACGACAAGATGCGCGTCTGTAACGAGCTCGGCATAATGCTGAACGCTGGTCCAGTTCTCAGCCTTCGTTGTCGTCTCGGGATCACAGTTGCCAATAATCAAGTGCTTGCGGCCGTTCAGCATCGAAAGAAGCTGATCGCAGTCGCCCCCTTTCGCCGACATGAAGTCGCCGAGATGCCAGATGTCGTCGTCTTTTCCGACGATGGCATTCCAGTTCCTGATCAGCGCAACGTCGTGCTCTGCCATACCGGGGAACGGCCTGCGATCGATCCGTAGCACACGTGGGTCGGCGAAATGGGTGTCACTCGTAAAGTAGATCATGAATGGAACAATGGAGCGGCGGCGGCCAGAGTCAAAGTGCCCAGCAAAAAGCCGCGCAAAACGCTTGCCTTTCGGGCCCAACCATCGAGTGGGCCATGTTCGTCTTGATCCAAGTCGCGTCAATACAGACCAGTCGTGCCGGATCGAGGCGTGTCTGCCATCCTTTCCAGCGACGGGCAATATCGGCACGCGCTTGCAAGGCAGGGCGTCAGTTTCCCGGACGAGAAAACAGCAAAATCCAGTCGTCGGACTAATCTGTTCCGAAGGGGTGTCCCGCGCGGCCGACGATCACGGGATCATCGATGAACAACGGCTCCTGAGCGATGTCTTGGGACCATCGCTCAAAGATGGTTTTGCCGCGCTTGCTGTTATTGACGCCTACAAATGTTGGATGAATGTCGACTTCGGCTTCCTTCAGCGTCGCCAAAGGTCTGAGTCTGTGATGAGGAGCCGTCGGCTACCCCACGGGGCCACTTCCCCAAAGGCACCACTTCCGCCATACGCCGAAAAACGAGCAGGGCGAATTCAGGGACAACGGCGTGAGGACGAACGCGAATAACGGTGTTTTGAAAACAGCCGTCGGGTATTTCGCCCTGCCAGATTGCCGCGCGCCCTACCTGCTTGGGGCTGCCGGCCGCCTCTGCAAGCAAGATGTCGCCGACTTGAAACTGAAATACCTGACGCTCCGCTGGCGAAAAATCCATTTCCAATACGTCGGCAACATCTATTCCGTTAGCCGTGATGTTGGCCGCACGAACGTACTTCGTGGCAAATTGTCCGGTGTGTTGGTCCGGCGAACGCTGTCGCACCGCCCAAATCTTGGCGACGGTAGTCATCACCCACCCTTCTGGCAATATCATCGCTTCTGTCACCATCGCCCCTCAGATAACTCTTTCAATATCGGTCTTCGTAAAATCATCGCCGACAAAGAGCAGGCGGCAAGCATGTTCCTTCGCCACTTCGTAGGCGAAACAGTCCCCGAAATTCAGCCCCGCTGGATGGACGCCCTTACCCCACATTTCATATGCATGGGCGACCCGCCTCGCAGAAGCGGGCGTAAGAGATACAATTTCGAAGCCCAGCCCGTCGATAAGGCGTGCCATCTCCTCCCCAACATTCCGCCGAGCAGACACGATGAGAGCTTCCGCGACTGTGCCCGCGGAGATTAGAAGGTCGGCTTCGGTTTCGAGCGCACCGATGCAGAAATTCGCTTCAGGTTCATCTAGCACGATCGCCATCAGCGCCGACGTATCTACGGCGATCATTCCGGAAGGCCATCAGCACCGTAGAGAAAATCCTGGCTACGCGCTGCGTTGGGTCCGGTCGTCGCCTTCGTGGACGCGGCGGTACGAACCGCCTCGAGTAGCGCCCGACGAGATCTTCTGTCAGGCCCCGTCTTTACGGGAACAAGACGAACTGCCGCATGGCCATGCCGGGTCAAGATAACCTCATCTCCCGCTTCGGCACGCCGAACCAACTCTGTCAATTGACCTTTCGCTTCAGTAACGGACACCTGCATCGCCTGCTCCCTATTCCGGACCACTTAAAGGTCCAATAACGTAAGATATCTAGACCATATCTTGGTCCAGAATCAATGCCCTTTCTTTTTAGAAGTTTAGGGTGCGCTGGCACTGCTACGCATGTTCAGCCTGCAGCTCGATAACTCACTGTTCACGGTTGTCACAGCGTTGCCCACGCCCCTATGCCGACCACTCAGACCACTCCCCACGCCCGAAACTTCTCCCTCCCCGTCAATCTCCCTCAAGCCCAGCTCGCCGACGATTCTGACCGCTGTTTGCGGCGTGACGTCGATCGCCTTTGCGACCATGCCGGTTGACAGGAGCGGCCTCGACATCACCAGCTCGATCAGCTGCGGCAGTTTTGACGACGTCCGCCGTCCGGTGAGCCTCCGCTCCATCGACTGCCGGGCAAGCGTCAGCCGATCGTGTTCATTGAGGTCAAGCTCGGCCGCGGCGATGATGGCGGCGAGCAGCGCCAGCAAAGGGGTTTCGCGGTCGCGATGCCGGCGGCGATCGACCGGAATGGATTTCAGGCCGAGATTGATCGCGGCCAGATGCCCTCCAGTCGTCAGGCCGGCCTGACGTAGCAATGACGCTGCCCGCGGCCGGCCGAGCCAAGGCGCATGCTGCAGGACCTCCAAACCATTCCAGGCATCGAGGGCGACAATCGCCTGCAGCACGCGTGGAGAACTGTCGAGCTCGCGCAGGACGGCTCGCCATTCGCCGAGCCGTTCGTCCTCGTCCCAATCCAGATCATAAGCGAATGGATCCTTTTCGCGGCCGCCGGCGCGGCTGGGCGCACTAGCCTGTGTGAGCGCCGCCTCGGAGCGAGCGAGCACCGCGTCGATCGCCGCCAGCTCTGTGGCGAGCGGATCAGAAGCATCGCTCCGCTCCCCTCCTCCGTTCACTGCCTCATCAGCGGGTATCGGCTCGCCATCGGCCACGGCAGCACCTTCGACGGTAATTGTTTCGCTGGCACCGCCGTCGGCGACGATGTGACCCTGGCCGCGCAGGTTTCGCAGTCCCTCGGGACTGAAGCGCCCAACCATGCGGCTGGGCCGCAATCCGCCGGCGGGTTTTCAGAACGTCGCGGGCGATGGTCAGTTCATGGGTCGGCGTGCGGATGTCATGACTGGCATCATGCAGCACCAGGTCTTCCAGATGAACCAGCTCGCCGTCGATCCAAAGCGAGGCGCAGGCGTCGGCGAAATGCGAGCGTTCGACAAAACCCTGCCCGACTGGCGAGCGGGCGATGCGCTCGTCGAGCCGAGCCAACGCGCGGCCGGCGTCGGACATAGGTCGCAGCAGGCTTGTGGGGGGCAGCTCGAGCGCTACATCGCCTTCGGCCCCGACGGCCTGGACATGTTTCTGGAACTCCGCTAGAGAATGTAATGTTATTACATATCAGAAAAGGGATTTCCTATGATACCCAGATTGACGATGGCCGGAGCGTTTGCAGCAAGCCTCTTGGTGAATCCGGCCTCCGCTCAAGAGGAAAAGCAGACATGGCGCCTGTTCATCGCCGACCACACGGCTCCCATGGTTCGTTCATTCGACGTCAAGACCGGTGAGCAGATCGGCGAGTTTGGGCTAAAGGGTTATGCGGCGCTGGCCGCCAGTCATTCCGGCCAGACTGTTTTTGCCGTTCAATCAGAAGCTAATACCGTCCAGGTGATCAAAACCGGCGTGACGCTTTCCGACCATGGCGAGCATCGCGATCTGGAAACATCCGCACCTTTGCTGCTGCAAGCCACACTCGACGGGAAACGGCCGGTCCACGCCGTCATGCATGGCGACGACGTGGTATTGTTTTACGATCGGGAAGGCAAAGCCAAGCTCGTTTCCGAAGAAGGTCTTCTGGAAGGCGCAGCATCCGAAAAGCTCATAGACGCGACGGCACCTCACCATGGTGTCGCCGTGCCCATGGGGCGGAATATGCTGGTCTCGGTTCCCGATACCAAGGCGGAAACCAAACCGGATGAACTGCCGCCACGTCTGGGTTTACGTGTTCTAAGCGCAAACGGAAGACAGGTCGGCGACGTCACGCCCTGCACGGCGCTGCACGGAGAAGCCTTCTCGGCAAAGCTCGTTGCCTTCGGCTGCGAGGAAGGTGTCCTGATTGCCCGTCCTGGCAAGGAGCAGACCGTGCAACTTAAAATGCTGGAATATGGCGACAAGCTGCCGAAGGGAAAAGTGACGACCTTGCTCGGCAGTAAGGTGATGCAATTTTTCCTGGGCAACTACGGCGAGGACAAGATTGCCCTGATCGACCCAGACGGCACCGAACCGTATCGCTTGGTCGACCTGCCGACCCGCCGTATCGATTTCGCGCTCGATCCTACTCGGGTCAAGAATGCCTATGTACTGACCGAAGACGGGCAACTGCATCTTATCGACATTCTAAGCGGTCAGATCATGACGTCGGCAAGCGTCACCGAGCCTTACAGCAAGGATGGTCACTGGCGCGATCCGCGCCCCCGGCTCGCAGTTGCAGGCGATCAGATTGCCATCACCGATCCTCGCCATAGCGTTGTGCGGATGATCGATATTGAGACCATGAAAGAGGTTCGAACCCTTCCAGTTGAGGGACTGCCTTTCGGCATCGTCGCCGTCGGGGGATCAGGCGCCGTCCATTGATCGCTCTTGTCTCCACGGCTTGACGTGACTGTTGCGCTCGGCATAACTGAGCGCGACGGTTCCCCGAAGTAGACTCCGAGGGGATTAATAGGGAACACGGTGCGGACGACCCAAAAGGGACCAAGACCGTGGCTGCCCCCGCAACTGTAAGCGGATTGCCGATCATCCTCGTGGCGCCAAGCGCCATGCCACTGTGAGCTCGTTCTCACGGGAAGGCAGATGGTCCGGTGTATATCCGCGAGCCAGGAGACCTGCCGTCAAAGAGAGATCCAATTGAACGGGCGGGGTTGCCCGGAACAGGAGACGAGATGATTTCTTTTGCCGCCCCTAATCGGCGCAGACCCCTTCCGCGTGAGACGGAACGGATCGCTCTTTTCAATAAACCATAGTCGCTGCAGGTAAGCCCGTCGTGCCGGACGGCTCGCCCGCCCGTATGGCGGCGGCCACCTTGCGCGTTTCCCATCAACATCGGAGCGATCAGGCCGCCGTGCCGACGCATCCTCAATTCCCTATGAGTGTTTCCATGTCATCCGATCCAAAACTTCGGCGGTTCATTCTGCGCCTTGCCTTCGCGGTATTGGCAACCTCAGCGATTTCTGCACCTGCTTTTGCCGCTTCGACCACCTACCCCCTGACAATTGCCAATTGCGGCCGATCCATCACCTTCGATAGAGTGCCGGACAAGGTGGTATCGATCGGCCAGGCGATGACCGAAATCCTGCTGTCGCTCGGCCTTGCGGATCGCATCACGGGCACGGCTGTCTGGTTCAGCCCAGTGCTCAAACAATTCGACGCGGAAGACAGCAAAATCAAGCGGCTCGCCGACAATGATCCGAGCTTCGAGGCGGTGGTCGGAACCGGCCCCGACCTGGTTGCTGCCGAGTTCGAGTGGCATGTCGGCCCGAACGGCTCGGTTGGAACCTACGATCAGTTTTCGAAGCTTGGCATCAACACCTATGTCGCGCCGGCCGATTGCGCCGCCAAGGATAATACGACGGGTGGTGATGGTGTCCGCAAGGAAATGCTGAAGACCGAGGTCATCTATCAGGAGATCGCCGAACTTGCCGCGATCTTTAACGTTCAGGACCGCGGCGAGGCATTAGTCGCAAGGCTGAAGGAACGTGAGGATAAGGCGATTGCATCCGTTGCCGGGGCAAGGGTAAGGGATATCCCGGTCGTATTCTGGTTCTCCAGCAAGGAAGTCGACGGGGAAGCCTTCATGGCCGGCCGCAACGGCGCGCCCGCCTATATCATGCAGGCCCTTGGGGCAAAGAACGTGATTGCCACGAACGAGGAATGGCCGTTGGTCGGCTGGGAAACGGTCGCCGGCCTCAATCCCGCAATCATCGTCATCGCCGGGATGGATCGTCGCCGCTACGTTGCCGACGATCCGGCCATCAAGCTTACGTTTCTGAACACCGATCCTGTGGCAAGCAGGATCAGCGCTGTGGAAAAGAAGCAGGTGGTCGTCATGGACTCGCAGGCAATGAGCCCATCGATCCGCCTTGTCGACGGCATCGAGAGGCTTGCAGCAGCCATACGGCAGTTTGGACTGGCGAAGTGAGCAAAGACGCCGGGCAACGTAACGGATGGGGCGGCTTTGCCGCCTTATCCCTGCTTTCAATGGCTGCACTGACATTGGCGATAGGCCTCGCCGTGTCGATCGGCGAAATCGTCATACCGCTGCGGACGATTGCGCAAGCTATTGCCAACCGAATGTTCGGCGCCTCCTTCGCAATCAAGCCGATCCATGAGGGTATCATCTGGGACTATCGACTGAGCCGCGCCCTGGTCTCTGCAAGTTCCGGCGCGGCTCTTGCGATGACGGGCGCCATGCTGCAGGCCCTGCTTCGCAATCCGCTTGCCGAACCTTATGTGCTTGGCATTTCGGCGGGCGCCTCGACCGGCACGGTCGCCATCATGATCCTCGGCATCGGGTCCGGCGTGCTGACGCTTTCCACCGGTGCTTTTTTCGGTGCGGTGGCAGCCTTCGGTCTCGTCTCCCTTTTGGCCGCAGGCGCAGGCGGCGGCGCCGATCGGATCATCCTGGCAGGCGTTGCTGGTTCGCAGCTCTTCAATGCGTTGACGTCCTACATCGTCACGACCTCGGCCAATGCCGAGCAGGCAAGGGGTATCATGTTTTGGTTGCTCGGGAGCCTCAGCGGCGTGCGCTGGACGGATGTTTTGCTCGTCACCCCCATTGCCGGCGGCGGCTTTGTCATCTGCATGCTTCACGCACGTGTGCTGGATGCCTTTGCCTTCGGTACGGACTCTGCCGCAGCGCTCGGCGTACCGGTACGGCGCGTGCGTCTTACCCTTCTTGGACTGACGGCGGTGATGACCGCTGCCGTCGTCAGCATCGTCGGTTCGATCGGCTTCGTTGGTCTTGTCATTCCGCACGCGGCGCGCTTTCTGGTCGGTCCGGCTCACGAGCGGTTACTGCCGGCAACAGCGTTGATCGGGGCGATCTTCATGGTACTTGCCGATATCGTCTCGCGCACGATCATCCCGCAGCAGGTGCTTCCAATTGGCGTGGTCACGGCACTTTTCGGCGCGCCTGTCTTCGCCCTCATCCTCTACAAGGCAAGGAGGCCGGTATGAGCATATCGATGCGCAACGTCGCCTGGTGCGCCGGCGGCACAATGATCGTCGATGGCGTCAGCCTTGATGTTGCGCCCGGCAAGACGCTTGGTCTGCTCGGACCCAATGGCTCTGGCAAGTCGAGCCTGCTGCGTCTCATCTGCCGGCTGCGGCAGGTTGAGAGCGGCGTCATCAGACTGGGCGAGAGCGATATCAGCACGCTGGCGCGTCGCGAGATTGCCCAGCGTATCGCACTGGTCGAACAGCAAGCGACAACCGATGCGGACCTTTCGGTGAAGGATGTTGTCCGCCTCGGGCGAACACCGCATCGAGGCGCGCTCTCCCCCTGGGATAGGACGGACGAAGACGCCGTCAATGCGGCACTGGAACAGGTCGGCATGACGGCCAAGGCTTTACAGCTGTGGCGCACGCTGTCAGGTGGCGAGCGTCAGCGCACGCACATCGCTCGCGCCCTTGCGCAGACGCCGACCGAACTGCTGCTTGATGAACCAACCAATCATCTCGACATCCAGCATCAGTTGGAGCTGCTGGATCTCGTCACGACGCTTCCGGTCACCAGCGTTATCGCATTGCATGATCTCAATCTGGCGGCAATGTTCTGCGATAGCCTGGCCGTCCTGCATAGCGGCCGCGTGGTTGCTGCCGGGCCGCCCGAAGCGGTTCTGACCGAAGAGCTCGTTCGGGATGTATTCGGGGTTCGGGCTCATATCGAGAAGTCGGCGGTTCACGGCAGGCATTTCATCCAATATCTCACCCGTTAAGGACGGCCCTCGTCTGGAGCGATGTCCGCTTCCAGGCTGGCGCCGACCTGTCCATCCCGCCGGTTTTGCCGCAAGGATGCTTCGATGTCGCATCTTGCCGATCTCCGGCGCTAGACGACATGCTTTCCTTGACCATAAGGCCCCGTTTAGGTACCATAGCAGCATGATTTCCGGGAGATCAGATCAAGTTTAGTCGATCTCTAACAGTTTGTTATCACAGACTATTCAACATCTAACGGAAACAATCACGACATTTCGTTCGGTCACTGCGGCCCCTGTTTCAGGCCTTGCGATGCCTTGATTTCTCGGGCTTGAACGAGTGACGCGCCTCCTGCGGCTTCTCCACCCCTGCCGGACTTCCGAATTTCGATCCTATCGCAACTCCATCAGTTGCCTCAGGCCGTTTAGGGTCGCACCGTCGGCTCCGTTGATCGCTCCTGCCGCATCAAGGAGGCGGGTACACTTTGCCTATTGCAGATCCGAGGAAGCAGCATGGTTGGATCTGAAGTACTGATTGCAGCGTCTGGCCGATCAGCGCGTCGGCGGGCATTATGTCCTACGAGGCTTTGATCGTTCCGACCGGGCCGTAACCCGCACCGTTGGGCGTGCCGGCAAACGAGGAAGAGCCGAAGTAACGTGGATGCGGCGTCGGCCGACGAAGGTTGCGGGGCTGTCGTTTTGGGGCCGGTCAAGTGTGAGTTTACTGCAGTCAACTCAATGATGGGCGTCATGATGTTCCCGTGTCCTTGCAAGCGCCATCAACATCGATCCGATCGCAAACTCGCCGCGTTGGGCGCGCCGCGTGAGGTCGCGCAAATAACCGCCGGCTGAATTTATCGTCCCCGACCGTTCGAAAATGCAGGCCAGCACGGCTGAGGCAGCTTGCGGACCCATGACACGGCAAGCGTCCCTGTATGCTGAGGGACTGATATGAAGCATTGAACTGACGATAGCTCCTGCCGCAATGAGGTCCTGCCAAGTTCTGATAGTTCCGGCAGGACCATAGCTACGCACTTCCGGGCATGCCTGCAGGACGAGGGAGAGCGGAAATATCGTCGATACGGTGTTGGTTCTTGCCTGTGGTTGAGGGAGCTCAGCGTCGCTGTCGTTTGCCGGATCGATCATTGGCGAGTTTACTGCAGTCAACTCAGGGGCTCCAGATTCAACATCGGCTTCAGAATCAAGATTAGATTCGGATTCTGTTATCTGTATGTGCCGCTCATTTTGTGAGTCATTGGCGCTCAGATTGTCCGTTTTAATTTGTATTTCCAGTCGCTTGACGATTTCATCGCGCAATGTGTCGAGGAGATCCAAGGTGGATGCAACCGCATGGGCACCAGCTGCGCGCGGCAATTGGTTCAGGATATCGTGAAAGCGTGTGTTGACCGCTTGCCAGTCTCCGGGAAGCTCTTCACTGATCGCTGCGTGGACAAGCTTTGAGATGTCGCGGCGGGTGAGCGTGAGACGTTCCTTGAGCGTTTGGATGTAGAGGCGGTCGGCAGAGACTTTCGCGGCCAGGAGTTCGATTTCGCAGGCGCGCGCAAGCAAAGGGGCGAGTGAGAAGCCAAAAGCTTCGTGGATCCCGCCATTGCGGTTCTTGCGAGCGTAGCGCTTTCCGTTGGGGCTGTCCTTGCGGATCACGAGGCCGGCAGCGACGAGGACGGCCATATGCCGCCGGATCGTTTGCTCGGCCATGCCATGGCAGCGAAGTGAGAGCTGGGTGTTGGAGGGAAAGACGACAAGACTGTCATCTGCAGCAAGCTCGCCTTTCGGGTAGAAGCTCAAAAGCGCGTTCAATACCGTGAGCGCTCTGTCGGATATATCGAGCAGAGGCTTGGCTTCACAAAGCGCACGATAGATTTTCCATTTATCGATTGAGGCGCCTGGCTCAATTTTTTGGCTGGTGACCTGACTTGCGAGCATGCCAAGTGTCATCGGCCGCCGCCCAAAAGGCGTCGTCACACTTCCGCTTTCCATTTTCTTCGCCTTCTTCAAGGCAAAAGATATCAGCTCACCGAAAATAGGTGCCGGAGACTCTTGACTATGTTGTGCGGAAATGTGATTCTCTGGGTGTCTAGATCAGAGAGGGCTTCCGCTACGGCAACGTTCGGGGGCCTTTTCTTTTGCTAATGATCTCCGTTCTTTCCTGTCGTCCTGCTATCCTCGAACGCCTCGTAGAGCCGATCGAGATTATCCGCGATATAGGTGCCGAAGGCCGACGCCTTCCCTGCCCTCAGCGCGATGGTGAATTGCTTCCCGTCATCCTTGATCTTCGCCTTGACGGAGCCGTCCCTGCGCTGCCACTGGGTCACGGCCGAAGACGGCGTTGCGGTCTGGACGGCTGATGCCGGCTTCTTGCTGAGGAATGCGCCAAGCATGTCGAACCGGGCATCCGGCTCGGCAGCTTCAAAGGCTGGCGTTTCGATAAACAGCATCGCCCGCTCGGCAGCGTTGTCTTCTTCGAATTTCGCCGAAAGGTCATGCCAACGGTCGCGGCCGGTTGCGCGTGCTGCGCCAATTGCCGAAAGAATCTCGGCCGGAATGCGCCGGGTGACCGACAGCATCTTGGAGATGGTCGTCTTGTCAGCGTTGAGCGCTGCCATGATCGTCTCCCGATCGAAGCCGAGCTTGTCGAGTTTGTCGGCAAACATCGTCCGTTCGATGAAGGAGAGATCCGCGCGTGCGGAGTTTTCCTGTCCCTGGGCAATTACATGATCACGATCGGCAAGCTTCTTGACGACGGCGCGAACCGGCCGCCCAAGTTCCTTGGCAGCGCGCGCGCGGCGATGGCCGAAGGCGATCTGGAACTTTCCATCCTTTTCCGGATGCGGGCGGACAAGAATGGGTGAATCCTGCCCTCGCAGGCGGATGGCTTCCACCAATTCCTGTAACTGCTCATCATTGTGCCCGAGACGGTCGCTGACGAAGGAATCTTCGATGAGTGCCGTGTCGAGATCAATCACGGTTTCGCCATGGGCGAGCCTTTCTTTGATTTCGCGCGCAGCGTCAGCCCTTGCAGCAAGGGCATCGATACTGCGGGTAACGGCACCGAGCGCGCCAATTCCCTTGAAGTTCATCTGCTGCTTATCGGGGTCGTTTACGGGCTCGCTGTTTACGGCAGTAAACTTCTTGGAATCGTCCATCAGGCCCGAGAGGATATTCTTACGTGCCATTCTTTCTCCTCCTGGCGGTTGAACGGTTGGTTGCTGTCAAGCGGTGCGCCGTCATCTGCGCCCCCATGCCTTATGGATGAGCTCGGCGATTTCGCCATTTACGGCGCTCATGGCCTCCATGGCGCGGTCATAGGTCGCGCGGGTAAACTGATTGCGCTCCACCTCGTAGAGGGTCTGGTTTGTCATGGCAGCATCCGAAATCGCCACGCTTCGCAGCATGGGATTTGTGAGCACGTGATTGCGGAACATTGAGCGCATGAAGGCGACCATCTGCGTCTGTGGCCCATCCTGCGGGTCGTAGCGCGTCACGAGATAACGCAACCAGTCGAGATTCATGTTGCCGCCGGCGCCTTTCAGCGTGTTCAGCACCTCGCCCAGCATCTGCAGGAACTGGCACATGGACATCACGTCGAGCATTTGCGGATGAACGGTGATGAGCACGGCGGTTGCGCTGCAGATGGCGCTCATCGTCAGGAAGCCGAGCTGGGGAGGGCAGTCGATGACGACGACATCATAGTCGTCGGCGACGGAAGACAGCGCCTCGTCAAGGCGGGCAAAGAAGATGCGGCCGTAGTCGCTCGCTTTGCCCTGGGCAAGCACGCGCGGCGTATCATGCTCGAATTCCATCAATTCGAGATTGCCTGGAACCAGGTCGAGATTGGGAAAATTGGTTTTGCGAATGATTTCCTTAAGCGGTCGCCGCTCGTCGTCGTAACGGATTGCCGCATAAAGCGTCTCGTTTTCGTCGACGTCGAATTCCGGCTGGAAGCCGTGGATCGCCGAAAGCGAGGCTTGCGGGTCGAGGTCGACGGCAAGAACGCGGTGGCCAGTCAGCGCCAGATGCTGGGCGAGATGGGCAGCACTCGTGGTTTTGCCGCTGCCGCCCTTGAAATTCACGACGGCGATGACCTGCAGATGTTCATTGCCTGTGCGGTGCGGGACGTAACGCGTGCTGCCTCTGGCATTCTGATCCAAGAACAGCCGCATTTCATCCATCTGCCTGGCGGTATAGGATCTGCGCCCGGATGGCGTCACCTGCGGCAGGGGCCCCTTGCCCTCCAGCGAAAGATTGCGAAGATAGCCGCTCGTGACGCCAAGGAAACGCGCCACCTCGGCAAGCTGGAATTCGCGCAGGCTTTTCATCGCACGGGGCGGAAACATTTCCAGGCGATGCTGCTTCAACTTGTCGGACAGTTCCTGTGCCTGGCCGATGATCAGCTGGTCGACATCAGAAATTGCTTTACCAATTGTAGGTGCCATATTCATGGAAATCTCGAAAATGCGATTTTAACGCCGTGAGGCCAATGAAACCGCATTTAGCGCCGATTCTCATTTTCTTGCAAGGCCGCTGGCTTAACAGGCGGTTAAGCACCTTCTAAACGGGCTTTTTCGCGCAATACTTACCCGCGTCACCGAAGCATGGCTTGCGGAAATGAACCTCTTTTTAACTTCAGTAATGAACTGGAAACAAATCATATCAGCGCATTAGC